>JBATNZ010000287.1:0-35427 GCA_049290615.1 Candidatus Contendibacter sp.
GCCACCGCCACCGCCGCCACCACCGCCACCTGCGCCGCCGGCCGCCTGACCGGCCAGGTCGGCCAGCATGTCGCGGTTGCGGCGCAGCGTGTCGATATGGTAGACAAGCTGGTAGAGCCCGTAGGAACCACCGAGGGTCATGATAGTGGCGACCCGGCCCAGGTCGGAAGCGAGCGGGGTTTGGCCCGCGACGGCGATGAGCGGTCCCAGGTACCAGATCAGTGCGGCGACGGCGAGAAAGCCGGTGATGCCAATCAGCCAGGGACTTTTGAGAACGTTCAGTATCTTCTTCATAATCCCGACCTAATTGACGCGGGCCAGCAGAATGATGTCGACGCGCCGGTTCAACGCCTGATTCCGTGGGGAGTCGTTGGGAGCGACCGGTTCGGTGTCGGCGCGGCCTTCACCGATGAAGCGGCTGGGATTGGTGTTGTTGGCGGCCAGGATTTGCACCACGCTGTCGGCGCGGGCCTTGGACAGATGCCAATTAGATGGGAACTGTAGGGTCCGGATCGGGATATTGTCGCTGTGGCCGGTCACCAGCACCCGGCCCTGGACCTTGTTTAATTCGGCGCCGATCTGCTGGAGCAGCGCGTAGAACGCCGATTTGACCTCGGCCTTGCCGGAATCGAACAACCCATCGCCTCGAATCCGCACCGTGGTTCGGTCGGCCTCTTCAACGACCGCGACCAGCCCCTGTCGGATCTGCGGATCCAGGAAAGCGCGCAAATTCTGTGTGACTTGGGTGAGGCTGGCGTTGGGCTTGATGGGGGAGGGGGCTGCGGGGATGCCTCCGCGCCGCACCATCGCCACGGTGTCGCCGCGGACGCCGCTGAGCGCGGCGAGCACCGGATCGGACGCGCTGTTTAGCAACCAGTTGAAGATGGCGTAGGCGATCAGCAGTAGGGCCGCCGCGACCGCCGCTACCACCCACAGTGGGACATAGCGGATCAGGGGGTTGCGCTGGTTGCTGGCGCCGCGCCAGTGCGGCGACAGTTCCCGTTCGAACTCGCCCCGGGCGGTGCGGATGGCGTTGTAGGCGCGCTCCCGTTGTTCGTCCAGCCGACTGCGGCCGTTTTCCAGCAGTCGGTAGCGACCCTGGAAGCCGAACGCCAGACACAGATACATCAGCTCCAGCAGATGCAGGTTTTTGCGTGGGTCGGGAAGGATGGCGTCCAGCAGTTCGAAGAATTTCTCGCCGCCCCATGTTTCATTGTGGAAGGTGATCAGCAGGCTGCTCTCGCTCCACTCGCTGGCCCGGCCCCAGGGTGTGTTCAGCACCACTTCATCGAGCGTGGTGCAGAGCACGTAGCGGGCCCGGAGCACGGTTTTTTCGTGGACGCCCTGGTTGCGGGCGTTGGCGGTGAACGCTTTCATCTCCTCGATCATCCGCTGGCGCAGCCGCTCGGGATCGGGGTGCGAGGAGGTGTGCTTCAATCGTGTGATCAGGCCGAGCAGGGGCGCGGCGGCCGCCTCCAGCGGGTTCAAGCCAACTCCCGCGGGAAGGAGCGCTTCGGGTGGCGGCGGACCGGGCGCGCGGGGAGCCGGCGGGGGCGCCGGACCCGAACCAGGACGACGGCCGCCCGGTGCCGGTCGAATGATGGTGTGTTCGCTTTCGTCACCGTCGTCGGTGGCGAATGGATCGTCGGTGGTCACGGTTCTCTACTCGTCACTCTTTGATGGCCCAGAGCGTCATCTCCATCCCCGGAAACTCGCCGCCGACATGGAAGGCGAAGCCGCCCGAGTTGAGAATCTGTTTCCAGAACTCGCTACTGCGATCGAGCCGGAAGTAGGTGAAATCGGCTCGGTAGGGGATTTCCCGCGGCGCCACCGGCAAGGCGTTGACGCCGATGCCAGGCAGATGGTGGTTGACGAACTGGGCGATGCGCTCCACCGGCCCGATCTTGACCTGGGCCGGGAAGCGGGCGCGCAGCAGGTCGGTCGCCATGTCGGCCCGAACCGCCAGGATGAAGTTGGCCTTGGTCAACAACGGGCGCTCGCGGTCGGTGATGATGGCTACCCGGATGCCGTACTGGCGCTCCTCGATGGGAATCTGGATCGCTGCGTCCACCTCCTCCAGGCTGAGCGAGCGGCGCAGTTCGGTCATCAGGGGGCCGAGGGTTTTTTGCAGATCGTCGTGGTCGTAGGCAGGGAAGATCGGCGGCCGGCGCTTGACCTTGTCGGTGAAGGTGGCCATTTCGCCAGCCAGTTGCAGGGCGCTCTGATAGAAGTCCTCGGGATGCAGGCCCTGCATGGCGGCCAAATGGGCGAACAGAGGCTCGAACCGGTTGACAGTTTGCAGTCGCAGGAACTGGGCGATGTCCAGGCTGGCGCCACGCGCGGTGCCCGCGCCCACCACCCGGTCGGCCAGGGCGTCGCCGCGCTGGTGCAGCAGACCCAGCACCTCGGTGACGAAACCGGCGAAGATTGGTACCCCCCGGCAGTCGAGACAGGGTGGCAGATAATCGGCGTCGAGGACCACCCGTTGATCAGGCCGTTTTTCCAACACCCGAGCCACGCCGATGGCGGTGTATTCGCCGAAGTCCCGGGTGTCGAGAAACAACCGCAATCGGGGTTCGCCAATCTCGACGAAGGCGCTGTTGTTGGCGGTGTCCACGTTGTTGTCGCGCACCTCGCCAGCCACGGCCCGGTAGCGGGCGGCGGTCTCGCGCGACTCGCCGCGCTCCACGTCCGCCATCCCGGTTCGCCGCAGGGGCAGGGCCAGCATGACCCGGGTGTTGCGAACGTCGGCGCCGACGTCCAGCGGCGCCGGCGGCGGGTCATGGTCGGGAATGGCGAACGGCGTACCGTCGGGTAGCAGGCCCCGGGCGGCGGTAATGGCGATCTTGCCCAGGGCCAGTACCTCCCGGTCCAGGGCCAGATGCGCCACGCCCCAGCCGTAGGGGCGCAGGGAACCGCAGGACTGGCGAACCAGGGCTTCGGTGTAGCGGTCCTGCTGCTGAAAGTGCTGGGGTTGCAGGAACATCCCCTCGGACCAAACAACCTTGCTATACCAACTCATGACGGTGGCGCTCGTTGTATCGCGTTGTCGGGTGTCGGATCGTGACTTCTAAATCCTAGCATCCAAATCGTTCAACGGCAGGAGAAGCACGGGATTCGGAGTTACGAGGTTAGCGCGGACCCAGCCGTTCCGCGTAGGCGCGCGCGAATTCGTCGCCGAACAGTTCGTTGAAATCATCCTCGGCTTCCCGGGCGATAGCTTGATATTCGGTGGTGAACAGATCCCAATATTTAGCTTTGCGGCTCGTCGGCAGGATGCTGTCGAGCACGGTTTGCTGCAGATGGGTTTCCAGATTGTGCGGGTCGAAGCGCTCGAGCAGGCGATTCAGGGCCGCCTGGATGCCAGCCATGACCGCCAGTTGATGCGCCTTGATGTCGTTGAAACCCTCGCGCACCGCCTGTACCGGCGACATATAGGTATTCTTCTGGCGGATCAGGAGCAGGGTCATGATCTCTTCCGGGCTGAGCGGCGGCTGGCCCGGCGGCGTCTTGAGCGGGTTGTTTTCCGTCGGGCCAATCGTGGTCCGATCCAACCGGAATTCCCCCTTGACATCGCCGCGGGCCAGCAGAATTTCCGTTAGTCCCTGCACGGTTTCACGGAAGATCGCCCCGAGATTGGTCATGATCTCGACCCACTGTGCCGCGGTGGGCCGCGCGCGCGGCAGGCCGGCGCCTTCCAGGAAAGCCTGAATCAGGGTTTCGGCATTCAGTCCGACAGGTTCGGGAGTCACCGGCACGGGCGGCGGTTCGACGACCGCCCGCGCCGGTGGTGGTATGGGCCGTTGGGGAAGCGGCGGTTCCAGCGGCGGCGTCTCGACCCGAACCGATTCGGCGGGCGGCAGTGACGGAGGAGGTGTCTCGATCACTGGCCGTTGAACCATCGGTGCGGCCGGCGGCGCCAGCCACCAGTCGTCGGGAATGATGGCGCCGGCTGCCTGATTGGCCGACCCGGCGGCCGGCCCCGGAATAATGATGTCGGGAATCGTCTGGATAAGAGGCTCGGGTCCGGGTTGGGACACAACCGGAGGGAGGGGTTTGACGGGGATCGGTTCTGGAACCGGGGGGGCGATCTCGACGGGGATCGGTTCCGCGACTGGCGGCGTTCCGGGCAGGAGTTCCGGCGGTTCGAAAAAAGCCCGGTCCGGCGTGAGCAGATCGGGTGACGGTTCGGTAGCCACCGAGCCCTTGGCGTGGCGTCCAGCCGGCGGTTGGAGGTTCAGGCGATCCTGATCCTCGGCGAGGAGGTCGGCGAAGGACGGCTGGCCCAGGACCGATGAACCGCCGCCCAGTCTGGCGACGCCGACGGCGGGCAAGCCCAGCGGCGCCAGCACCATGTCGGTGATGGGTCCTTCCGGCTCGGTTTCCGCCAGCTCCGCCGCGCCGGGAATCAAGGTCGCCTCGATTTCGTATTCGCCCAGGACAAAGTGGTCGCCATCTTTGAGCCGAACAGTCTGATTGCGCGGAATGCGCTGGTCAGAGTCGTTTAGAAAGGTGCCGTTGGTGCTGGTGTCGGTGAGAAAATAACCGCCATCCTGGTGATGGACGACGCAGTGATTGCTGGACAGGATGCGCTCCGGATCCTGCAGGATCCAACCGTTCTGCGTCGCGCGGCCGATATTGATCGACCCGCCGTCGAGGATCTTGGTGGTTTCCTGACCAGGCGAGAGCCGCTGAAAGCTGGTAATGGTCAATTTCAGGGGCATGACGCGATGTCCGTTGACGGGGATGCCGCTTTGAGCGCCACGGCAAAATTCATCGAAACGATGGCAAAAGTCATTTGCAATGCAGTCTATACCGCCCGCGCAATTGCGCCAAGCGGGGCTATACTCTGATGAATAATAGTCATGACTGGATGAAGCGTACAACCGATGAGCGTGCTTGACATTGAGGAACTGCTGAGCGAGATCGCCGCTGATACGCCGTGTGGCAAGGATCTCGAATACGACCCGGCCTTCGCGGAGATGGAGAAACTGGCGCAGCGGATGCCGGAGCGCCAGTACGGCGATACCATCATTCCGGCCGAGCCGCCCGACTGGCGCTCCGTCAGAAAAGCCGCGCTGGCCCTGTTCGAAAGCACCCGGGATCTGCGGGTGGCGGTGTACCTGACCCGATCCCTGCTTCACATTGATGGCCTGCCCGGTTTCGCCGAGGGCTTGGCGCTGGTGGAAGGGTTGATCGAGCGTTACTGGGACAGCGTTTACCCGCAACTCGATCCCGATGACGATAACGATCCGACCCTGCGGGTCAATACCATCGTGGCGCTGTGCGATCCGGAGACCACTCTGCAGGTCTTGCGGGAGACGCCACTGGTGAATTCGCACACGCTGGGGCGGTTCAACCTGCGCGATGTCCAGATTGCCGCGGGCGCGTTGACCCCGGTGGCGACCGAGGAACCGGCCGAATTGCCAACCCAGGCCAAGATCGACGGCGCCTTTCAGGATGCTGGCCTGGAGAATTTACAGGCCACCGTGATGGCGGCCACCGATGCCATGGGGCGGGTCGAGCGAATCGAGGCTGTGTTGACCGAACGGGTCGGGGTGACCCGCGCGCCGGATATGAGTGCGCTGACCGGGGTTTTGAAGGAGATCCGGCAGGTGTTGGTGGATCAGTTGCGGCGGCGGGGAGCCGACCTGACCAGCGAAGCTTCGGCGGACGATGGAGTGGAGATGGGTTTGCCTGGCGGCGGCGTGGTTGGTCAGCGGCTCGTGGTGGGCGAGATCGCCAGTCGCGAGGATGCGATTCGGATGCTGGACAAGATTGGTGAGTACTTTAACCGCTATGAACCGTCCAGCCCGGTACCGCTTTTGTTAAAGCGTGTCAAGGCCTTGGTGACGAAGGATTTTATGGAGCTCCTGCTCGATCTCGCGCCGGGCGGGGCCGAGCAGGCGAAGCTGATTTTTGGTATCCACGACGAGAATTCCGAGTAGCCAGCTATACTCTAAATAGTTGACTGGTGAACTAGGTTACTGCTAGGTCACCACCATAATTCATGTGATTCGAGCGAGAGAGGTGATGTTCCATGGCGATGAGCAGTCAGAAATTTATCGCCCGCAATCGGGCGCCGCGGGTGCAGATCGAGTACGAGGTCGAGGTGTACGGCTCGCAGAAAAAGGTGCAACTGCCGTTCGTGATGGGGGTGATGGCCGATCTGTCCGGCAAGCCGGCCGATCCCCTCGCGCCGGTGGCGGATCGCAAATTCCTCGAGATCGACGTGGACAACTTCGACAGCCGCATGAAGGCCATGAAGCCGCGGGCGGCATTTCGAGTGCCCAATACCCTGACGGGCGAGGGCGAGTTGAGCGTGGATCTCACCTTTGAAAGCATGGACGATTTTTCGCCCGCCGCCGTGGCGCGCAAGGTCGATTCCCTGAACAAGCTGCTACAGGCTCGCCAACAGCTCAACAATCTGATGACCTACATGGATGGCAAGACCGGCGCCGAGGATCTGATCGCCAAGGTGCTGACCGATCCAAGCCTGTTGCAGGCTCTGGCGTCCGCGCCCAAGCCCCAGGAAAGCGCGGCGCCCGCCGCCGAGGAGTGATGAGCCATGGCCGAAATCAATCCGAACACCCAGATTCAGCCCGGGGCGGAAGTTCAGACGCTGGAGGGCGGCGACTTTTCCTCGTTGTTGCAGCGGGAGTTCAAGCCCAAGTCCGATCAGGCCAAGGAAGCGGTCGAGAACGCGGTTCGCACCCTGGCCGAACAGGCCCTGCAGGATACGACGCTCATTTCCAATGATGTGCTCAAATCCATCGAGTCGATGATCGCGGCCATCGACCAGAAGCTGAGCCAGCAAATCAATCTGATCATCCACCATCCGGATTTCCAGCAGATCGAGAGCGCCTGGCGTGGCTTGCACTATCTCGTCAACAACACCGAAACCGACGAGATGTTGAAGATCCGCGTGCTGAATATCTCCAAGAAGGAACTGCATAAGACGCTCAGAAAATATAAGGGAACCGCCTGGGATCAGAGTCCAATCTTCAAGAGAATGTATGAAGAAGAGTATGGCCAGTTCGGCGGCGAGCCGTTCGGTTGCCTGGTGGGCGATTATTACTTCGACCACAGCCCGCCCGACGTGGAATTGCTGCGGGAAATGTCCCAGACAGCCGCCGCCGCGCACTGTCCCTTCCTCGCCGCCGCGGCGCCCACCCTCATGCAGATGGACTCCTGGCAGGAACTTAGCAACCCCCGCGATCTCACCAAGATTTTCCAGACGCCGGAATATGCCTCCTGGCGGTCGCTGCGCGAATCCGAGGATTCCCGCTACATCGGTCTGGCCATGCCCCGGTTCCTGGCGCGGCGGCCCTATGGGGCGAAATCCGATCCGGTCGAGGAATTCGATTTTGAGGAGGAGGTGGAAGGCACCGCGCACGATCGATACAGTTGGGCCAATGCGGCCTATGCGATGGCGACTAACATTACCCGGGCGTTCAAGCTGTATGGCTGGACTACCCGGATTCGCGGCATCGAGTCCGGCGGCGCGGTGGAAAACCTGCCGACCCACACCTTCCCGACCGACGATGGCGGCGTGGACATGAAATGTCCGACCGAGATCGCCATCAGCGATCGACGCGAGGCGGAACTGGCCAAGAACGGTTTCATGCCGCTGATCCATAAAAAGAACTCCGACTTCGCCGCTTTTATCGGCGCCCAGTCGCTGCAGAAGCCGACCGAATACGAAGATCCCGACGCCACCGCCAACGCCAATCTGTCGGCCCGCTGGCCTTACCTGTTCGCGGTCTGCCGGTTCGCCCACTACCTCAAGTGCATGGTGCGGGACAAGATCGGTTCATTCAAGGAACGGGAGGATATGGAGCGCTGGCTGCAAAGCTGGATTTATCAATATGTGGATGGCAATCCCGCCCTTTCCAGTGAGGAAACCAAGTCCCGTAAACCCTTGGCGGCCGCCGAAGTGGTGGTGGAGGAAGTCGAAGGCAATCCAGGGTACTACACCTCCAAGTTCTTCCTGCGCCCGCATTATCAGTTGGAAGGTCTGACCGTGTCGCTGAGGCTGGTTTCCAAGCTGCCCTCGATCAAGAGCGGCGGTGGTTGAAAGGGGGCGGCATGAACGGGCCAGAATGATTTAAGGTGGTTCATTCTGGGCTTTTAGAGGGAGAGATGAAAAAATATTACAAAAAACAGTTAGTTAATTTTGGCATGGAACATGCCTATTCTTTGGTGACCGACAGTTCTTCCGATCTGGGTGTAAGAACAGTTTTCGGAGACGCTGTTGATCAATATGACCGGCGACGACTCGTTGCCGAACTATTTTGCCACGCGTTACGAGGTGAATGATCATGGCCGTTGACTATCTTTTGAAAATCACGGGTCCTGAGGTCAAGGGCGAGTCCAAGGAAAAGGGTTTCGAGGGGCAAATCCAGGTGCTGAGCTGGAGCTGGGGCGCGACTAACTCGGGTTCCGCTGCGCTGGGCGGAGGCGAGGGTACCGGTAAGGTGCGGGTGCAGGACTTTAACTTCACCATGAATATGAGCACCGCCAGCGGGCCGATCCTCAGCAGCATCACCCTTGGCACGCATCATGAGAAAGCGATTTTGACTTGTCGTAAAACCACGGGCGCCGGTACACCGGAGAAATACCTGGAAATCACGTTTACGGAGGTGGTGATTTCCGGTTATCAAACCGGGGGTCATGGCGACGAAGGACTACCCCTGGAGCAAATCTCGTTTAACTTTGCCCAAGCCGAAGTGGAGTACTTCGAGCAGGATAAGAAGGGCGTCCTCAAGAGCACGGGCAAGGTGGGTTACAATATCAAGGAAGCCAGGAAAGCCTGACCGCGTTTTTCCAGCGCCACCGGGTTGCCCAATTCAACCGCGGGGTCCGCGCATCCGGAACGCCATCAGGCTCCGGGTGCGCGGATGGTTTTCTGAAGATCAACGAACCGCAAGGAGCATCGTATGCAAGCCGAACAGAGTCTGCGCGAAGGGCGGGTGCGGGACGCCTTGGCCGAGTTGCAGGCCCAAGTGCGCAAGGAACCCGCCAACGCCAAATACCGCGTTTTCCTGTTTCAATTGCTGGCGGTGCTGGGCCAGTGGGAACGCGCGTTGAACCAGTTGAACGTGCTGGGCGAAATGGACGCCTCGTCGCTGCCCATGACGCAGACCTACCGCGAGGCTATCCGTTGCGAACTGCTGCGCGTCGACGTGTTCGCTGGCCGGCGTTCGCCGCTGGTGTTCGGCGACCCCGAGCCGTGGGTGGCGTTGTTGCTGGAAGCCTTGCGCCTGATCGGCGAGGGTCATCCGGCGCAGGCTCAGGCGGCGCGCGACCAGGCGTTCGAAGCGGCGGCGGCGACGGCGGGAACGGTGGATGGTCAACCATTCGCCTGGCTCGCCGATGCCGACCCACGCTTGGGGCCGGTGCTGGAAGCCATCGTCAACGGTCGCTATTACTGGATTCCGTTCCAGCGGATTCGGACCATTGCGTTCGAGCAACCCGCCGATCTACGGGATTACATCTGGATGCCGGCCCAGTTCACCTGGGCCAACGGTGGTGAAACCGTGGGGCTCATCCCGGCGCGTTATCCCGAATCGTATGCCAGCGCCGACCCGCTGGTGCAGCTCGGACGCAAGACCGAGTGGCTGGAAGGCGAAGCGGGTATTTATTGGGGGCTGGGCCAGCGCATGCTGGCGACCGATCAGGGCGAGTATTCGTTGCTCGACATTCGGCGCATCGAGCTGAATTCCGGGCAAACCCCAGCGGAGGAGAGCGCGGTGGGGACAGGCGAGGGCGATGGCTGAGCTAACGCCGAAGGAGCGGTTGCAGCCCTCGCTGCTGGATCGCTTGACCGATGACGAGCCGGACCACCCGCAGGAATCCCGGGACAAGCGGGTGCTGTCCACCACCCGTTTGCGCGAGTGTGTCCTGCGCGACCTGGCTTGGCTATTTAACGCCACTCGGATGGCGAGCGACGAGGAGATCGAGCGTTATCCCTTCGCGGCCCACTCGGTGATCAATTACGGGTTGCCGCCGCTATCGGGGGTCACGGCGCACAGTCTCGACGTGGCGGTGCTGGAACGGTCGCTGCGTCAGATGATCGTCGATTTCGAGCCGCGCATTTATCGAAACTCGTTGCGAGTCCTGGCGGTGCTTACCGAGGAGCGCATGAGCCACAATGCCCTGACCTTTGAAATCGAAGGCGACCTGTGGGCCCAGCCCATCCCGCTTCGGTTGTATCTGAAGACTGAGATTGATCTGGAAAGCGGCCAGGTCAAGGTCGAGGAGTCTAGTCGGACCCGGGAGCGTTGATGGATCCGCGCCTGCTCGAATATTACAACCGCGAACTGCAACACCTGCGCGAACTGGGCGGCGAATTCGCCTTGGAGTTCCCCAAGATTGCCGGCCGGCTGGGGCTGGAGGGGTTCGAATGCGCCGACCCGTATGTCGAGCGGTTGCTGGAGGGCTTCGGGTTCCTGGCGGCGCGGGTGCAGCTCAAGATGGACGCCGAGTTCCCGCGTTTTACCCAGCACTTGTTGGAAATCATTTATCCGCATTATCTGGCGCCGACGCCCTCGATGGCGGTGGTCCAGTTCCAGCCCGATCCCACCGAAGGTTCGTTCGAAAAAGGCTTTGTTATCCCCCGGAGCAGCGAACTGCGCAGTATTCTGGGGAAGGGTGAGCAGACGCCCTGTGAGTACCGAACCGCGCACGATGTTACGCTCTGGCCGCTGGAACTGGTTGAGGCTCAGTATTTCGCGGGCCGCGAACCGGTGGCGCAGTTGGAACTACCGGATTTATCCCGGGTGCGGGCCGGGGTCCGGTTGCGCCTGCGCACCACGCTGCCGGATTTGCCTCTTGACAAACTGGCACTGGATCGCCTGGAACTGTTCCTGCACGGTGGCGATGTCCTGCCAGGGCGTCTTTACGAACAATTGCTGGCCAACACGGTGATGGTGATTGCCCGGCCGGGCGAGCGGCCAGCGCCCTGGTACGAAAGAATCGCGGGGAGTGCGATCCGGCGGCTGGGCTTCGAGGACGAGCAGGCTTTGTTGCCCTGTCCGCCACCCTCCTTTCACGGCTATCGGTTGCTGCACGAATATTTCGCCTTTTCGCAGCGCTATCTGTTTGTGGAACTGGGTGGGCTGGGGCCGGCGGTGCGCCGCTGCACCGGCCAGGAACTGGAGGTGTTGATCCTGTTCAACCGGGCCGACCCGGCGTTGGAGAACATAGTGGCCGCCGCGAATTTCGCGCTGTTCTGCGCGCCGGCCATCAATCTTTTTCCCAAACGGGCCGACCGCATTCACCTGAGCGATCAGGTGGCCGAGCATCATGTGGTGGTGGATCGCACCCGGCCGGTGGATTTCGAGATATACCAGGTCACCGGCGTCACCGGCATCGGCGCGGAGAACGAGGAACAGGACTTTCTACCGTTCTATGCCAGCTACGACCGGCTGAGCCAGCGCAACCAGCGATCCTTTTATACGGTACACCGGTTGCCGCGGCAGTTGTCCGACCGGCAACGGCGCCATGGACCCCGCTCGAGCTACGTCGGCGGCGAAATTTACCTGTCGCTGGTGGATGCCGACGAGGCGCCCTATCGCGGCAGCCTGCGGCAACTGGCGGTGACTACCCTATGCACCAATCGCGATCTGCCGTTGCACATGCCGGTCGGACGCGGCGACACCGATTTCACCCTGGCGTCCGGGGCGCCGGTCAGCGCCGTGCGCTGTCTGGCTGGTCCCACCCAACCGCGACCGTCCCATGCCCACGGCGATACCGCCTGGCGGTTGATCAGCCATCTCACCTTGAACTATCTATCGCTGGTCGATAGCGATGCTCGCGAGGGCGCGGTGGCCTTGCGGGAGTTGCTGGCGCTCTATGGCGATCTGGCGGATTCCGCCGTTCGCAAGCAGATCGATGGGGTGTGTTCCATTCAGGCCACGCCGGTGACCCGGCGGGCGCCGATTCCCGGCCCCATCGCTTTTGCCCGCGGCTTGGAGGTGGCGGTGACCCTGGAGGAGAGCGCGTTCGAGGGTGTGGGCATCTTCACCCTTGGGGCGGTGCTGGAGCAGTTTTTCGCCAAATACGCATCCATCAATTCCTTCACCGAGACGGTCGTCAAATCGACCGAGCGAGGCGAGATCATTCGATGGCCAGCCCGGATCGGACGGCGGCACACGCTGTAGCCTTGTTCGAAGCGTTGCGGCGCGAGCCGTATGCGTTCCATTTCTTCCAGGCGCTGCGGCGTTTGGAGTGCCGGTACCGTGAACTGCCCCGGCTGGGGAAGTCCGTCCGGCTCGCCGATGATCCGGTGCGATTGGCGCAGGAGCCCTCGCTGGCCTTCGCCCCGGCTACGCTGGCGGTGTTCGATCCGGGCGGCGACGGCCAACCACCCCGGCTGTCCGAATACTTCCTGGGGTTGTTCGGTCCGCAAGGGCCGTTGCCAACGCATCTGACGGAGTACGTCCGCGACCGGTCGCGCAATCATGGCGACCGCACCTTCGCCCGGTTCGCCGATGTTTTTCATCACCGGATCCTGTGTCTGTTCTATCGGGCTTGGGCGGATACGCAGCCGACGGTCAGTTTCGACCGGCCGGAGACCGATCGTTTCAACGTCTACGTCGGCGCTCCGTTTGGCCTGGGGATGCCGTCGCTGTGGAACCGGGACGCGGTTCCGGATCTGGCCAAGTTCCATTACGCTGGCCGGCTGGTCAGCCAGACCCGCGGTCCAGAGGGCTTGCAGGCGATTCTGGCGGATTTTTTCAAGCTGCCGGTGGTGATCGAAACCTTTGTCGGTCATTGGTTGCTGCTGGCCGAGACCAGCCGCTGCCGGCTGGGCGAAACTCCGGCGACCGGTCAGCTCGGGATGACGGCGGTGATCGGCGAACGGGTGTGGGATTGTCAGTACAAGTTCCGCGTCGTCATGGGGCCGATGGAACTCGCTGAATTCCAGCGTTTCCTACCTGGCGGCGAGAGTCTGCGGCGACTGGTCGCCTGGATGCGCAACTACGTCGGCGACGAACTGCTGTGGGATTTCAATCCAATCCTGAAGAAGGAAGCAGTGCCGCCGCTGGTGCTGGGCGCGGGAACCCGGCTGGGCTGGACTACCTGGCTGACCAGCCGGCCATTGGCCCGAGACGCCGATGATTTGAAACTGGATGCCGTTACCTACTGCACATGATTTAAGGAGCCTGAACCCATGGCCGAAATCAGTCGCGTCGCTCTGTTCGGGAAGCTGAACAGCCTGGGCTACAAAGCCATCGAAAGCGCCACCGTGTTCTGCAAACTACGGGGCAATCCCTATGTGGAGCTGGTGCATTGGCTGCACCAAATCCTGCAATTGCCGGATTCGGACCTGCACCGGGCCATCCAGCAGTTCAGCCTGAATCCCTCCCGCGTGGCCAAGGATTTCACCGAGGCGCTGGATCGCCTGCCGCGCGGTGCGACCGCGATTTCCGATTTGTCCGCCCATGTGGACGCGGCGGTGAAAGAGGCTTGGGTCTACGCCACGCTGATGTTCGGCGATTCGCAAGTGCGCACCGGCCATTTACTGGTGGGGATGTTGAAGACGCCGGATTTGCGCAACGCGCTGCTCGCCATCTCTCGCGAGTTCGACAAGATCAAGCTGGATACGCTGACCGAACGGTTCGCCGACATCGTCGCCGCCTCCCCGGAAACCTTATTGCGCGCCAGCGACGGTTCCCAGGTGGGTGGCGGCGCCGCGCCGGGCGAGGCCAGCGAGGCGCTGGCGCCGGCGCAGATGGGCAAACAGGAAGCCTTGCAGCGCTTTTCCGTGGACCTGACCGAGCGGGCGCGCAAAGGCGAGCTGGACCCCATCGTCGGTCGCGACGAGGAGATCCGCCAGATCGTCGATATCCTGATGCGCCGCCGCCAGAACAACCCAATTCTGACCGGTGAGGCCGGCGTCGGCAAAACGGCGGTGGTGGAGGGCTTCGCCCAGCGCATCGCTTCGGGTGATGTCCCGCCGCCGCTCAAGGATGTGACCCTGCGGGTGCTGGACGTGGGCCTGTTGCAGGCCGGCGCCAGCATGAAGGGCGAGTTCGAGAACCGGCTGCGGCAGGTCATCGACGAGGTGCAAACTTCTCCCAAACCGATCATCCTGTTTATCGACGAAGCCCATACTCTGATCGGCGCCGGCGGTGCGGCCGGTACTGGCGATGCCGCCAACCTGCTCAAACCCGCGCTGGCGCGTGGCAAGCTGCGCACCATCGCCGCCACCACCTGGGCCGAATACAAGAAGCACATCGAGAAGGATCCCGCCCTGACCCGTCGCTTCCAGGTGGTGCAAGTCGGCGAACCCAGCGAGGAAAAAACCATTCTGATGATGCGCGGCATGGCCTCGACCATGGAGCAGCATCACCGGGTGCAGATTCTCGACGAGGCGCTGGAAGCGGCGGTCAAGCTGTCGCACCGCTACATTCCGGCCCGCCAGTTGCCGGACAAGGCGGTCAGCCTGTTGGATACCGCCAGCGCCCGGGTGGCGATCAGCCTGCATGCGGTGCCGGCCGAGGTCGAGGACTGCCGCCGCAGTATCGAGGGGCTGAACACCGAACTGGAGATCATCGGCCGCGAAACGGCGGTCGGTATCGACACCGCGCAACGCCATGCCGCCGCCAGCGAAAAATTACAGGCCGAGACGGCACGACTGGCGGAACTGGACGCCCGCTGGCAGGAGGAAAAGGGGCTGGTGGACCGGATTCTGGAATTGCGCGCCAAGCTGCGCGACGCTGGCGGCACGGTCGAAGCGGAGGACGCTGTGGCGGAACCCGATCCGGAGCGGCCCGCACGGCTGGCGGAATTGAAGGATCTCCAGGCGAAGCTGCACAACTTGCAGGGCGAACAACCGCTGATCCTGCCCAGCGTGGACGCCCAAGCGGTGGCGTCGGTGGTCGCGGACTGGACCGGCATTCCGGTCGGGCGCATGGTCAAGAACGAAATCGAAACCGTGCTTAAACTGGCCGACATCATCAACCGTCGTATCATCGGCCAGCGCCACGCCCTGGATATGATCGCCCGGCGGATTCAGACCTCGCGCGCCGCGCTGGACAATCCCAGCAAGCCGATCGGAGTGTTCATGCTGGCCGGCCCGTCCGGGGTGGGCAAGACTGAAACCGCGCTGGCGCTGGCCGAGGCGCTGTACGGTGGCGAGCAGAACGTCATCACCATCAACATGAGCGAGTTCCAGGAAGCGCACACCGTCTCTACCCTCAAGGGCGCGCCGCCGGGCTACGTCGGCTACGGCGAAGGCGGGGTGCTGACCGAGGCGGTGCGCCGCCGGCCCTACAGCGTGGTGCTGCTCGATGAGGTGGAGAAGGCGCATCACGACGTGCATGAAATCTTCTTCCAGGTGTTCGACAAGGGTTGGATGGAAGACGGCGAGGGTCGGCACATCGACTTTAAGAACACCTTGATTCTGCTGACCACCAACGTCGGCACCGATCTCATCATGGGGATGTGCAAGGATCCGGATCTGCTGCCCGATCCGGAAGGTTTGGGCAAGGCGTTGCGGGAGCCCTTGCTCAAGGTTTTCCCCCCGGCGCTGCTCGGCCGACTGGTGACGATTCCCTATTACCCGCTCAGCGACGACATGATCGGCGACATCGTGCGCCTGCAACTGGGACGGATTCAGAAGCGGGTTTTGCAGAACCACAAGGTTCCGTTCGGCTACGACGACGAGGTAGTCAAGTTGATCGTCAGCCGCTGCACGGAGCTTGAGAGCGGCGGCCGGATGGTGGACGCGATCCTGACCAACACCGTGTTGCCGGTGATCAGTCAGGAATTTCTCAATCGGATGGTGGAAGGGAAACTGGTCGCGCGAGTGCAACTCCAGGTCCGGGATGGCGATTTTGCCTATGCGTTCGAGTAAGCGATGAATCGCAAACAGCGGCGGGCGCTCGCCAGCCGGGAGCAGGCGGGAGCGGGCCACGGCCCGGAATCGCTGGCGCAAGCCATTCAGTGGCATCGGCAGGGGCGGCTGGACGAAGCGGAGGCGCGGTATCGGTCGGAGCTCCAGCGGAATGCGCAACAGATTGATGCCCTGCATTTTCTGGGGGTGCTGACCTCGCAGCAGGGCCGGTATCCCGAAGCCGCCGAGTTGATTCGCCAGGCGCTGGCCCTGAATCCGCAATACGCCGACGCCTGGAATAATCTGGGTAACGTGCTGGCGGTGATGGATCACTGGGACGAGGCGGTGGCGGCTTACCAGCGGACCATCGATCTGGCGCCCGGCAACCCCAGCGCCCATTGCAATCTGGGCGTCATACTGTTGCGGTCCGACCGGCTGGAGGAAGCGGTCGCCGCCTTGCGGCAGGCCATCGCCCTGGCCCCCAACTTGGCGGAAGCGCATTTCAGTCTGGGCAAGGCGTTGACAGCCCAGGGCGAGCACGAAGCAGCCATCGCCGCCTATCGGGAAACTCTGCGCCTGCAACCCGATTATCCGATGGCCTACAAGAGCCTGGGCATCCTGTTGTACAAGCTGAACCGCGGCAAGGAGGCCGCCGCGCTATTTCGGGACTGGCTGACGCAGGACCCGGCCAATCCGGTCGCCCGGCACATGCTGGCGGCCCATTCGGGATGCGATGTGCCGGCCCGCGCGTCCGACGCCTACGTGATCGATTTCTTTGATCGCTATGCGGAGAGTTTCGACCAGCATCTGGTGGAGCAACTGGGCTACCAGGCGCCGTCGATCATTGGGGTGCGGCTGGTCGAAGGCGTGGGAGCGCCGGCCGCGCGGCTGGACGTGCTGGACGCCGGCTGCGGGACGGGACTGTGCGGTCCGATAGTGCGCCCCTATGCGCGCCGTTTGGTCGGGGTCGATCTGTCGCCGCGCATGATCGAGCAAGCGCGAGTCCGCGAGGTTTACGATGAACTGGTCGTTGCGGAGCTGACCGCGTTTCTGAATGAGCATCCCGAGACCTTCGATCTGATCGTATCCGCCGATACCTTGATTTATTTCGGTCGATTGGAACCGGTCCTGACAGCAGCCACCGCAGCTTTACGGCCAGGGGGCTGGCTGACTTTCACCATGGAGCGCGTTGACGAAGCGGACGCAACGGAGGGTTTCCGTCTCGATCCCAGCGGCCGTTATCGGCATGCCGAATCCTATCTGCGGCGCGTGCTGGCCATGGTCGGAATGGCGGTCCTGATCCTGGAAACCGCCACCTTGCGCCTGGAGAGTGGCCAGCCGGTGGGCGGATTTCTGATATCGGCGCGCAAGCTTCCCGCCGGAGACGGAATTTGATCGGGGCGGGGATGAGGAAACGCCTTGAGTCGCGATGATGACGATCAACAATCCGCGGGTTCCAACCAAGCGCCCGATAGCCACCCATCGCCCGCGAAGATCGCCGAATGGCTAGCTCGAGCGCTGGCCTGGCAGCGCAGGGGTCATCTGGTCGAGGCGCGGACCCTGTGCCAGCGCGTTCTGGCGGTCCAGCCCGACCATCCCGAAGCTCTCAATTTGCTGGGAATTCTCCTATGGCGGCAGGGGCAGTGGGTCCAAGCGGAGCAATCGATCCGCCGGGCCATCCATAGCGGACCCGGTTATGCGGCGGCGTATGTCAATCTCGCCAAGCTGTTGATCGGACGGAAGCGCCATGAGGAGGCCATCGCCGTTTTCCAACAGGCGATTCGGATCCGGCCGGACCAAGTGGAAGCCGGCGTCGAGCTGGGTGCTTTGCTGGGGGAGTTGGGGCGTTTGCCGGAGGCGGTTGACGCCTATCGGCGGGCCAGCGCCCGATGCCCGGCGGATGCCGAAGTTCACTACCGTCTCGGTGTGCTGTTGGCGGAACTGGGACAAAACGCGGAGGCGATCACCGCTCTGGAGACGGCGTACCAGGGTAACCCGGATCACGATGAGGCGATTGTGCTGTTGGTTACGTTGTTGCAACGCCAGGGACGAACCGAGGCGGCGCGGAACATTGTTGGAAACGTGGTGTTTCAGCGGGGAGGTGCCAAGGGGGCGTTAACCCTGCTGCAACACTGGCTGCGATTGATGCCGGACGATCCAGTGGCCCAACATCGTCTGGCGGCGTGGTTTGGGAAGGAGGCCCCGGCCCGCGCTTCCGATGCTTACGTGACTGATCTGTTCGATCGCTACGCGGCGAGTTTCGACCAGCATCTGGTCGGGCAACTCGACTACCAGGCCCCGGCGGTGATTGGAGCGTGGCTGACCGAAATTCTGGGGGAAGCGACCGCGCGACTGGATGTTCTGGACGCGGGTTGCGGCACCGGTCTGTGCGCGCTGATGTTGCGGCCTTATGCCCGCCGTCTGACCGGTGTGGATTTGTCGCTGCGGATGGTTGAGAAGGCGCGCGCGCGGGGCGAGTACGACGAACTGGCGGTGACGGAACTGACCGCGTTTCTGAACGAGCGGCCCGGAGCTTACGATCTGATCGTTTCGGCCGACACCCTGGTGTACTTTGGCGCGCTGGAGACGGTGAGCCGGGCCGCCGCCGCCGCCCTGCGCCCCGGCGGCTGGCTGGCGTTCACGGCGGAGCAGACCACGGCGGACGCCGCGCCGGACGGTTACTGCCTCAACCAGAGTGGTCGCTACAGCCACACGGCGGAATACCTGGAACGAGTGCTGGTAGGTGTCGGCTTGGAGCTGCGGACGCGGGCGGACGCCACGCTGCGCCAGGATGGCGATCAAGCGGTGGTGGGACATGTGGCGCTGGCCCGCAAACCCGTCGCCGCTATTGATTGATGACTGGATTCTTGTCGGCGGTAACGCTATCTTGGCGGCCTTTGCGCGCGGCCAGCAGCGGTTTGGGTTCCAGTACCGCGCGATGTTCTGGGTTGCTCACTCGGGGGACGGTCTGGATGGTGGAGTTCGATGAGGTGAAGCTGTTGATTGGCGAAATCCTGCAACTGGGCGACCGGACGCGGGCCTTCGGTCCGGAGACTCCGTTGCTGGGGAGCATCCCGGAATTCGACTCAATGGCGGTGTTTACATTGATCCATGCGCTGGAGCAACAGTTCGAGATTCAGATCGCCGATGACGAGATCAGCGCCGAGACCTTCGAGACCATGGGCAAGGTTTACGAATTCGTTCGCGGCAAGGTTATGGCCACGACATGAGCGCTGGCGCCACCAGCGTTCCGCCAGAAACGCCGGGTAACCGCGCTTCAGAGCCCACGGCGGATGGAACTGGTAAAGCCGCGAGCAGCCTTGTTGCAACCGCCGCGCGGTGCTATCGAGCACGAACGGCATTGGGACCACGACGGCGGCGCGCAGCGGAAGGTCGGCGCCGGCTTCTTCCGACCACTTGAGCAGTTCCCACCCAGCGAGTAGCCAACGGCGGCCAGGGGAGCCGCCGGGCCGTTCAGATCCGCATGGACAGCGACTGAAACACATCCCCGGTCATGTTTTGCATCAGGGCCAGGGCGTCCCAGTCGTCCCAAGACTCCTGGATGCGGCCATTTTCAATGCGGTGAAAGCTCATGCCGGTCACGGAGAGCCGCTGGCCGCTGGGCGCGATGCCCATGAATTCGCCCTGATGAGTGCCGCGGGCGATCCAGCGCGTGGCGACTTTGTCACCTTCGGCGACTTGATCCTGAATTTCAAAGCGGATATCGGGGGCAGACAAGTGAAAGAGCATGACCACGCGCTTGAACGCCTCGACGCCGCGCACCGCGTCCGGCAGGGTGGCGATGTGGCCGACGTAATCGGACGCGATCAGCTCATCGGCGGCGTCCAGGTTGCAATCGCTCCAGATGACTTCGAAATTGCGCCGGACCCGCGCTTTGTTGGTTTCCAGCGGGTTGTTGTCTGACATCGGCAATCCTCCTTCGGCGTGGGGTTCCGCGTGACGCGGCGATCGAAACGGCCTTTAGTGTAGTCTCTTGGCCGGCGGCGCGTCACGGGGCCAGATTTGGGATAACTGCTATCATTTCGCATCACAATCAGCCAGCCGGGAGAGATTGGATCATGCCGCAACCAAGCCCGTCGTATTTTCAGGATGTCGAACGCTGCGTGGATGAAATCATCGCCATGGTCGGCCAGCGGATCGTACTCGGCATCCCATTGGGGATCGGCAAGCCCAATCCATTGGTGAATGCTCTCTACCGGCGGGTCAAGACAAATCCAGACCTGTGGCTGAAGATTTTCACCGCGATTACCGTCGAGACCCCCAAGGGCTCCAGCGATCTGGAACAGCGGTTTCTGGAGCCGTTCGTCGAGCGGGTGTTCGGCAATTACCCCGACCTGGAATACGCCATCGACTTGCGAGCCGGCCAGATGCCGCCCAATGTCGAAATCGCGGAATTCTTCTTCAAGCCGGGTGGTTACCTGAATGTGCCGATGCAGCAGCAGAACTACATCAGCACCAACTATACCTATGCCGCCCGGGATTTAATGGACAATGGCGTCAACGTGTTGGCGCAACAGGTCGCCAAGCGCGAGGTGAATGGCGAGTGGTGGTTGAGCCTGTGCAGCAATCCCGAGGTAGCCCTGGATTTATTTCCGATGATCGGGGAAGCGCGCCGTCGCGGTCAGCGGGTGGTCACCATCGCCCAAGTCAATCGCGAGATACCGTTCATGTATAACGACGCCATGGTCCAACCATCCGTGTTCGATCTGGTGCTCGACCATCCCCGCTATGACTTCCAGCAGTTTGGCGCGCCCAACATGTCGGTGGATAACGCGGACTATATGCTGGGTCTGCAAGCCAGCGCTCTGATCCGCGACGGCGGCACCCTGCAGATCGGCATCGGCTGCCTGGGCGACGCCATCGTCTATTTCTGCCAGTTGCGACAGCAGCAAAACGCCCTCTATCAGCAAATGTTGTCCGATCTGCGGATTTTGGAGCATGACGGTGACTTGATCGGGCGCATCGGCGGTGTCGAACCGTTCGAACAGGGGCTGTATGGCTCCAGCGAGATGTTCGTGAACGGTTTCTTGTACCTGTATCGGGATGGCATCCTCAAGCGTCGGGTTTACGACAGCGTCCCGCTGCAACGGCTGCTCAACGAAGGAGCGATCACCGAGGCGGTCGACGAGCAAACTTTGCGGGTATTGCTGGAACGGGGCGTGATTCCGGCCTGTCTGGGCGAAAAAGAGGTCGAGTTTTTACGCCAGTTCGGGATTTTTACCGACCGAGTGCGCTATGCGGCCGGCGATCTGCTGATCGGCGACGCCGCGCGGGTTCCGGCCGATCTGGACCAGCCGGAAAGCTGGGCGGCGGTGGTCTCGAGTGGGCTGGGTAGCCGCCTCAAGGGCGGCATCGTCATGCATGGCGGTTTCTTCATGGGACCGCAGAGCTTCTACGAGGCGCTGCGCACCATGCCAGAGGAGGACAGCCGGCAAATTTGCATGACTACGGTGAAACGGGTCAATCATCTGTATGGGAACCAGGAACTGGCGGTTTTGCAGCGGCGGGACGCCCGTTTCATCAACACCACCATCATGGTGACGTTGATGGGCGCGGCAGTGTCCGACGGTCTGGAAAACGGCCAGGTGATCAGCGGGGTGGGCGGTCAGTACAATTTCGTGGCGATGGCCCACGAACTGCCGGACGCCCGCTCCATCCTGATGTTGCGCAGTACCCGCGAGAGCGGACTGATCGTGAGTTCGAACATCGTCTGGAACTACGGCCATACCACTATCCCGCGCCATTTACGCGATATCGTGGTGACCGAGTACGGCATCGCCGATCTGCGCGGACGATCGGACAAGGAGGTGATCATTGCCCTGCTGAATATCGCCGATTCGCGCTTTCAGCCGGAATTGCTGGAGAAAGCCAAGCGGGCGGGCAAAATTCCCCAGGATTACGCGATCCCGTCGCGGCATTGTCACAATACACCGGGACGGATCCAGGCGCGGTTATCCAAATTCAAGAAGATGGGGCTATGCCCGGATTTCCCGCTGGGCACCGATTTCACCGAAGAAGAAATCATTCTGGGGCGGGTGCTCAAGGGTCTCAAGGCGCGGTTTGCGACCAAGGGCGATCTGATGAAGACCATCGTCAAGGCGATGACCGTGGGATCGGCGCCGGACGGGGCCTTGCGTTATCTGGCTCGCCTCAAGCTTGATGAACCGACCAACCAAAAGGAGAAGATGATTCAGAAGCTCATTATCTCCGAGTTGATCGCCGGCGGTTATGTTTAAAGCGATTCGAGGCGCGGACCAGAATCCGCGCCTCGGTGATTTCAAGCCTTGGGCCGGCGGTTTATTCCGGCTGGGCCAATTCCTCTTCCTTTTCGACCGGCGCGGGTTTGGCCACGACCGGGGTTTCGAGCGCCGTTGCCACTGCTTCCGGGGTTTTGGCGGCTAGCGGTTGTTCGGCCTCGAGGGCGGCGACCACGACCGGTTCCGGCAGGGGGTCCGGCTTGAGCACCAGGCCCCCCAGCGGTGGTACGGTAATGGTGATCGAGTAGGGGTGCTCCATCCAGGGCCGCGCCTCGGCGATCAGATCGATCCCCCCGTTGCCGACCCCACTGCCGCCGTAGAAGTGCGAGTCGGAATTGAGGATTTCGGTATAGCGGCCCGGCCGTGGCACCCCGATCCGGTAATCGTGGCGCGGCACCGGGGTGAAGTTGACCACCACCACCAGGAAGTCGCCGTCCTTCTTGCGCAAGTAGCTCAGGATGGACTGGTCGGCGTCGTGGCAGTCGATCCAGTCGAAGCCCTGCCACTCGAATTCGTAGTGGTGTAGTTCCGGGTTGCCGTGGTAGAGCCGGTTCAGATCCTTGACCAGCAACTGCATTCCCTGATGAAAGTCGTACTGGAGCACGTACCAGTCGAGCGTGGTAGCGCTGTTCCACTCGGTACCCTGGCCGAACTCGGTGCCCATGAACAGCAGTTTTTTGCCGGGGTGGGTGAACATGTAGGTGTACAGCAGCCGGAGATTGGCGAAGCGCTGCCACTCGTCGCCTGGCATCTTGTTGATCATCGAGCCTTTGCCATGCACCACCTCGTCGTGCGAGAACGGCAGCATGAAGTTCTCGGTGAAGCAGTACAGCATGCTGAAGGTCAGCAGGTCGTGGTGGTATTTGCGATGGATCGGGCTTTGCGCCATGTAGCGCAGGGTGTCGTTCATCCAGCCCATGTTCCATTTCATGCTGAAGCCCAGACCGCCCAGATAGGTGGGTCGGGTCACTTGCGGCCAGGAGGTCGATTCCTCGGCGATCACCATCGCGCCGGGGTGTTCACTATGCACCACGGTGTTGAGTTCGCGCAGGAAATCGATCGCTTCCAGATTCTCACGGCCGCCGTACTTGTTGGGTATCCACTCGCCTTCCTTGCGCGAATAGTCCAGATACAGCATTGAGGCGACCGCATCCACCCGCAAGCCATCGAGATGAAACTCCTCGATCCAGTACAGAGCGCTGGACAGCAGGAAGTTTTTCACTTCGTAGCGGCCAAAGTTGAAGATCAGCGTACCCCAGTCGAGATGCTCGCCTTTGCGGGGGTCGGTGTGCTCGTACAGCGCCTCGCCATCGAAGCGGGCCAAGCCGGCAGCATCCTTGGGGAAGTGAGCCGGCACCCAGTCGAGAATCACGCCGACATCATGCTGGTGGCAGTAATCCATGAAATAGCGGAAATCGTCCGGGGTGCCGAAGCGGCTGGTCGGGGCGTAGTAACCGGTGGTTTGATAACCCCAGGAGGCGTCGTAAGGATGCTCGGTGACTGGTAGCAGCTCGATGTGGCTGAAACCGGTTTCCTTGACGTATTCCACCAGTTGGTGCGCCAAGTCCCGGTAATTCAGGAACTCGCCTTCCGGGCCGCGCCGCCACGAACCCAGATGGACTTCGTAGATGGACATCGGCCCGTGCAGCCAGTCGGCGTTTTTGCGCTTGTTGAGCCAGTCGGCGTCGCGCCAAGCGTAGGTATCGGGTTTGGCGACAATGGTGGCGGTGCTGGGGCGCAACTCGAAATGCTGGCCGTAGGGATCGGACTTCAGCAGAATCGCGCCGCTATGACGGTTGCGGACCTCGAATTTGTACAGATCGCCCGGACCCGCGTTAGGGATGAACAGCTCCCATACACCGCTGCCGCCGCGCACCCGCATCGGATGGACCCGACCGTCCCAGCGGTTGAAATTGCCGACCACGCTGACCCGCTCGGCGCTGGGCGCCCACACCGCGAACAGCACGCCAGCCACTCCATCCGCTTCATGCGGATGCGCGCCCAGAAACCGGTAGGCGTGCCAGTGCTTGCCCTCGCCGAACAGATACAGGTCGAAATCGGGCAGTTGCGGCGGGAAGCAGTAGGGATCGTAGGAAATGTGCTCGCGGTGGTCGGAATCGCGCCAGATCAGCCGGTAGCGTTCGGGAACCTGCTCGGGCTTGCCCTGCCACTCGAACAGGTCGGTGTTGGGAATCCGCTGCAGCGGCAGATTGCCCTCGGCGATGTGGACCTCCTGCGCATAGGGCAGGTGGGCGCGCACCACGATCTTCTTATCCTGGGGATGGCGGCCCAGTACGGCGAAAGGATCATGGTGGCGGGCTTCGACGATGCGTTGCAATTCGGGTTGAAGTTTCGGACTCGTCACGTTTTTCATCCTGTTTATGTTGACGGTTGAGGCTACGCCCGACGGCGAGTGGCGCTGCGGACCGCGAGCGGCTTTAACTGGCGATGTCGGTTTGTTTCAAGCCTTGTTCTCTTGGATTAGCCGTTGCGGCCCGGAATCGGGCACTATACATTTCGACTTCCTAGTATAACGCTGAATCGTTAAAGGATGGTTTTTGGTGAG
The DNA here is from genome assembly GCA_049290615.1 of Candidatus Contendibacter sp. GTDB lineage: Bacteria > Pseudomonadota > Gammaproteobacteria > Competibacterales > Competibacteraceae > Contendibacter. Next base: position 24,689 of record JBATNZ010000287.1, read on the forward strand.
GGTATCCCTTCATCGGTTTGAGCTAATCTTCCGCAATAGGTGATCCGAGGCGCGAGGCGACGATGAATTGGTTAAAAACCATTTATTATTAATTGGTTGCCTTCAATAAGAACCCTTGAGGAACCCGGAAGATCGCCTGATCCTTCCTCTATCAGTCAGTCAGTTAAACAGATAATCAATCAAACTGGACCAGCGCCATCCATGGAGAGCCTAACCATGAGCGCCAAAATCCGCGCCATCCTCTGGGTCGCGCTGGGCTTCGCGGCCGTGCTATCGGTCATCGGCGTGGTGAACCGCGGGATCGTCCAGCCCGCCTTCGAACAATTGGAACGCGCCCAGGCGTTGGAAGACGGCGCACGGGCGCGGGCGGCGATTCAGGGCGAATTACGGCAACTGGACAACGTATTGGGCAACTGGGCCGAATGGAACGACGCCTACGCCTTCGCCGACAGCCACGATCCTGCCTTCATCGCGTCCAATCTCGGCGACTGGCGCGTGCTGGAAAAGAATTCGCACCTGAACCTCTGTTTCATCTTTGCCCGCGACGGGCGGGTTCTGTATGGCGGGGGCTACGACTCCAATCTGGGTGGATCCGTGGTTCTGGCCGCGTTTGCGGGCGAACCACCCACGGTCTGGTCCATGCTCCAGCTTGGACTGGAACAGGAGCACAGTGGGGGGCTCCTGCGTACCGAGCACGGCTTGCTGTTGCTTGCCGCGCGGCCCATCCTGACCACGCAGGGGACGGGACCAGCGCGCGGAATGCTGGTCTTTGGCCGGTTTCTGGATGAGGCGTTGCTGCGGGCGCTGGCCGCGCAGACCCAGGTGGCGTTCGCCCTGCTGTCGGCGACGGATCCACGCCTGTCGCCGGCGGAACGGGGCTATCTGACCACCCTGCGAGCGGGCGAGTCCGTGCTGCAACCGGGACCGGAGGGGGCGTTGTTCGTGTACGAACCGCTCTTGGATCTGACCGGTCAACCGGCCGCACTGCTCCGAACGCCCATCCGGCAGGACATTTCCACCACGGCGCGGCGCACCAGCCAAGCCCTGATGGGGACGCTGGGGCTGGCTGCCCTGGCGTTACTGCTCGGCTGGGCGCGGATCCGAACCTGGGCCGAACCCGCCGCGGCCGCGGATCGGAACGGGACCGCCTGGGGGACCGCCGCCCTGGTGATCTTGATTGGTCTTACCTCGACCTATGGTCTGTTCGCGGAGTGGCGCCAGCGCAGCCAGCACGCCTTGGCCCGCGATTTCCACACCGCCGCCTCGGAAGAGGCGGAGCGCGTCGTCGCGGCGATCCAGAACAACCTGGAGGACCTCAATATCGTGCGGCACGTCTTCGAAGGGTTCGCGACCGTCAGCCGTCAACAATTTCGCGATTTCGTGACCCCGATCCTGGAGCAACACTCCTTCCGGGCGCTGGAGTGGCTGCCGCGCGTGCCGCGGGACCAGCGGGCCGCCTACGAGGCCGCGGCGCGCCGGGAGGGGTTGGAGGGCTTCCAGTTCACCGAGCGGGATGCCGAAGACCGGCTGGCGCCCGCCGCCGATCGCGCCGAATATTTCCCGGTCTACTACCTGGAACCGTATGCCGGCAACGCCGCGGCCTTGGGTTTCGCCCCCGATCCGGCGCACCCGGCGCGGGGCGCGGCGCTGGCGCAAGCCCGCGACCACGGTCAACTGGTGGCCACCGGTCGCTACGTCCTGGTACAGGAGTCGGTATCCGGTCAGCGCTTCTCGATCCTGGTGTTTGCCCCGGTCTACGACGGCCCGCTGGTGAAACCGGAGGTGGAGGAGCGCCGCCAGCGGTTGCGCGGCTTCGTGTTGGGCGTCATGCGCGTCGGCGACATGGTCGCCGACGCGCTCCGGGCGGCCGAACCGGGGCAGTTGGCGTTCCGCCTGTTGGATCTGACCGCCGACAGCGAACAGCGCTGGTTGTACGACCACCCCTCATCGACGGATTTCCAGACCGCGATGGCCGTTGGGTTGCGATTCCACCGGGACTTTTCGCTGGCCGATCGCGTCTGGCGCATCGAGATTGCGCCGAACGCGGCGTTCGTTGCCCGCCACCACGACCAGACCTACCGCTGGGTTCCGGCAACCGGCGGACTGTTGACCCTGCTGGCGGCCCTGTACTTGTTCACCCTGGTTTCTCAGCGGCGGCGGGCGGAGCTGCTGGTGGCGGCGCGCACGACCGCGTTGCGGGCGAGCGAAGCTCGGTTCCGCCACGTCGTCGAACATGCGCCGTTCGGCTTTCATTTCTATCGAGTGATGGAGGACGACCGACTGGTGTTCGGCGGCGCCAATCCGGCGGCGGATGCGATCTTGAAGTTCGATCATGCCGACTGCGTGGGCAAACCTCTGGAGGAGGCTTTCCCGGCGCTGGTCCCGACCGAGATCCCGACCATTTACCGCCAATTGGCACGGGCGGGCGGGGCGCACCGCTGGAGGACGGTGGAGTACCGCGATCACCGGATCGCCGGCGCCTTCGAGGTCGTGGCGTTCCAGACCGCACCCGGATTCATCGCGGTGGCCTTCACCGACATCACCGAACGCCAGCAAGCGGAAGCACGCCTGCGGCTGGCGGCGGCGGTGTTCGAAGCGGCGCGGGACGCCATTGTGGTGACCGACACTGTTTGGAACATCGTCGCCGTTAACCCGGCCTTCACCACGCTCACCGGCTATGCCGAAGCCGACGTGCGGGGACGAAGCCCGCGCTTGCTGTGGGCCGAACGCCAGCCGGAGGGGTATTTCGAAGCCATGGGGCAGACCCTGGCGCAGGAGGGCATGTGGCAAGGCGAGTTCTGGGCCCGGTGCAAGGGCGGCCAATGCCGCGCGGCCCTGGCCAGCCTGGGCGCGGTGCGGGATTCGACTGGTCGGATCACCCACCATGTCGGCGTCGCCACCGATATCACTGCCCTGAAAGTCGCCGAACAGCGCATCGAGCATCTGGCCTACTACGACGCCCTGACCGACCTGCCGAACCGGGCGCTGCTGGCGCAGCGGGCGGAATTTGCGCTGGCCCTGGCGGCGCGGCGCCGCACCGACCTGGCGCTGCTGTTTCTCGACCTGGACCAGTTCAAGGAGGTCAACGACTCCCTCGGCCACGCCGAGGGCGACGCCCTGCTGGTGCAGGCGGCGGCCCGTCTCCGGGATCTGACCCGGGCGGAGGACACCGCCTGCCGGCTGGGGGGCGACGAGTTCGTCCTGTTGTTGCCGGACGCCGGCCAGGAGAACGCGCTGCGGGTGGCGGACAAGCTGCTGGCGGCGTTCCGCCAGCCGTTCGCCGTGGCTGGCCACGCTCTGCGGGTGACTACCTCGGTCGGTATCGCGCTCTACCCGCACGACGGCGCCAACTTTGCCGAACTGCTGAAGAACGCCGACACCGCCCTGTACCGGGCCAAGCAGGACGGCCGCAACACCCGCATGTTCTACGACCGGCAGATGAACGCCGCCACCTTCGAGCGACTGGTGCTGGAAAGCGAGTTGCGCCAGGCCATCGCGGCCGGGCAATTGCGCGCCTATTACCAGCCCAAGGTGCGGTTGAGCGACGGGCACACGGTCGGAGCCGAAGCCCTGGTGCGCTGGCAGCACCCCGATCATGGCCTGATTCCGCCGGGGCGCTTCATCCCGGCGGCGGAAGCCAGCGATCTGATCGTCGAACTGGGCGGCTGGATGCTGGCCGAAGTCTGCCGACAACTGGCCGCCTGGCGCGCCACGGGTCTACCGCCCTTGACCGTGGCGGTCAACCTGGCCGCCCGCCACTTCCGCCAGCCGGATCTCGCCGACTCGATTCGCGGGCTGCTCGAAGCCTACGGTCTGCCGCCGCGGGCGCTGGAACTGGAACTGACCGAATCCAGCCTGCTGGAGGCCGGATCGCAGACGGCGGAGACCCTGCTGGCCTTGGAACGGCTGGGGATGGGACTGGTGATTGACGACTTCGGCACCGGCTATTCCAGCCTGAGCTACCTCAAGCGCCTGCCGCTCACCGCCCTGAAAATTGATCAGAGCTTCGTGCGCGATCTGGTTACCGATCCCGATGATCGCACCATCGCCGCCGCCATCGTCGCCCTCGGCCACGGTCTGGGACTGAAGGTGGTCGCGGAAGGCGTGGAAACCGGGGAACAGCGGCGCATCCTGCTCGATCAGGGCTGTGACCTGGCGCAGGGCTATCTGTTTGGCCGGCCTGAGCCGCCAGAGGCCTTCGCCACCACCTGGCTGGGCGCCGGCGAGTGAACGGCCGGTTTGAAGCAACTGCGCGAACTGGCGCTGGTTCAGTACGGTTTGAGGTCGCGATTCGCGCCGCCAGGCATCCCCGCGCCACCGTAGTTTGATAAGATAAAAGTCGTACCATCCAAACTCATCGAAAACAACTCATCCAAGGGTGATCCATGAATTCTCGTCAATTGCTTGCATCCGCGTTGGTTTTGGGGTTCGGCGTGCTGGCGGGTTGCGGAGGCGGCTCCGACAAGCCGGTGAGCTTCCAGAAGGACGTGTATCCGATCCTGAAGGCGAAGTGTCTGGAGTGTCATATCGCGCCGGATAAAGAGGGCTACCAGAAAAGTGGTCTGGCGCTGAGCACTTATGAGGAACTGATGAAGGGTACCAAGATAGGTCCCGTCATCGTCCCCGGTCAGAGTCTCAACAGCAGCCTGAACCGGCTGATCGAAGGCCGGCCCGGCGTTGATCCCTCCATCCAGATGCCCCACGGTAAGGTAAAACTGCCGGAAGCGGAGCTGCTCACGATCCGCAAGTGGGTGGATCAGGGCGCCAAGAACAACTAGGTCGCGCCCTGACTCCCGCCTCGGTCCTCCCCCGCGCCTCGGTGAAGGGGAGGATACGAAGCCGACGAACCGCACCCTTCCAAATTATTTCCAATCCATCCGTCCGCCCCGAACCCCGCCTTGTTTGCCCCGTCGCCGCCCGGTGACGGGGCGGTGGTTCCGTTCCTATCGCTTTCCGGGGATGCATCATGGTCGCTTCCAGGCAGACCGCGCTGACCGGCGCGGATTTCGATACGTGGCTGAATACCCTGCAAGTTCCGTGGTCGCCCGCGCAGATCGAGAGCGTGCGGCGCGCCTACGCGCTGGGCGGCGAGCCGGAACTGGCGGTGGCCGATCTGCTGGCCGACCTGCGCGTGGATCACGAAGTGGTGGCAGCCGCCCTGTTGCACGAGCCGGTCGCGACCGGCCAGCTCAAGCTGGCGGCCGTGCGGGATGACTTCGGGGCCGGCGTGGCTCAACTGGTGGACGGCATCGCCAAGCTGGACGCTATTGGCGAGCTGCACCAGAGAGGTCAACACGTCGGCCGCCAGTTGGAAAACTTGCGCAAGATGCTGCTGGCGATGGCGCAGGATGTGCGGGTGGTGCTGATCAAGCTGGCGATGCGCTTGCACACCCTGCGCCAGTTGAGTCGGGCTCCAGTCGGGGAGCAGCGGCGCATCGCTCAGGAAACCCTGGATATCTTCACTCCGCTGGCCAACCGGCTCGGCATCGGTCGGATCAAGTGGGAAATGGAAGATCTGGCGCTGCGCTATCTCGATCCGGTCACGTACAAGCAAATCGCCACCGCGCTGGACGAGCGCCGCGCCAACCGGGAACGCTACATCGCGCGGGTCTTGGAGGAGTTGCGCGCTAGCCTGCAACAGGCCGGCATCCAGGCCGAGGTGGGCGGCCGGGTCAAGCACATCTACAGCATCTGGCGCAAGATGCAGCGCAAGAAGTTGGCCTTCGAGCGGATTTTCGATGTGCGGGCGGTGCGAGTCATGGTGGATACGGTGAACGACTGCTACGCTGCGCTCGGGGTGGTGCATGCCCACTGGAACCACATCCATCGAGAATTCGACGACTACATCGCCCACCCCAAACCCAACGGCTACCAATCCCTGCATACGGCGGTGGTGGGGCCGGAAGGCCGGGCGGTGGAGGTGCAGATCCGGACCGCCGCCATGCACCAGCACGCCGAATTGGGTGTTGCCGCGCACTGGCGCTACAAGGAAGGCGGCGCGGGACCGGGCGACGTGGCCGAACAGCAGATCGCCTGGCTGCGGCAAATGCTGGAGTACCGGGAGGACGAGGCCGACGAGGGCGATCTGCTGGAGCGTTTCAAGGCCGAGGCTTTCCAGGATCGGGTCTACGCCATCACGCCCAAGGGCGCCATCATCGAACTGCCGCAAGGCGCCACCCCCCTGGATTTCGCCTATCACGTCCATACCGAAGTCGGCCATCGCTGCCGGGGCGCCAAGGTCAATGGCCGCATCGTGCCGCTGACCTACGAACTCAAGAACGGCGAACAGGTGGAGGTGCTGACCGCCAAGGTCGGCAGCCCCAGTCGCGACTGGCTCAGCCCGCATCTGGGCTATGTCAAGACCAACCGGGCGCGGGCCAAGATCCGCCTGTGGTTTATCCTGCAAGATCAGGACAAGAACATCGCCGCTGGCCGCGCCGCCTTGGAGCGGGAATTCCAGCGGTTGGGCATTCGCCACCTCAAGCTGGAAAAGGTGGCGGAAAAGCTCAATTTCGCCAAGCCGGACGAACTGTTCGCCACCCTCGGACACGGTGCCCTGACCACGGCGCAGGTGGTGGCCCGGATTCAGGATCTATTGCCGGCGGCGCCGGTGGCCGGAGAAAGCCTGCCCATCGCCCGCAAGCCCCGGCCCGTCGAACCAGGCGCCGGCAAGGGCGAGGTGCGGATTCGCGGGGTGGGCCGGCTGTTGACCCAAGTGGCGCATTGTTGCCAGCCGGCGCCGTTCGAACCGATCGCCGGTTACATCACCCAAGGGCGCGGCGTGACCATCCATCGGCAGGACTGCGCCAACCTGCTGGGACTGGCTGGCCAGCATCACGAGCGGATCATCGAGGTGAGTTGGGGCGAGACTCCGGCGACTTATCCGGTGGACGTTATGATCGTTGCCCACGACCGTTCCGGCCTGCTGCGCGACATTACCTCGATCCTGGCCAACGAGCAGGTGAACGTGCTCGGCGCCAATACCCTGACCGACCGGGAAACCTCCATTGCCCGGATGGGGCTGACCCTGGAAATCACCGATGTGGTGCAGCTCAGCCGCGTGCTCGACAAGATCGGGCAATTGCCCAACGTGACGGAAGCTTACCGGAAGAATTGAAGCGGCGACGCTTCAATCCAGACTCGCCAGCAGGCGCCGGGTTTCCCGCAGCAGCGGATTACGCCGCAGCAGCAAGGTCAGCCGACCGCCGCCACTCTGCCGCCAGAGGGTCGCCGCGCGGATGCCGGCCAACAGCAGCGCCCGAATCCGGTTGGCGTTTTCCGGATTGTTCAGGTGGGCCGGGTCGCCGTTGACCATGATGCGCGGCGTCAGGGTGCTGAGACTGTTCAGATAGAGGTCGGCGAAGCGGGCGATGGCATTGCTGTGGTCGACCGGAAAATACGGCAGGTTGCGGATCACGTCCTCGATGCCGGCGCGGATGGCATCCAGCAACTCAGGCCGCTGGGCGAGCTTGCGTTCCAGGCTGAGCAGCGCGACCGCGTAGCGGGTCAGCTCCATGTCATTCGGATGGTTGAGTTGCTGTTCGAGTATCCGCAAGCCCGCGCGCAGCCGGGCGATGCCACCGTAGACGTCGGCGCTGCTGGCGGCGTCAATCTGGATCAGGCTGGCCAGACAGGTTTCGACATCGTCTGGATTGGCTTGGCCGCGCCGGGCAATGTTGCGAACGAGATCGGTGGTCTGCATCACCCCGGCGAGGGCGATGGCGCGGTCGTGATCGGTTTGGGGCATGGGGTTCCGGGAGTTTGGGTGGCGAGATGGATTCAAGCGTAGGCGGTGGCAATGATTCCGCCACCCAGACAGACCTCGTCACGGTAAAAAACCACCGACTGGCCCGGCGCGATCGCCCGCTGCGGTTCGGCGAAACTCACGTCGAGACCGCTCGCGTCCCGTGTTTCCAGCACGCAGTCCTGGTCCGCTTGCCGGTAGCGAATCTTGGCCCGGCAGGGCAGTGGCGTGGCGGGCGGTTCGCCGGCGATCCAGTGCGGCGCCGTGGCGCGCAGCCGGCGGTGAAACAGGGCGGGATGGTCGCGACCCTGGACCACGATCAGGGTATTGCGTTCCAAATCCTTGCCGGCGACGTACCAGGGTTCGCCGCTGCCCTCGCGGCGGCCGCCGATGCCCAGGCCTTGGCGCTGGCCGATGGTGTGGAACATCAGGCCGGCGTGTTCGCCGAGCCGTTCGCCGTTCGGCGTCTGGATCGGGCCGGGCTGGGCCGGCAGATAGCGGTTGAGGAAGTCGCGAAACCGGCGCTCGCCGATGAAGCAGATGCCGGTGCTGTCCTTTTTGTCATGGGTGACCAGGCCGGCGGCGGCGGCCCGTTCCCGCACCTGATGCTTGTGCAACCCGCCGACCGGGAACAGCGCACTGGTTAGTTGCACTTGGGTGAGTCCGTGCAGGAAGTAACTCTGATCCTTGCCGGGATCGCAGCCCTTGAGCAGCAGGCGCCGGCCATCGTGTTCCTCGCAGCGGGCGTAGTGACCGGTGGCGATCCGGTCGGCGCCCAGCCGGCGGGCGTGGTCGAGGAATGCCTTGAACTTGATTTCGGTGTTGCACAACACGTCCGGGTTGGGCGTCCGGCCGGCGCGGTACTCGTCCAGAAAGTAGCGGAACACCCGGTCGCGGTACTCGGCGGTGAAATTGACCGGGTGCAGCGGAATGCCGAGCGTTTCGCACACCGCCCGCGCGTCTTCCAGATCCTCGGCGGCGGCGCAGTAGCCGGTGTCCTGGGCGTCCTCCCAGTTTTTCATGAAGACGGCGTGTACGTCGTAACCCTGCTCGACCAGCAGTAGGGCGGCAACCGAGGAATCCACGCCGCCGGACAGGCCGACGACGATTCGAGTTCGGGGCATGGTAAGGGAAAGGTGGCGGCGATTCGGGGTGAAACGGCGGGCAATGATAGCAGGCGCGCTGGGCAGGGACAGCAATCGAGCGCTTGGCGCTTGCATATCCGGGTCGGCGCGGAGCCGCCCGGATGGGTTCGCGCGGTGATTAGTTGATGAGCGGCAGGCTCTCTTGCGCCAACTTGTCGAATTCGGCCTTGAAGCGCGCCGCCAGTTCGCCCAGGGTTTTGGCGTCGTCCATGAACTTCTGGCGCAGGCTGGCGATGGCCTCGGCCTGGCTGGTCATGAAGGCTTGCAGGCTGGCCTGATCGTTGATATCGGCGGCCACCTTCATCCGGCTGATCGCCATGTCGACATAGGATTGCAGGGCGTTCATCTGGAAGCTGACCAGGGTTTCCAGGTTGGCGGCGGACAGTTTGTTGGCCTTGATTACCGGGGCCAGGAAGTTCTGATACTGCTCGGACATTTTGGCCATTGCGTCGGGGGTCATGTGAGCTGCTCCAAAGGTTGGCGTGGTATAGTTAAACTGTTGCATTGCAGCATAAGATAAAATTTGTTGCGGTGCAATATTAAAGGGTAGCTGCATATCCCGATGTTGGAATCGGGGCTTGGCCGTTAGCCTTGGCGATAGGCCGACAACTGGCGGATAATGTCCGCCTCTGCGGAAACGGATCATTACTGATGTGGTTTAAAAATCTGACATTACTGCGCCTGCTCGAGCCGTTTCCCTTCACCGCCGAAGCGCTGGCGGCGCGGCTGGAACGATACATCTTTCAGCCATGCCCCAGCCATCAACCCAGCGCCGCCGGCTGGACGCCGCCGCTGGGACGCAAGGCCGTGGACTTGGTGCATGGGGTGAACGGCCGCCTGCTGCTGTGCCTGCGAACCGAGGAAAAGGTGTTGCCGGCGACGGTGATCAACCAGACGCTGAGCGAGCGCATCGCCGTGATCGAGGATCAGCAGGGGCGACCGGTGCGCCGGCGCGAAAAGCAGGAACTGCGCGACCATCTCGTGCAGGAGCTGTTGCCCCGCGCCCTGACCCGTAGCCGGCACGGTTACGCCTATCTGGATCCGGCGGCGGGCTGGCTGGTGGTGGATAGCGCCAGCCCCCGGGGGGTCGAGGAGATCACCGGGATGCTGCGCAAGGCTCTGGATTCGCTGGCCGTCGCCTCGCCCCGGGTCGCGTGGTCCACGACGACGATGATGACGGCCTGGGTGGCCGAGGGCAGGGCGCCGGCCGAGTTTGCCCTGGGCGATGTTTGCGAATTGCGGGAGGGTGGCGACGCGGGTGGGATCGTGCGTTGCCGGGGCCAGGATTTGACGGGCGACGAAATTCACGGCCATCTGCAAGCCGGCAAGCAGGTCACTCGGCTCGGCCTGATCTGGGAAGGGCGGGTCGCCTTCGTGCTGGACGAGGCACTGGTCGTGCGCCGGCTCCAGTTTCTCGACGTGGTGCGGGAATCCTTGCGGGATATCGCTACCGCGTCCCCGGAAGCCGTGTTTGACGCCGAATTCGCCCTGATGACCGGGGATCTGGCGCTGCTGCTGCCGCGCTTGCTGGAACTGTTTGGCGGCGAGGCGTGACGCGCTCCACTGGTTTTGGACCATTAAGGTTGGCTTGAGGCTGGGCGATCCGGTAAAACTTCGGGAACTTGGCGGTTCGAAAGGGTGGAATATGGGTAACTGGCGGTTGATAGACGTGATGGTATCGGTGGCGATGCTGGCGATTATGGCGCTGGCCGGCTGGTTCGCCATGTATTATGTACCACGGCGGAAGCGGTTGATCGAGGAACGGGTGCGGGCGGCCCGGCAGGCGGCGGCGGAAAAGGCGGTGGCGGAAAAGGCGGCGGCGGAAAAGGCGGCGGCGGAGAGCGCAGCAG
>JBATNZ010000288.1:0-19213 GCA_049290615.1 Candidatus Contendibacter sp.
TACGAGCGGTATCAGGATGATTTGCACCAGCAGGCCAGCATGGTCGAGTCCTCCTATGGCTGGGGGATGCATCAGGGCCGGAAACTGGGCCGCGAGGAAGGCCGCGAGGAAGGCCGCGAGGAAGGCCAGCGGCAGGAACGTCTCCGCATTGCCCGGAGCTTGCTGGACGTGATCGCCGATGACCGGTTGCTGGCGGAGAAGACCGGTTTGAGCGAGGCGGAAGTGCGGGGATTGCGGGAGAAGGGTCATTGAGGCCGCGCCGACGACCGGCGCGAGTGTTGGAGGCGGTGGGTTGGGGTGATGGGATTCAGGGGAGAACGGTCATGACACGGGCGAGCGGTGAACAGCGGAATTGGGTGCTGGCGGCGTTGTGACGCGGTCTGCTCGCAGTCCTGTTGATTTTCATGATCCCCACTGCCCATGCCGTTGCCCCTGCGGAGGATTTGGACTACTGCGCCCGGCTCGACAGCGTCGATGTCGTGCCGCTGCAAGTCGAGCCGGGGGTGTTGCGAGCGGCGAGTCCCAATTAAAGTCTTTAGATTCTTCTTGTTACGAGGTGATTGCCATGAAAACTTGCCTAAACCTTATAGGTTTTTTGCTAGTCATATTTTTATGCGAAACAAGCTTTGCTCTAACGCCACCACGACTTGGTGAAATTGAGCAATATCGGAATGATGGCAGTTATGCCGAGCGGTTGAACAGAGCCTATCAACTGGGCAATCACAAAACTGATCCCCACCTGATCCTGGATACGCAGCGACGACTGTACGAACTACAGGGAATCCCTGCCCCTGATGGACTGCCGGCGCCACCCCCCGCTTGGCAAGGAGGCTTACCAGCATTCGGCAGTCCCAAGGTACTGGTGATTCTCGTGGATTTCCCAGAGTATCCGCATGACGACAGTCAAACAGTTGCTGACGTGCAGTCCAAAATGTTCGGTAGTGGGGTTCCCGCCGATGCGCCCTATGAAAGCCTGCGTACCTTCTATCAGCGTTCCTCTTATAGCCAACTGAACATCACTGGCACCGTGCTGGGCTGGTATCGTGCGACTCACGACAGATACTATTACCAAACCTTAGATGACCGGGGCACTCAGGCATTAATTAAAGAAGCTTTCGATTACTATAACACCCAAGGCCATGATTTTAGCCAGTATGATAGTGACAACGATGGTTTCATCGACGCCTTCTTCATAAAATGGACCGGGCCGGATAACGGATGGGCCAACTTCTGGTGGGCATACCAGGGTTACTTTTCTGATAATACCTATTCAGTTGATGGAAAACATTTGGGTAAATTTGTCTGGTCATGGTATTACAACCCTGGCGATACGGCTTATAGACCAAGTACTGACATCCATGAAACTGGCCATCTCCTCGGATTGCCCGATTACTACGACTATGATAACACGGTAGGTCCAAGAGGAGGCGTTGGTGGCTTGGATATGATGGATAGCGTCTCGGGGGACCACAACAGCTTTTCCAAGTTCATGCTGGACTGGTTCGATCCAACAGTTGTTGCTTCTGGTACACAAACGAAAACTCTCAACCCTTCGGGTGCGTCGGGAGATGCCGTGTTGATCATGCCGAATGCGACCGCCGCCACTCCCTTTGCTGAGTTTTTCATGGCGCAGTACCGCAAGCGTGGCGTGGGCAATGACCCGAATAACTATCTAACAAATGGATTAGTGATCTGGCATGTGGATGCTCATTTGGACGCTTCAGGTACCAATTTCCAGTATAACAATTCATTTACTGCTCATAAACTGCTACGGTTAATGGAGGCAGATGGGCTGGAAGAAATTGAACAAAACATGTGGGCTAATGCCGGAGATTTTTATCTCCCTCCACAAACTTTTGGCCCGGGGACTACACCGAACAGCAATAATTATTTAGGCCAAGATACCCAGGTTATTGTAGATAGCTTGACTATACCGGCGGCTACCCTGTCTGCACGTTTTGCGATTGGCGGCGCGACGTGCAACTATGCGATTTCCCCAACCAGCCAGACTTTTGCCGCAGCAGGGGGTACTGGCGCGGTAAACGTGGCCGCCGATGCGGGATGCGCTTGGACAGCAACAGGCAATAACTGGATCGCGGTGACTGCTGGCGGTAGCGGCAATGGTAATGGCACAGTCAACTATACGGTAGCCGCCAACACCGATCCCAACCAGCGCACCGGCGCTCTCACGATTGCGGGAAAAACTTTCACCATTTTCACCATCACACAGTCGGGAACCGGCGGCGGTACTTTGCCTGATCTCGTGGTCACCTTGGTCACCAGTCCCGGCAGTGGCGTGGCGGGCGAGCAGATCAACGTGGCGGCGACGGTCAAAAATCAGGGCGCGCAAGCCACTGGGTATTTCTTGGTCGTTTTCTACCTGTCCCGGGATTCAACTATCACACTCAGTGATACCTCTATGCGTACTGGTTGCTCGATCGACTCCCTGGCGGCGGGGGAGTCAATTACTTGCCCCCCTGGCCTGTTCAGGATCGTTATTCCAGCGACCGTATCGTCTGGAACGTACTATCTGGGCGCGTATGCCGACTCTGACGATACCGTCGGCGAAAGCAACGAAATTAATAATGGATTGGCGGCGGCCAATACGACCACGATTACCGGTGGCTCCACCTATACCCTAACCTTGGCCAAGACCGGTACCGGTTCGGGGACGGTCAGCGGCGGCGGCAACTACGCGGCGGGGGCCACGGTCACCCTCACCGCTACCCCGACGGCGGGTAGCGCCTTCGTTGGCTGGGGTCCCACCCCCTGCGCGCCCAGTTTCACCATGCCCGCCAATAACCTCACATGTACCGCCATCTTCAATGCCGGCTCGTCCGGCTTGCTGCTGGCGGGCCTGACCGCCAACGGCCAGATCTACTACACCACCAACCTGAGCACCTGGACCCAAGTCCCCGGCGAACTGGTCCAACTACGGGTCGGCGACCTCAACGGCGACGGGAAGACCGATTTGGCCGGCCTGGCGAGCAACGGCTCCATTTGGTACACCACCAACCTGAACGACTGGGCCAACATTCCCGGGCAACTCGCTCAACTGCGGGTCGGTGACTTCAACGGTGACGGCCACGCCGACTTGGCCGGCCTGGCGAGCAACGGCTCCATTTGGTACACTACCAACCTGCACGACTGGGCCAACGTTCCCGGGCAACTCGCTCAACTGCGGGTCGGTGACTTCAACGGTGACGGGAAGGCCGATTTGGCCGGCCTGGCGGGCAATGGCAGTATCTGGTACACCACCAACCTGAACGACTGGGCCAACGTTCCCGGGCAACTCGCCCAACTGCAAGTCGGCGATTTCAACGGTGACGGGAAGGCCGACTTGGCCGGCCTGGCGGGCAACGGCTCCATTTGGTACACCACCAACCTGAACGGCTGGGCCAACGTTCCCGGGCAACTCGCCCAACTGCAGGTCGGCGACCTCAACGGTGATGGCCACGCCGATTTGGTCGGCTTGGCGAGCAACGGCTCCATTTGGTACACCACCAATGGCGCCTGGACCCAAATCCCCGGCGGGCTGAACCGACTGCGGGTCGGCGACCTCAACGGCGACGGCCACGCCGATTTGGCCGGCTTGGCGGGCAACGGCTCCATCTGGTACACCACCAACCTTGGCGCCTGGACCCAGATCCCCGGGCAGTTAAACCGGCTCGCTGGGGACGACTGACCGCTCATCGATCCATGGCAACCATTGCCAGCGCTTGAGTGACCCTATCCACTGCTCGAACACGCCCCGCTTCGGCGGGGCTTTTTTGTGGCTGGGAAAGCGGCACGAATCAATGAGATTTCCCGTGGAGGCTGCCAGCCGTGGTGGTATGGCGTCGGGAGCCGAGTTGTGGAAAGCTAAGCAAAGCGTTCCCTTCTCTGGTGTGCTGGCGCCGGTTCGCGTTCTGATTTGCCCGCCGTAATGGGCGGGCGTGGATTGAAATATGAGGAGTGTTATGTCTGATATCAAGAAAGTCGTGCTGGCCTATTCGGGTGGCCTGGATACCTCGGTCATCCTGAAGTGGTTGCAGGACGTGTATCAATGCGAGATCGTGACCTTTACCGCCGACCTGGGGCAGGGCGAGGAACTGGAGCCGGCGCGGCGGAAAGCGCTACTGTCCGGCATCAAGCCGGAAAACATCTTCATCGACGATCTGCGCGAGGAATTCGTGCGGGATTTCGTGTTCCCAATGTTCCGGGCCAACGCCATCTACGAGGGCGAATACCTGCTCGGCACCTCCATCGCCCGGCCGTTGATCGCCAAGCGGCAAATTGAAATCGCCGAACTCACCGGCGCCGACGCCGTCTCGCACGGCGCAACCGGCAAGGGCAACGATCAGGTGCGTTTCGAACTGGGCGCCTACGCGCTGAAGCCGGACATCAAGATCATCGCCCCGTGGCGGGAATGGGATTTGCTGTCGCGCGAGAAGCTGCTGGCCTATGCCGAGCAGCACGGTATCCCGGTCGAGATGAAGCGCGGGACCAAGTCGCCGTATTCGATGGACGCCAACCTGCTGCACATTTCCTATGAGGGCGGGGTGCTGGAAGACCCGTGGAACGAGCCCGAGGAAGAAATGTGGCGCTGGTCGGTGTCGCCGGAGAAGGCGCCCGACCAGCCACGCCATATCGAGTTGGAATACCGCCATGGCGACATCGTGGCGATTGACGGCGAAGCGCTGGCGCCCGCCGCCGTATTGACCCAACTGAATCAGTTGGGCGGCGAACACGGTATCGGCCGGCTGGATTTGGTGGAAAACCGTTACGTCGGCATGAAATCGCGCGGCTGCTACGAAACTCCCGGCGGAACCATCATGCTCAAGGCGCATCGGGCGATGGAATCGCTGACTCTGGATCGGGAAGTCGCGCATCTTAAAGACGATCTCATGCCGCGCTACGCCAGTCTGGTTTACAACGGCTACTGGTGGAGTCCCGAACGCAAACTGTTGCAAACCTTGATCGATGCCTCGCAGGCCCCGGTGAATGGCACGGTACGGGTGAAACTGTACAAGGGCAACGTGATCGTGGCGGGCCGCAAATCCGACGACAGCCTGTTCGATATGAACATCGCCACTTTCGAGGACGACGCCGGCGCCTATGACCAGAAGGACGCCGGCGGCTTTATCAAGCTCAACGCCCTGCGGATGCGCATCGCGGCGCTGAAGGGGCGGCGCTGATTCGGGAAACCGGCGCGACTTGCCCAAGTCGCGCCGGTTTCAATTCGCTCCTCATGCCCGCTCAGAACGCGGGCCGCAAATCCAACACCCGTTTGGCCTTGCCTTCGGACACCGGCAGACTGCCCGGCTCGTGCAGATCGACCGCTGGCTTGACCAGGATGGCCGAGCGCAACAACTCGCCAATGCGCTCGCGCAGATCGTCCAGGGTTTGCGGGTCGCCGGTAAACAACTTGGCGTAAATCTCGGTCTTGACCACCAGGCGATCCAGCGAGCCACGCTTTTCCAACTGGATCAGATAATTGGTGCCGACTTCTGGAATCTTCATCAGCACGTCCTCGATCTGGGACGGGAACACGTTGACCCCGTTAACGATCAGCATGTCGTCGCTGCGGCCCTTGATCCGCGCCAGTCGGCGGTGGCCGCGCCCACAGGGGCAGTTACCGCCGACCAAGTGCGACAAATCCCGGGTGCGGTAGCGCAACAGCGGCGTGGCCTGCCGTTGCAGGGTGGTCATCACGATTTCGCCGGTTTCGCCCTCTGGCAGCGGTTGCAGGGTGCGGGGATCGATGATCTCCAGAATGTAGGCGTCTTCCCACAGGTGCAGGCCGGTCTGGTACACACACTCGAAGGCCACGCCGGGGCCGTTCATCTCGCTTAGGCCATAGGAGTTGTAGGCCTGGATTCCGAACAGCGTCTCGATCTTGCGGCGGGTCTGCTCCGAGTGCGGCTCGGCGCCGATGAACGCCTTGCGCAGACTGAGCTGTTCGCGGGTGATGCCTTCGTCCCCCAGCGCCGCATGCAGGTGCAACAGATAGCTGGGCGTGGCGTGAACCACGGTGGTCTGGAAATTGCGCATCAGTTGCACCTGGCGACCGGTGTTGCCGGAACTGGCCGGAATCACCAGCATCCCCACCCGCTCCGCGCCGTAGTGCAGACCCAACCCACCGGTGAACAACCCGTAGTTGGTCATGTTCTGGAACACGTCGCGGGCGGTGGCGCCGGTGGCGACGATGCAGCGGGCGACCAGTTCGGTCCAGTGGTCGATATCGCGCCGGGTGTGATAAATCACGGTCGGCATCCCGGTGGTGCCGCTGGAGGTATGCAGGCGTACCGCCTGCTCCGGCTCGACCGCCAGCAGGCCATCGGGGTAGGCCTCGCGCAGATCGTCCTTGGTGGTATAGGGGAGATTCCGTAAATCGCGCAGGCTGGTGAGATCTTCCGGGTGGGTCATCCCAACCTCGGCCAGCCGTCGCCGGTAGAACGGCGTCTTCAGCGCCCAGGTTACCGTGTTGCGCAGGTTGGCGAACTGCAAGCGCTCCAGCGCCTCCCGCTCCATGAATTCAACCGCCGGGTTCCAGACCGGTACATTCATGCCTCTGCCTTTTTACTTTGAATAATAACGTGAAATGGTAACATGCCCGCCCCGCATCGCCGCTATCGCTGTCCTGGAGTACTCATGCCTCGCTTGATCCTGATTCTCGCGCTGATTCTGGGGCTGCCCACCAGCGCCTGCACGGCCCGGGAATTCGAGGCGAGTCCGATTTCGCTAGCCGATCAAGTGGGCTCTGGCGATGTCTACGCCGGCATCCGGCTGCTCGGCGCGCTGCGGCTGGCCGATGCCGAGATCGATGGCTTGCGGCTGTGCGGCCTGTCCGGGCTGGCCTGGGACGAAGACGCCGGCCTGCTATACGCCATTTCCGACAAAGGCGTCCTGTTTCACCTGCGGCCGGCGTTCGATGAGCATGGCTATCTGACGGGAATACGGCCCGTGGCCGCCTACCCACTGCGCGCCGCCGCCGGCGCCCCGCTACGCGCTCCCTTCGATGATGCCGAAGGTCTGGCCATCCGCAATGGCGATAACCAGAGACCGGGCGACACGGAGTTGGTCATCTCGTTCGAGGAGAAGCCGCGCGTAGTACGCTACAGCCCCAAGGGCGAGTGGCGGGGCGAGGAAACCCTGCCACCCTTGCTGCTGGATGTCCGCAACTATCGCGATCCCAACCAGGCGCTGGAAGCAGTGACCCTCGATCCGCGCTGGGGCGTGTTGGTCGGCTCCGAAACCCCGCTGCGCAACGACCCGGATCGCCAGATTCGCATCTTTGCCAGCAACGGTCGATTCTGGAACTATCCGCTTGGCAGCGCCCCTGGCAGCGCCCTGGTCGACATGGTAACGCTGCCCGATGGCGGCTTGCTCGCGCTGGAGCGCGCCTTCGTCAACCCCTTGCGGCCCCTGGTCATCAGCCTGCGCCGCACCGAATCGCTGCCCGCGCCGGGAACGGACCAAACTTTGCTGAAGGTCGCCGACGTGGCGGCGTTTGATAGCAGTCGGGGCTGGCTGCTGGACAATTTCGAGGGGTTGACCCGCTACCGTGACCAGCGGTTTTTCATGGTCAGCGACGACAACTGCAATACCTGGCAGGCCACCCTGCTGGTGCATTTTGAACTAAAATCAGCCACCTTGGCCTCTGGTTCCCCCTGAAGTCGGCGCATCCGAATCCGGTCGGTCTGGTGAAACTCCTCAGCCGGGAAGTCACGGGAAAGCGCCGGCATCGTCCCATGCTGCAATGCCAGAATCGGTTGACAAGGATTGGGGTAGCGGTCAATATGTTGCGCTTAAATCAATTGGAAATTCCGCGCGGCTTTATCCCGCGCCGGCTCGCGCAGCCGCCGCATCCTTAGAATACGCGGGCTGTGTTGGGAGGGCCGAGACGCATCATGCCAATACGCGCAAGGCTATAAGCTGTCGCCATAACCAACCAGGCTATTCGAGAGGTCAACTCAATGGAAGATGTGGTCATCGTCGCCGCCGCCAGGACCGCGATCGGTAATTTCATGGGCACCCTGGCGACGATTCCGGCCAATGTTTTGGGCGCCAAGGTCATCCAGAGCCTGCTGCGGACATCCGGGGTCAAGCCCGAGCAGATTGACGAAGTGATCCTGGGGCAGGTTCTGACCGCCGGCACCGGCCAGAATCCCGCCCGCACCGCCGCGCTGAACGCTGGCCTGCCTATCGAAGTTCCCTGCCTGAATATCAACAAGGTGTGCGGCAGCGGTCTGAAAGCGGTGCATCTGGCCTACCAATCCATCCGTGACGGCGACAACCGCATCGTGATCGCCGGCGGTCAGGAAAACATGAGTCTGTCCCCGCACCTGCTGCTCGGCTCGCGACGCGGCACCACCATGGGCGATGCCCGACTGGTGGACTCGATGCTGAGCGAAGGCCTGCAATGCGCCATCAATCATTACCACATGGGCATCACCGCCGAGAACGTCGCCGCCCAGTGGGCTATTTCCCGCGAGGAGCAGGACGCCTTCTCCGCAGCCTCCCAGACCAAGGCCATCGCCGCGATCCAGGCGGGCAAATTCAAGGATGAAATCGTCCCCATCGAAATTCCACAGCGCAAGGGCGGTCCGCTGGTGTTCGACACCGACGAATTCCCCCGGGCGGGCACCACCGCCGCCGCGCTGGCCAAGCTGCGGCCCGCGTTCAAGCAGGACGGCAGCGTGACCGCCGGCAACGCATCCGGCATCAACGACGGCGCCGCCGCCGTGCTGGTGATGGCCGCCAGCGTGGCTCGCGACCTCGGCCTCCAGCCGTTGGCCCGCATCGCCGCCTACGCCAAGGCCGGGGTGGACCCGAAAATCATGGGTACCGGCCCGATTCCTGCCTCCCGCGCCTGCCTGAAGAAGGCGGGCTGGACCGTGGATCAGCTTGACCTGATCGAGGCCAACGAAGCCTTCGCCGCTCAGGCAATCTCGGTCAACCGGGAAATGGGCTGGGATACCGGCAAGGTTAACGTCAACGGCGGCGCCATCGCGCTGGGCCACCCGATCGGCGCCTCTGGCTGTCGCATCCTGGTGAGCCTGCTGCATGAAATGGTCCGGCGTGACGCCAAAAAGGGATTGGCGACCCTGTGCATCGGCGGCGGGCAGGGTGTCGCCCTCGCTGTCGAGCGCGGCTAACCGAAACGATTACAATGACCTACACTCACAACAACCCCCAGGAGGGATAAAGCATGTCCAAAGTCGCAGTTGTCACGGGTGGTATCGGTGGTCTGGGCACCGCCATGTGCAAGGCGCTGGTCGAGCAGGGCCGCCGTGCTGTCGCGGTCGATTACAATGGCCTCAGCCAGGAGGCCGTGGACAAGTGGCAGGCTGCCCGCAAGGCGGAAGGCCTCGACATCCCGGTCTATCTGGCCGACGTGACCAGCTTTGAGTCCTGCGCCGAAGTCTGCAAGAAAATCGAAGCGGAAGTCGGCCCGATCGAAATCCTGGTCAATAACGCCGGCATCACCCGCGATTCCATGTTCCACAAGATGACGCCCGAGCAGTGGGACGCGGTCCTCAAGACCAACCTGTACAGCCTCTTCAACATGACCAAGCAGGTCTACGAGGGGATGGTGGCGCGGGGTTGGGGCCGCATCGTCAACATTGCGTCGGTGAACGGCCTCAGGGGCCAGGCCGGCCAAAGCAACTATTCCGCCACCAAGTCCGCGGTCTACGGTTTCAACAAGGCGCTGGCGCAGGAGTGCGTCAAGAAGGGCGTGACGGTCAACTCCATTTCGCCGGGCTACATCGGCACCGAAATGGTGCGGGCCATCCGTGAGGATGTCCTGCAGAAGGTTATCGCCGGTATTCCGGCGGCTCGGCTGGGCGAACCCTCCGAGATCGCGCGTACCGTCGCTTTTCTGGCCGCCGACGACGCCGGCTACATCACCGGCGAAGACATCACTGTCAACGGCGGTCTCTATTACCACTAAGTCCTGAACCGCGCGGCGTCTGCCCCCGCGGGCGCCGCGCCTTTGTTATGTGCCTCCATGAGCGACCCACGCCTCATCAAGAAGTACCCGAATCGCCGGTTGTACGATACGGCCATTAGCAGTTACATCACCCTCGAGGATGTCAAACAACTGGTGCTGGAGCGCGCTGAATTCCACGTCATCGACGCCCGGACCAACACCGACATCACGCGCGGAATCCTGTTGCAAATTATCAGCGAGCAGGAAGAGCATGGGAGCCCGATCTTCACCGCGGAGGTGCTGGCGCACATCATCCGGTTCTACGGCGACACGCTACAGGGCATGATGGGCAACTATCTGGAGAAGAGCCTGCAAGCGTTCGTGGATCAGCAACACCTGTTTCGGGAGCAGATGCGCACCTTCATCGGCAAGAATCCGCTGGCGATGATAACCGAGTTGGTGGAACACAACCTGTCGCTGTGGAAGAGCGTCAACGAGCAACTGCAAAAGCCGTATCTTCCATTGGCTGACGGCGAAGCCGACCCGCCGCAATCCGCCCCCCAGACGACCGACGCTCCTCCCACTCATCCCGCGGCGCGGTACAAGCCCGAGAAGGAACGGAAAGGCCGTAAGGACCGGGAAGCGTGAGCCGGACCTGACCGCCCCCTCTTCTCCCCTCCCCCGTCTCCGCCACGAAACTCGGGCGCCCGCCGTCTTCTAGCGCGCCAGCAACCACATCGCAATCGCCGGCGGTACCTCGCGCTGGGCGCGCCCGCTGACGTAGATACCGATGTGCCCGCCCTTAAAGGACAGTTCCGAGTAGTCCCGGCTGCCGCAACACCCGGCGAGCGCCCTGGACGCGGCCGGCGGCACCAGATGATCCTGGCTGGCGTAAACGTTCAACACCGGCATGACGACGTTGCGTAAATCCACCCGTTGATCCCCGATGAACACTTCGCCCTTGACCAGCTTGTTTTGCTGAAAAAAATCCTTGGTGAACTGGCGAAACGCCTCGCCGGCCTGATCCGGGCTGTCGAAAATCCATTTCTCCATCCGCAGGAAATTTTTCAGCGCCTGGGCATCGTCGAGGATATCCACCAGATCCACGTACTTCTGCCCGGCCAACCGGAACGGACTGAGGGACAGAAAGGTAAAGTTCAGCAGTTGCCCCGGCAGGTTGCCCAACGTGTCCACCAGCAAATCCACATCCACATGCCGGATCAGATGGGTGAGGATGTTGTCGGGCGTGTGGAAATCCACCGGCGTCACCATGGTGACCAGATTGCGGATTTTTCCGGGATGCAGCGCCGCGAAGCACAGGCTCAGCGCGCCGCCCTGACACACGCCCAACAGGTTGATCGCTTCCTGTCGATGCCGCTCGCGCAGGTGATCCATGCAGTGGTCGATATAGCGCAGGATATAATCCGCCAGGCTCAGATGGCGGTCGCCCGCGTCCGGATAGCCCCAGTCGATCAGGTAAACGTCCAGTCCCGCGTCCAACAACCCCCGAATCATCGAGCGGTCTTCCTGCAAGTCCATCATGTAGGGCCGGTTAACCAGGGCGTAGACAATCAGCAGTGGCACGGGGTGTGGTTCCGCCACCCGGGGCTGATAGCGGTACAGGGTCAGCTTGTCTTCCCGATAGACCGGATCGCGGGGCAATACGCCGGTTTCGATGGAGCCGAGACCGTGCAGGGTTCGGGCACCATCGGCCAGCCGAGCCTGGAAATTGCGCAGTTCCTCGGTCATCTGCGCGGGCGTTGGGCCAATCATGCGGGGGCGTCTCCACGGGTATAGCAGCCCAGCAGGGCATTGAGCAGGCCACCGTTCAGCACGGCGTATTCGGGGCTGCGCAACATCCGGCCATAGGTGTCCTCGTTGCACTCCACCCACAGGTTATACAGCGCGCGCAGGCTCTCCACCTTCGCGCCGGCCGCCGCGCGCTCGCCCAGCCGCTGTTCCATCAGGTCCAGCGCGTCCCGGGCCGCCTGGCGCAGGAGGTCGAAATATTGGCTCTGGATTCCTTGATACGCCCGCCAGGCTTCGGCACTAGGGCCAGCCAGCGGGACGAGGGGCGCGGGAACGCCCAGCGAAGCGGCGGTCTGCCGCCAGGTGTCCAGAGTCACGGTCCACAAGCGGACCAGGTCGGGATGGCCGCCGGGATCGTCGGTCGCCTCGGCCAGCACCGTTTTGAGCTGATCGAAATGCTGGCGTAGCGCCTCGCCCCAGTCGCCTTCCTTGCCCATGGTGTCGTGGAAGCGCTCGCTAAACGGCTGCAATTGTTCGCCAAACGCCAAGTAGGTGCGCGCCTGCTTGAGCAGCAGTTCGATATCGAAGCCGCTCGGATCGGAAGTGTCGGTTCGCTCGGCCATGGTCAGGGTGAAAAATTGGGTGGGGGGATTTCAGTATAGTCGGTCAAACCGCTCGCGTAAGGACGACGCGACCGGTGGCCCGCTGGAAACCCCACCGGCGATTCACGGCGTGTCCCGCTTGGGAACTGGCAAATCCTGGGCGATGGCCTCGGCCCTGATCTGCTTGAGCCGGGCGCGCAATTGAGCTTCCTGATTGGGAGAAAGGCCGGGATTTTTGAGTCCCAGTTCGAGCTGCTCGATGGCGGGCAGCAGTTCGCCGTTCAGATAATGGTACTCGGCCATGGTGGCATGGGTCGCCGCCAGATCGCCGGAGCGCTGCGCGGCCTGGGCGTAGCTCGCGTACAGCGACGGATCGTTGGGCCTGCGGCGCAGGTGCGGTTGCATCAACCGCATGGCCAGCTTCGGATCGCCCTGGGTGGCGAGCGCGCGGCCGTAAGACATCGCCAGGTTAAAATCATCGGGATAGAGCTGCCGCGCCTCCTCGAACAGCCGCCAACCCTGCGCCCGATCCCCCCGGGCCAGCGCCAATTCGGCCGCTTCGATCCGAAAAGCCAGCCGGTCGGGATCGCTCTTGAGCAGGCGGTTCATCTGCTGCTGGGCGTCGTCGTAACGGCCGGCCTGGCGCAGCGCCAGCGCATAGGCGTAGCGCTCGGCGGTTTCGCTGGCATAGCCGCCCTTGGCGAGAGTAGTTTCCAGATCGCGGATCAGGGAGTTGTTATCGTCGGTCGCCAGTACCCGCACTCGCGCTTTGGCCAGATCATAAGCCTTGCGGTCGCGCGGCGCGGCGCGGCGCATGGGTGGAATTTCGACCCGCTCCTGGGTATCGGCAACGCGGCTTTCCGGCCGGGGGTGGGTCAACAACATTTCCGGAACCTGGTTGCGCGCCTCGCCGCTCGACAGGCGTTCCAGCTTGGTGAAAAAGTCGCTCATGCCCTTGGGATCGAAACCGGCCCTGGCCAGAAACTGCATACCGAAGCGGTCGGCTTCCTGCTCGTTGGCGCGGGTAAAGCTGATCTGATGCTGGGCGCTGGCGGCCATGGTACTGACCAGAGCCGCCTGGCCACCTTGCTTGCTGGCCGCCGCCAGCGCGGCCCCGGCGACCATGGCCGCCGCCATCGGGATGGTCATCCGCTTCATGTCGGCGATGGCGCGGACGATGTGTCGCTGCGAGACATGGGCGATTTCGTGGGCAATCACCCCGGCCAGTTCGTCCTCCCGCTGTGTGGCCAGCAGCAGGCCGGCGTTGATGCCGATGAAATTGTGGGGCAAGGCAAAGGCGTTGATGCCGGAATCGCGGACCATGAAGAAAGTGAACGGTACGCCGTTCTGATCGGCGTAGGTGACGATGCTCTGGCCGATGGAATTGAGATACTCGTTCAACTGCACATCGTCCATTACCGCGCCGCGCTCCCGCAACCGCCGCATGATCTCGAGCCCCATCTTCTGCTCATCGTCGGGGCCAAAGTCCGCCTGGGATGGATCGCCGATGTCCGGCAGGCGGATGGATTGAGCGGTGGACGGGGCAACGGGAGCCAGCACGAGGATCAGGCTCAAGGTCAGGGGCAACAGGCGTTGGGACATGGATTTTCCGACCGGCGGGAGATTACTGATAAGACTTGGGAAGGCGCGGCGCGTTCCACAAGCCACAGGCGACGACCGGTTGCGGGAACAATGCATCGTGCTGTTTGAGCCAGTGGCCAAGCCATCGGGGCCAAGGACTTGAGAATCGAATAGCGCTCCTATTTGATTTGTGGAATCGCCGCTTCGAACCACCCCGGCGCTACGCGCCACCCCTCCTTATCCAAGGAGGGGAAATTCCACAACCTGGTTACGCAAAAGCATAACCAATCCGTGCAAGCGCCTTATCCACCGTAGCCGTTGAAATGGAAAAAATTTAGCGCCAGCAGTTCGCGGGTCACTCCCAATCCCACACCGCTAGATCTGATATTCAGGTGGAAGCCATTGAGCCGCCAAAACCCGCTGGGCCAATTCGGCGACGCAATCCTCGGCGGATCGCTCGGTGGTCAGCAGCCGCACTTCCGGCGCATCCGGTGCTTCGTAGTCGCTGTCGATGCCAGTGAAGTTCCTGACCTCGCCACGCCGCGCCCTGGCATACAGACCTTTGGTATCGCGCCGCTCGCACTCTTCCAGCGGGGTATCCACGAACACCTCGATAAACTCACCCACCTCGAACAACGCGCGCGCCAGGCGCCGTTCGGCGCGGTAGGGCGAAATGAAGGACACCAGCACGATCAGCCCGGCATCCACCATCAATTTCGCCACCTCGGCCACGCGGCGGATGTTCTCCACCCGGTCCGCCTCGGTGAAGCCCAGATCGCGGTTCAGGCCGTGCCGCACGTTGTCGCCGTCGAGTAGATAGGTATGCCGCCCTTCGGCGTGCAGGCGTTTTTCCAGCAAATTGGAAATGGTGGACTTGCCCGATCCCGACAGTCCGGTAAACCACAGACACAGCGGCTGCTGGTTCTTGGCGGCGGCCCGCGCCGGCTTATGCACCGTCAATGCTTGCCAATGGATGTTGGCGGCGCGGCGCAGCGCGAACTCAATCATCCCGGCGCCTACCGTCTCCTGGGTCAGCTTGTCGATGAGGATGAATGCGCCCAGCGTCCGGTTGTTCGCATAAGGATCGAAGGTTACGGGCCGGGCCAGGCTGAGA
The DNA here is from genome assembly GCA_049290615.1 of Candidatus Contendibacter sp. GTDB lineage: Bacteria > Pseudomonadota > Gammaproteobacteria > Competibacterales > Competibacteraceae > Contendibacter. The sequence continues at coordinate 14,963 of JBATNZ010000288.1, forward strand.
TTGACGACCGCAATCTCGTTCAATCCCAGCGACTTCGCCGCCAACTGCGCGCCGCTGTTCACGTCTTCGCGGTAATTGATCTCGGTGACCGTGGCTTCCACCTCCTTGCAATGCAGCTTGGCCAGGTAGGGGCGGCCCGGCAACAGCGGATGTTCCGCCATCCATAGCAGCCGCGCCTCGAACTGATCGGCCACCTCGGGGGGCGCGCTGGCGTCGGCCAGCACATCGCCACGGCTGACATCCACCTCGTCGGCCAGCGTCAGCGTGATCGAATCGCCGGCCAAGGCGACTGACCGTTCGCCCTCGAAACTGACGATGGCGCGCACCGTGGTCTCCACCCCGGACGGCAACACCCGCACCCGCTGGCCCGGCGTCACCCGCCCGGCGGCGACCCGCCCGCAATAGCCCCGGAAATCCAGGTTGGGGCGGTTCACCCACTGCACCGGCAGGCGGAAGGGCGCGTCCATGTCCCGTTGATCGAGCGGGACCGTGTCCAGCAGTTCCAGCAGGGCCGGCCCGACATACCAGGGCATGTGGGCGCTGGTGGTCACGACGTTGTCGCCTTCCAGCGCCGACAGCGGAATGGCCTGTACCGCATTCAGGCCGAGCGGACCGGCGAAGGCGCGGTAGTCGGCGGCGATGGTGCGAAACGTCGCTTCGTCGTAGTCCACCAGATCCATTTTGTTGACCGCCAGCACTACCTGGCGAATGCCCATCATGGCGACGATGCGGCTATGGCGGCGGGTCTGGGTCAGCACCCCCTTGCGAGCATCAATGAGAATGACCGCCAGCGCGGCGGTCGATGCCCCGGTCGCCATGTTGCGGGTGTATTGCTCGTGGCCCGGCGTATCGGCCACGATGAACCGGCGCCGGTCGGTGGCGAAAAAGCGGTAGGCCACGTCGATGGTGATGCCCTGCTCGCGCTCCGCCTGGAGACCATCCACCAGTAGCGCGAAATCAATCCGCTCGCCTTGGGTGCCGTAACGCTTCGACTCGGACTCCAGCGCCCCCAGTTGGTCGTCGAAAATCTGCTTGGCTTCGTACAGCATCCGCCCGATCAGGCTGGATTTGCCGTCATCCACGCTGCCGCAGGTGATGAAGCGCAACAGCGGCTTGGCGGCCTGAGCCGCGAGGTAGCTTTCAATATCGCCAGCGGTTTCGGTGCGCGTGTCCATCAGAAATAACCCTCCTGTTTCTTGCGCTCCATCGAACCCACGCTGTCCGAGTCGATCAACCGGCCCTGCCGTTCGGAGGAGCGCGCATTGAGGGTTTCGGCGACAATTTCCAGCAGGCTCCGGGCGGTGCTCTCGACCGCGCCGGTGAGGGGATAGCAGCCCAGGGTACGAAAGCGCACCATTTTCAGTTCCGGCGTTTCATCCGGCGCGAGGGGCAGGCGCTCGTCGTCCACCATGATCAGCGTATGGTCGCGCCGCACCACTGGTCGTTGCTTGGCGAAGTACAGCGGGACGATGGGAATGTTCTCGGCCATGATGTACTGCCAGATGTCCAGTTCGGTCCAGTTGGAGAGCGGAAACACCCGGATGCTCTCGCCGGGTCGGATGTGGGTGTTGTAGAGCGCCCACAGCTCCGGTCGCTGGTTTTTCGGGTCCCAGCGATGGCCGGGGGAACGGAAGGAAAATACCCGTTCCTTGGCGCGCGATTTCTCCTCGTCGCGCCGGGCGCCGCCGAACACCACGTCGAATTTATGCTGGTCCAAGGCCTGTTTCAGCGCCTGGGTTTTCATGACATCGGTGTAGTAGGCGGAGCCGTGGGTGAAGGGGTTGATGCCCTGCGCCAAGCCCTCCCGGTTGGTATGCACGATCAGGCGCATCCCCAACTCGGCCACCGTGCGGTCGCGGTGCGCGATCATCTCCCGAAACTTCCAGGTGGTATCCACATGCAGCAGGGGAAAGGGCGGCGGCGCGGGGTGAAACGCCTTGCGCGCCAAGTGCAGCATCACCGCCGAATCCTTGCCGATGGAGTACATCATCACCGGATTCGTTGCCCCCGCGACGGCCTCGCGGAAAATCTCGATGCTTTCTGCTTCGAGTACGTTGGTCATGGGATTTTTATTTAGTAAGCATCAATGGTTATATAAAAACCGGATTATTCATAACAATAGATTATCAAACTCTATCCAGCCATGCCAACAAATCCGAAGGAATAGGGTCAGCGTGGCGGGTAAGCAAGGTCGAGCTGCTGGAACGCGCGCTGGAGGAAACCGGCTTATCCGCGCGCCCCGATGCCCCGGCGTCGCCTTGAAATTCGGGCTATTCATCCCGCCCGGCGAACACATCCCAGTACCCGACCAGGGCGTATGGAACAGGGTCGCCCGACCGGGGTGAAAAATGGGGAAACGGCTGTCACGCGCCTTGACGCGGTTCCCGTGCGGGCTTTGCTATAATGCAAAGTATACGATCCCGTAGGACCGGTTAGCGCCGTGCAACCCACCGCAGCCGGACTTCGCGCCTTGGAGTGGCGGGATCGGGGCGGTTTGCGTGCGGACATAGGGTGAAAGAACGCTTGGTTGTGGGTGCGGCGGTATGTTATGCGGAAACTATCTACTACCGGCGGCGTAACCAACAGCCAGATCCGAGAAGTTCGTCATGTTATGTGGAAACTACATAATCATTTATTATGTGTAGAACGGAACAGCACACTAAATCGCAATGGGCCAGGCTAAAGCGATATACATCAATGAGGATTGGTTGGCTTTTTCGGAGAAAGTCAAACGAAGGGATGGTTACAAGTGCTTGCAATGCAGGAGAGGGCCACGGGAAGTAACATTACAGGTTCATCATGAAATTTACATAGCTGGTAGAACCCCTTGGGAATATGCTCTCAGTGATTGCCGAACTTTATGTAAAGGGTGTCACGCCAGAGAGCATAGCCTTATCGAACCAGACAGAGGATGGACGCTACTGTCAATTGATGATTTAGGTGGTCTTGATGGTACTTGCGAAAGAAAAGGCTGTGGTACAGAAATACGGTACTCTCATTTAACTTATCATCCGAAGTGGGGATATTTGGTTGTAGGGAGCACCTGCATCGAGCATCTAACCCAAGAAGATCGTCTTCTGAGCAGCAATGTCATCTATCTGTACCAGAACATCAGTAATTTTGTGCACTCGTCAGAATGGTTAAGGGGTGTTACACAAAAAGGCAAAAGGTTTATTTCGTCCACCTACAAACACCATAAAATTCGAATTTATGGGGAGGAGTTGTCTCATTCGTTTCAGCTCGTATTGAAAGAAAGAGGTATTAAGCGGTACAACTTTGGAAAGATAATTGATGCAAAAGGGAAAAGCACTATGGCTGTTAAGGAATTAGCTTATACCGCCTTGCGGGGAACGTTAACTAAGAGTGAAGAAGAAAAAAAACTTCTGAGAAATTTGTATCGTGAACTTAAGTCGAACACATAACACGTCGCTCCAGCCGACGTCAGGTTACGATGCGGCCTTCCTCGGCTGAGCTTGGCGTTAGGCGATTTTAGTGAAGTTAAGGAGTTGCAATGTCACCAATTCGAGTCTTAGACCGCGATTTGATCAACTCAGTAGCAAGAATTGCTCCTGAGAAATTAAATGCCCTAGAAAGTTTTCACATTGAACACAATCCATGTGCTGTGTTCACAAACGACCAGAAATTTAGTTTTAGTGTTAATACAGAGTCAAAAGAAATTAAGTTACCCACAGCGGCACTAGAATACTTATGGTGTGCATGTTACGCATTTTACGTGACTTACCAAGAATACAGTGCTGCCAATGCCCGGTCATCTAGTGATTTCGATATAAATGGAAATCAAAGAATAAGAGAGGCACTTTCCTTGTATCAATGGGGCAGAGAGCAACTGCAACAAGCCGCTCCTAGAGAGTGGCCTAGTGATAAAGCGAAACCAGATATATCTGCAACAGCTATCGAAGATGTAAGAGTTGCTAATGAACTATATTTATGTGCCGCAGCATGGATAATGCATCATGAGTTTGCGCACATATTTCATAATCATAAAAACACTCCCATCAATAATAATGAATCGCGTGTGCAAGAAGCGGAAGCGGACAAGTCAGCAACTGCATGGATTCTTGATGGCGTTTGCGATGAGGCCGAACTAAAGAAAAGAGGTCTAGGGCACCCGATTACCCACAACTTATCCGTCACCGGCATACACGGCACGGCCGGCCTCCAACGCGAGGGCAAACGCTCTGACCTTCTGCATGCCTTCCCAGATGGCTTTGGGACCGGGGTGACCGTCGT
>JBATNZ010000289.1:0-3288 GCA_049290615.1 Candidatus Contendibacter sp.
CGTTTGACGACATCGAGTCGTGGTAACCCTCGCGCATTTGCGTCCGGAAATCCAGGCACTCGCCGCTTTACCCGGGGCCGAACGCCTGGCGGGTCTCAACAGCGAGCACTGGATTGGGTATACCCGCGCCCACTGGGCGCTGGCGCAGCTCGAAGCGCTTTTGACGCACGAGTTCGGCAAGGTTCGGCCGCGCAATCTGCTGATCGTCGGCCCTACCCATAACGGCAAGACGATGATCGCCGAAAAATTTCATCGGGCGCATCCGCCGCATACCGCCGCGAACGGCGAGCACGAGGTCATTCCCGTCCTCAGGGTTCAGATGCCCGCCGAACCCACGACCCGGCGGTTATACCTCGAACTCTTGATCGCGCTGGGGGCGCCGGTCGGATTCCATAGTCGCCCCGATCTCCGCGAGGCAGTCGCCTTGCGACTGATGCGCGCGGTCGGTGTGCGCCTGCTGATCATCGACGAGGCCCACAATCTGCTCGGCGCGACCGTGCGCCAGCAACGCGAACTCCTGAACCTGCTGCGTTTTCTCGGCAACGAACTTCGCATCCCGCTCGTCTGCTTGGGGACCCGCGACGCCTACCTGGCTATCCGCAGCGACGACCAACTCGAGAACCGATTTCATCCGTTGTTGTTGCCGCTGTGGGAAGAGGGCGAGGAATTCGCGCGCCTGCTTGCCAGTTTCGAGACGGTGCTGCCGCTGCGCGAGCCTTCCCAACTCGCCGCCACGCCGCTGCGGGAACTGATCCTCCGCCGATCCGAGGGCACGATTGGGGAAATCGCCCTGCTGCTGACCCGGGCCACCGCGACCGCATTGCGCCAGGGAGAGGAACGGATCGATAGCACCCTCATCGAGCAGACCGACTACCAGTCACCGACCGCACGCCGCCGCCTGATCGAACGGGAGTTGCGTTGACCGGGGTACCCAACCCCCGCCGTTGGCCGTTGCACCCAAAACCCCGCGCTTACGAGACGCTGGAGCAGTACGTGCGCCGGCTGGCCGAAGGTTACGACATTCATTACGACTCGTTCTGCCTGCACGCGCTCGGTATTCCTCGCCACGACCGACAGGCTCGGTGGTTTCGGCAGCCAGCACCAGACGTGTTACAGCGCCTGTCCGACGGCACCGGCGTTCCGGTCGCGCACCTGGAACCGATGACCTTGACGCACGTCTGGGTGCGGCTGCTCGACGAGTTGCGCCAGTTCGCGGCGACTCCCGAAGGCGAAGCTGAATTGGAGCGTCTCATCGGGCAGCGGTTGTCGCAGAACTCCTAAGTTTCGCGACACCCGGGCGGACTCTGTCTGAACAAGCGCTTAGCCCGTCGCAAAATTCCGGTGCAAAAGACAGACGTTTTGATACACTTTTGCAACGCCTTTTTTGGGACTTTTCGCCATGCTCATCGGTTACGCCCGCGTTTCCACCGACGACCAGCATCTCGACCACCAACGCGCCGCCCTGCGCGCCGCCGGCTGTCATCGCCTGTACGAAGAGAAAATCTCCGGCGCCCGCCGCGACCGCCCCGAACTGGCACGGTTGCTCGACCATCTCCGCGAGGGAGATGTCGTCATGGCCACTCGCCTGGATCGCCTGGCCCGCTCGACACGCGATCTGCTCGACCTCGCGGAGAGCCTCAACCGCGCCGGCGCCGGCTTGCGGTCGCTGGCCGAGCCGTGGGCCGACACGACCTCGCCCGCCGGCAAGATGGTCTTGACCGTGTTCGCCGGCATCGCCGAGTTCGAGCGCGCGCTCATCGCCGAACGCACCCACACCGGCCGGCGCGCCGCGCAAGAAAAGGGCGTGCGCTTCGGCCGCCCGCCGGTGTTGAGCGCCGAGCAGGTCGCGCTCGGGCAGCGCCTCCTCGCTGAAGGCACCTCGGTGCGCGAGGCCGCCCGCGTCCTGCGCTGTCACCACGCAACGTTGTATCGCGCCCTCCAGACCCGTGCGCCAGCCCCAGAGAATAGCGGGGTCGGTTCCAAAAAACTCCGCTGACACCGACTTTGGCGATTCGCTGACGGCGACTTTGAAAAATGACACCGGCTCTTCCAGTCGAAAACACAGGCGATAGGGGGCGTTGATCAGGCGCAGCAGCGGTCGCTGCCAGTCGCGGATTTGCTTCGCCAGTTGCCGCAATTCCGCCGGGTCGCCTTCCAGCGCGCCATCGGGTTGCCGCAGCGCGTCCAGCCATTGCCCGTGCAGGCTGGCCGATGTGGCTCCAACCCGCTTGACGGCTGGCAACATGGCTGCCTGCCGGACCAGATGGTCCGCAATCCAGGCGAGAAATTCCCGCAGCACGTCGCGCGGGGCGAAATCCGGGAGCGTGCGCTGATCAGAACCGATGGCGCGGGCGGCGGGTGGCAGGGCGCGGGCCAGACGTTCCAGGCGAGCACCGTCCTCGCCCAGATACACCGGCGTCCAAGCGGCCCGATAGGCGCCCCGACGTTGCTCCACCAGATCGGGCAACACATGCTGGCGGTAGACCAGCGCGCCGGCGAGTTGCAGGGCTTCGCTCCAGTAGCGCAAGTCATCGCCGACCACCACGCCCGGCGCCCGTGCAGGATAGTCCCGAACCATCGCGAGCAGATGGACGGCATCGGCGGCGGTCAGAGCCAGGGTAGGAATTTTCCAGGGCGCCAGGGTAGGCGGCTTGCGGGATCGGGGCGGTTCGGCCACCAGCGGCGAGGACGGGAGCGGCACGCCGCCCTGCGCGGGCAGCCAAATCGTCCGCTCGCCGGCAGCCGCTTCTCCTGATCCATTGGACTGGAGCGGTAGATCGGCCCGAGCGAGACCCGCTCGCAACGCCGAAATCGCGGTGCGATAGGGATACGGATGGGTAGCTTTCTGCTGGGTTGTGGTCGACTCCTCTTCTGGCGGAGTCGATTCGCCCCACAGATGCAAACCACCCTGGTGAAATGCGGCGTGCAGGACGAGCATGAGTCGCTGGTTTCCTGGTCACAAGTGAAAATCCAGCGGCGTCACGGCGGGTCGGCCTAGCGAGTACGCTGGGTGGCGGCGTCTTGCAGGAAAGCGCGATTTTACCTTGATCGCTCGCCTATTTTTTCATCGGCGGTTCGAGCGCGGCCCGACCCCGCTCGAATGCCCCTCACGATGAAGTCGCGGTCGACGCCGTATGCCTTCTTCGTGGTTACGTGGCTGGATCACTAGTGGTTCAACTGGGCTGAGTTGACTTAAAGCGGGGAATGGGATTTCCTGTAGGAGTACCCCTGACCAGGAGCCTGACCATGCCGCTGCCCAAATATGTAGTCCGTTTGACGGTTGAGGAA
>JBATNZ010000290.1:0-18839 GCA_049290615.1 Candidatus Contendibacter sp.
CGCGCCGCAGCCGCGCCCGCAGCCACTCGCGCCGGCCCGGCTTGCGGCGGAATGCGAAATCCGCCGTCGCCCGCAGCCGCAATGGCTCGCCGGGCTCCATCCCCATCAATTTCAGCAACAGCGGCCGGGCGAACAGCAGAAAGGCCACCATCACCGACACCGGATTGCCCGGCAGACCCAGCACCAGACAATCCCCGATCCGCCCGAAGGTCACTGGCTTGCCCGGCTTGACCGCCAGCCGCCAGAATTCGATCCGCCCCAACTCGGCGATCACGTCCTTGACCAGATCCGCCGTCCCCACCGACACCCCGCCGGACGTCAGCAACACGTCGTGGCGCGCCGCGGCCTCCCGCAACGTCGGCAACACCACCGCCCGGTCATCGCGCAGAATCCCCAGATCGGTCACCACGCAGCCCAGTTGCCGCAACAGGCCAATCAGGGCGTAGCGATTCGATTCGTAAATCGCCCCCGGCGGCAACTCAAGTCCTGCTTCAGGTTCGTACAACTCATCGCCAGTCGAAGCCACCGCCACCCGTGGTCGCCGCACTACGTCCAGCGCGGCGATGCCCTGCCCCGCCGTCAATGCGATGTCCTGCGGTCGCAACCGCAACCCGCGTGGTAATAACAAGGTTCCCACCGCCACATCCTCGCCGCGCCGGCGGATGTTTTCGCCGGGCTTGAGTCGGGCGGCGATATTGGGTTCAAGTTCGATCCAGCTTTCGTCAGGCGCGATCCGACACTGCTCTTGCATCACCACCGCATCTAGCCCCTCCGGGATCACGGCGCCGGTGGTGATCCGCACTGCCGCGCCGCGCCGCGCCGTACCGCCATACGGATGCCCCGCCAGCGCCTGCCCCACCACGGGTAGTCGGGTTGGCTGGTCCAGTTGCAGATCAGCCCGATACAGAGCGAAACCGTCCATCGCTGAATTGTCGGCCGGTGGCATGTCCCAACGGGCCGGTACGTCGGCGGCCAGAACACGGCCGTAGGCATCGAGCAGCAACGCGGTTTCGACGGCGCGGATCGGCTGGATGGAACGCAGGGCGGCGGCGATGGCTTCGGCCAGGGTTAACAGGCGGTCTTCGGCGCTACAGCAGTCGGACATGGCGAGCCTCATGAAACGGCGGGTTTGGAAGCACGAGCGAAATGGACCATGAACTCGGCGATACCGTCCGCGTCGTTCAGCGAAAGCACCGGCAGTCCGGACCGACCATATTGCGCCGAGTCGAGCAGGGGATCGCTGGCGACCGCGATGATGCTCGGGTCATTGGGAAAACGCGGCGGCTTGTCCTCGCCCATCGGCCGCCAGATTTCCAGCTTGGGGTAAGCGCCGGTCTTCCAACCTTCCACCAACACCAGATCCACCGGCTGCAGGTAGCTCAGCAGATTGGCCAACGTTGGTTCAGGCTCCTCGCGCAGTTCGTGCAGCAGCGCCCAGCGCCGGCCGGTGGCCAGGATGACCTCGCGCGCCCCGGCCTCGCGGTGGCGCCAGGTATCCTTGCCGGGGGTGTCCAAGTCAACGTCGTGATGGGCATGCTTGAGGGTGGACACGCATAGCCCCCGCGCCCGCAGCCGGGGAATCAGGGCCACGATCAGGGTGGTCTTGCCGCAGCCACTCCAGCCGCTGATGCCGAGCACCTTCATGGCTGCGCCGCTACCGCGCCAACGGCGAATTCGCGCCCAGCAAATCGATGCCGCCAATGGTGGCGCGGCGGGTCAGCAACGACAGATACTGACTGATGGCTTGGTGCTGCGCGTGCTCGCGCAGATAGTTGGCGATCTGGTCGCGGACCCGGCCGTAGTCCAGTGGCCGGCCCTCGGTTTTCCGGTGCAACTGGATCACATGGAAGCCAAAGCGGCTTTCCACCGGCTGGCGGGAGGTGTCGCCTTCCCGCATCGCGAACAGCGCCTGTTCAAATTCCGGCACGGTCTGGGCCAGGCCGATCTGGCCGAGGCTGCCGCCGGTCTGCTTCGACGGACAGTCCGACAGTTGCGCCGCCAGTTCCGCGAAGTTCCCGCCCGGACCGTCCAGTCGGGCGATGGCGCTCTCGGCGCGGGCGCGGGCTGCGGCGCGGGCGCCGGCATCGTTCGGCGGCGCGGCGCATAAAATGTGCGAAACCTCGAATAGATCGCCATCGCGAAACCGCTGGCGATTGGCCGCGAAGAACCGCCGACAATTTTCCTCGTCCGGTTCCGGAGTCTGGACCTCGCGCTCGATCAACGCCGCGATGCGCGTGTCTTCGTCGGCGTCGGCGATGCCCAGCCGAGCCGCTTCCTGCAACAGCAGATCCTTGGCGACCAGCGCCAGCGTTGCCGAATACTCGGCGATTTCCCGCGATGGCGCCGGATGATGCTGCATCTCGGCATGAATGGCGGCGTCGGTGATTTCGACGCCGTTGACGGTGATGGGCATAAGGGTTCTCCAAGGTTCGGGGATACGCCGCTGGCTGGTGGAATAACATTAGATATTATGTATTTAATATCAATTTTAAAGTATTATAAATTGCAAACACAAAACTGTTACCTTAAATTACCCACCATGATCACAGCAGCCCAGTTAAAAGCGGCGCGTGCGTTGTTGGGCATGGACCAGCGGGCGCTGGCGGAAGCCGCCGATCTATCCCTGCCGACCATCCAGCGGATGGAAGCCAGCGACGGCACCATTCGCGGCAATGTGGATTCCCTGGTCAAGCTCATCGCCGCGCTGGAAAACGCCGGGGTGGCGTTGATCAACGAAGGCGCCGTCAGTGAAGGCGGTGGACGCGGGGTCCGGTTGAAACGCTAAACCACTGATACCCAATGACTTGGAGGGAGTGAGTTTCATCACCATGTCCTTGCCGCTACTGTTGAGTTTTGCGATGGCCCTGTTCGCCGTTGGCGCCTACGCGCTCACTGCGTCGCGCCGGCCCGGTCGCAGCCGCCAAGTCTACAGCCTCGCCTTGGCCGTTTGCGTCGTTCTGTTGGCGCTGGCGTTGGGGCATCTACTGAGCGAGCGCTCGCCGACGACGCTCGCGCTGCCGCTGGGCCTGCCCTGGTTGGGCGCGCATTTTCGCCTGGATGCACTGTCGGCCTTTTTCCTGGTCGTGGTCAACCTGGGCGGCGCCGTCGCCAGCCTGTTCGCCCTGGGCTATGGCCAGCATGAACCCGCGCCCGAGCGAGTGCTGCCGTTCTTCCCGGCGTTTCTGGCCGGAATGAACCTGGTGCTGCTGGCCGACGACGCTTTCTCTTTTCTGTTCGCCTGGGAGTTCATGTCGCTGACCTCCTGGGCGCTGGTCATGGCCCATCACCAGGAGCCGGCCAACGCCCGCGCCGGCTACCTGTATCTGGTCATGGCCTGCTTCGGCACTTTGGCGCTGTTGCTGGCCTTCGGCCTGCTGGCCGGTCCCGATGGCGGTTACGACTTCGCCACGATCCGCGCCGGCGCGGCAAGCCCCGGATTCGCGGCGCTGGTGCTGGTTCTCGCGCTGTTGGGCGCGGGTTCCAAGGCCGGGTTGGTGCCGTTGCACGTCTGGCTGCCGCTGGCCCATCCAGCGGCTCCCAGCCACGTCTCGGCCTTGATGAGCGGGGTGATGACCAAGGTGGCGGTGTACGGCTTCATCCGCATCGTATTCGACCTGCTGGGCGAACCGGTCTTGTGGTGGTGGGGTGGGCTGGTGTTGGCCCTGGGTGGAATCACCGCCGTGCTGGGAGTGCTGTACGCGCTGATGCAGCACGATTTGAAACGGCTGCTCGCTTATCACACGGTGGAGAATATCGGCATCATCTTCATCGGACTGGGGCTGGCGCTGGCCTTTCAGGCCAATCAAATGTATGCCAGCGCCGCGCTGGCGCTGACCGCCGCGCTGTTTCACGTCCTCAATCACTCGCTGTTCAAAAGCCTGCTGTTCCTCGGCACCGGCGCGGTGCTAACCGCCACCGGCGAGCGCGACATGGAACGGCTGGGCGGTTTGATCCATCCCATGCCGTGGACCGCCCTGGCGTTTCTGATCGGCGCGGCGGCGATTTCGGCGTTGCCGCCGCTGAACGGTTTCGTCTCCGAATGGCTGACCTTCCAGGCCATCCTGATCAGTCCGGAACTGCCGCAATGGTTGCTCAAGTTCCTGGTGCCGGCGATCGGCGCGCTGCTGGCCTTGTCGGCGGCGCTGGCCGCCGCCTGCTTCGTCAAGGCGTTCGGCATCACCTTCCTCGGCCGGCCGCGTTCGCCGGCCGCCGCCCAGGCGCGGGAAACCGACCGCTACTCGCTGACCGCGCTGTTCATTCTGGCGGCGCTGTGCCTGCTGGCCGGAATTTTACCGGGACTGGTGGTGGACGGGCTGGCCCCGGTGGTGGGCCTGCTCAACGGCGGCTCCCGGCTGATTGCCCAGCACAACCAGCCCTGGTTGACCCTGGTGCCGGTGGTGGATGTGAAGAGTACTTACAACGGCTTGTTGGTGCTGCTGTTCATGGCGATATCGGCAACCGTCGCTGCTGGCCTGATTCACCGGACGGCATCCAAAGCCATGCGGCGTAGTCCCGCCTGGGACTGCGGCTTTCCCGATGCCAACCCTGCCTTCCAGTACACCGCCGGCAGCTTCGCCCAGCCGATCCGCCGGGTGTTCGGCAGCGTGGTGTTCCAGGCCCGCGAACACGTCTTCATGCCGCCGCCCGGCGACTTGCGTCCGGCGCGGTTCGAGGTCAAATTGCACGACCCGATCTGGGAACGCGGCTACGTCCCCATCGCCAATGCCGTGGTGGCGATCTCAAGCCGTTTCAACTACCTGCAATACCTCACGATCCGTCGTTACCTGAGCCTGGTGTTCGGCGCGCTGGTGTTCCTGTTGCTGGGGATGGTGCTATGGCGCTGATCGCCGACTATCTGGTGCAGGGTTGCCAAATGCTGTTGATCCTGCTGCTGGCGCCGCTGCTCACCGGTTGGGTCCGCGCGCTCAAGGCGCGGTTGCTGCGCCGGCGCGGCCCGTCGGTGCTGCAACCCTACCGCGACCTGTTCAAGCTGTTGCGCAAGGACGTGGTCCTGGCCGATTCCGCCTCCTGGCTGTTTCGGGTGGCGCCTTATCTGATCTTCGCCGCCCTGTGGGTGGCGGCGTCGCTGGTGCCGACCTTCGCCAGCGGCCTGCTGTTCAGTTGGACGGCGGATTTGATCGCCATCGTCGCCCTGCTCGGCACCGCCCGCTTCTTTCTGGCGCTGGCCGGGCTCGACGTCGGCACCAGTTTCGGCGGCATCGGCTCCAGCCGCGAGATGATGATCGCCTCGCTGGCGGAACCGGCCATGTTGATGATGGTGTTCACCCTGTCGCTGCTGGCCGGAACCACCGAACTGTCCTCGGTCGCCCGCTTCATGTTGACCGCTGACGTTGGGCTGCGGGTCTCGCTGGCGCTGGCCTTGCTCGCTCTGGTCATGGTGGCGATCGCCGAGAACGCCCGCATCCCGGTCGACAATCCGGCCACGCACCTGGAGTTGACCATGGTGCATGAGGCGATGGTGCTGGAATATTCTGGCCGCCATCTGGCGCTGATCGAACTGGGCGCTTCGCTCAAGCTGCTGTTGTATCTGTCGTTGCTGGGGTGCATTTTCGCGCCCTGGGGCATGGTGGCTGCCGGGGCGGGGCCGACCGCCTATCTCGGTGGCATGGCGCTCTATCTGGCCAAATTGGCGGTAGGCGGCCTGCTGTTGGCGCTGTTCGAGACCAGCATCGCCAAGATGCGGGTGTTCCGCGTCGATCAATTCCTGGGGGCGGCGCTGATGTTGGGGCTGCTCGGCACCTTGTTGCTGTTCGTGTCGCGGAGTCTGTGATGCACGATCTGGCCTTCGATATCGCCCATTTTCTGGCGGGCGGCATGGTGGTGGCGAGCTTCCTGCTGCTGTACCAGGATCGCCTGTCCGCGCTGATCAATGTTTTTGCCCTGCACTCGCTGATGCTGGTGTTGGCGGTCGGCTGGCAAGCGTATACCCAGGAGGCTCACCATCTCTACGTGACGGCGGGGATCGCGCTGATCTTCAAGGCCATCATTATCCCGACCGCGCTCCATCGCATCGTCCGGCGGCTCGGCATCCACCGCACCCTGGAAGTGGTGGGCGGCGTGGGTCGGGACATGCTGGCCGGCACGGCGCTGGTGGCGCTGGCGATTCTGGTGATGCTGCCGGTGACGGCGGGGGCCCACGCGCTGGCTCGCGAAGACCTGGCGTTCGCGTTGGCGGTGGTGTTGCTGGGACTGCTGCTGATGGTCATCCGCTACAACGCGGTCAGTCTGGTGATCGGCTTCATGTCGCTGGAGAACGGGCTGGTGCTGGCCGCCGCCGGGGCGCGCGGCATGCCGCTGGCGGTGGAGATCAGTATCGCCTTCTCGGTGCTGATCGCGCTGATCGTGATCGGCGTCTTCCTGTTCCGCATCCGGGAACGCTTCGACAGCGTGGACATGCAGGCGATGGATACCTTCCGGGAGGGACGGCGGCGATGAGCGACCTGGGTTTCATGGCGGTGACCGTGCTGCTGGTCGTCCCGGCCAGCGCCGCGCTGCTGCTGGTGCTGCTGTCCGGTTACCGGCTCGGCGCCCGGTTGAACGTCGGCGCGGCGCTGTTGAGCCTGCTGGCCGCCGTCACTCTGTTCGGGGCGCGGCCGGAAGCCAATCTCTACCTGCGGGTGGACGATTTCAACATCTATCTGATCGTGCTGAACAATCTGGTCAGTTTCACCACCAGCGTGTTCAGCGCCAGCTACATCGCCCACGAACTGGAAACCGGGCGGCTGACCCCCGCGTATCTGCGCTTTTACCACGCCATGTATCAGGCGCTGATCTTCGCCATGAATCTGGCGTTTCTCGCCAATAACATCGGGCTGATGTGGGTGGCGATTGAACTGGCGACGCTGATCACGGTGCTGATGGTCGGCATCTACCGGACCAGCGCCGCGCTGGAAGCCGCCTGGAAGTATTTCATCCTGGGCAGTCTGGGCATCGCCCTGGCGCTGTTCGGCACCATCCTGGTGTACCTGGCGGCGCAGCCGGTGATGGGGGAAGGCTTGCCGGCCATGGCGTGGGATCGGCTGCTCGCCCACGCCGCCGCCTTCGATCCGGCGTTGCTCAATCTGGCGTTCGTATTCCTGCTGCTTGGTTACGGCACCAAGGCCGGCCTGGTGCCGCTGCACGCCTGGTTGCCCGACGCCCACGCCGAGGGTCCGACGCCGATCTCGGCGGTGTTGTCCGGGTTGCTGCTGAACGTGGCGCTGTACGCGGTGCTGCGGTTCAAGATGCTGATGAGCGCCAATCCGTCCGCCCTGGCGCCGGGTCCGCTGATGGTCGGCCTGGGACTCCTGTCGTTGCTGTTCGCCGGGCTGATGCTTTATCGCCGGGGCGACATCAAACGGTTGTTCGCCTACTCCTCCATCGAGCACATGGGCATCATCACCTTCGCCTTCGGCATGGGCGGGCCGCTGGCCAATTTCGCCGGCTTGCTGCACATGACGATGCACAGCCTGACCAAGTCGGCGATTTTCTTCGCCGTGGGCCATATCTCCCAGGTCAAGGGCACCCAGCGGATTTCCACCATTCGCGGCTTGACCGTCACCCATCCGACGCTGGGCTGGGGGTTGGTGGCCGGCGTGATCGCCATCGCCGGGATGCCGCCGTTTGGCGTGTTTACGAGTGAGTTCCTGGTGGTGAGTTCCACCTTCGCCCGCCAGCCGCTGCTGGCGCTGCCGCTGGTGTTGGGGTTGCTACTGGCGTTCGGTACGCTGCTGTGGCGGTTGAATGGCATGGCGTTCGGCAAACCGGACAGCGGTCCCACTGTGCCGGTGCAGGCGAGTATCCTGCCGATGCTGGCGCATCTGGCGCTGGTGTTCGTGGCCGGATTCTGGTTGCCGGGACCGCTGGTCGCCTGGTTCAAAAACGTCGCGGTGTTGCTGGGGTGAAGGCGGGATCCACGGAAATCACGGAAGGCGCGGAAAGAATGATGAATACTGGCTCTTTGCGGACGGTGCTGGATGTCGGCCAGCCGGTTGCCGGGCATGGCCCCTGGTCACGGGTCGTGGTCACGCCCGAAACCTGGAATGCACTGATTCAAGGCTTGGCGGAGGGGGTTTGGACCCTGCTCGGACTGTGGGGCGAGCCTGGCTTGGTGCATCTGGCGGTGCGCGAACAGGCGAGCGGAACGCTGGGCGTCGCCAGCCTGCCGTGCCCGGACGGGCGGTTTCCCTCCGTGGGCCGTTTGCACCCACCGGCGCAGCGTCTGGAACGCACGATCACCGATCTGGTCGGGTTACAGCCGGTCGCTGGTCCCGATTCCCGCCCCTGGCTGGATCACGGGCGCTGGCCGGTTGTCCATCCACTCGGCGCGGCGACACCACGCACCGATCCACCGTCTCCTTATCCATTTCTGGCGGCGGAAGGCGAAAGCCTGCACCAGATTCCGGTGGGGCCGGTTCATGCCGGCATCATCGAACCCGGCCATTTCCGCTTCACCGCCAACGGCGAGGCGGTGGTCCGGCTGGAGGAACGGCTGGGCTACGTCCACAAGGGCATCGAGGGTCTGCTCAGCGGCGCAACGCTGGAGCGGGCGGCGCGGCTGGTCGGGCGGGTGTCGGGCGACAGCACCGTGGCCTACGCGCTGGCCTTTGCCCGCGCGGTCGAAGCGGCAACCGACACCGAGGCGCCGACCCGCGCTCACTGGCTGCGGGCGTTGATGGCTGAGCTGGAACGGTTGGCCAATCACTGCGGCGATATCGGCGCGATTTGCAACGACGCCGCCTTTGCGTTGATGCATGCCCACTGCGCGGTGCTGCGCGAGCAGGTGTTGCGCGCCAGCGCCGCCTGCTTCGGTCATCGCCTGCTGATGGATTGCGTGATTCCCGGCGGAGTGGAAACGGATTTGCCAGCCGATGGCGCGAAGGTCTTAAGGACGCTGGTCGCCGAGTTCCGCCGCCAGTTTCCGCCGCTGATCGATCTGTACGACAACACCGCCTCGCTGCAGGATCGCACCGTCGGCACCGGTTTTGTCCGGCCGGCCTTGATCGAGCAGTTCGGCTGTGGCGGGACCATCGGCCGCGCTGCTGGCCGAGCCTTCGATGCCCGCCGCGATCCGGGCTATCCACCCTACGATCAACTGGAGTTCGAGACGCCGGTGCGGGCCGACAGCGATGTCAACGCTCGGGTATGGCTGCGCATCTGCGAGGTGGAACAGAGTCTGGTGCTCGTCGAGCAGATTCTGGAGCGCTTGCCGATGGGGCCGGCGCGCGGTGAGTTGAACCGTCCCGGTCAGCCCTGCGAAGGCATGGCGCTGGTCGAGGGTTTTCGCGGCGACGTTCTGGTCTGGCTGCGGCTGGCCGCCGACGGCACGGTGGCGCGCTGCCATCCGCGCGATCCGTCCTGGTTCCAGTGGCCGCTGTTGGAAGCCGCTATCGAAAACAACATCGTGGCGGATTTTCCGCTCTGCAATAAATCGTTCAACTGCTCGTATTCGGGCCACGATCTGTAGGCGACTTTCATCATGCGCAAGCTGCTGTTCCAGAATCTGCTGCGATGGCCGCTGACGGTCGCCGCGCCAGCCCCTTCCGAACAAGCTCTGGCCGAACTGGGCGCGAAGGTCGACCGAGCCGCGCGGCGGCGACTCGGTCGCAGCCTGGCGATCCGCGAGGTGGACGCCGGTTCCTGCAACGGCTGCGAGCTGGAAATTCACGCGCTCAACAACGCCTTTTACGATTTGGAACGCTTCGGTTTTCACATCGTCGCTTCGCCGCGCCACGCCGATGTGTTGCTGGTGACTGGCCCGGTGACGGTCAATATGCGAGAAGCGCTGGAACGGACTTATGTCGCCACGCCCGATCCGAAATGGGTGGTAGCGGTCGGCGATTGCGGGCGAGACGGCGGGGTGTTCGCCGGCGGCTACGCCTGCGTCGGCGGGG
Organism: Candidatus Contendibacter sp.; assembly: GCA_049290615.1. Taxonomy (GTDB): domain Bacteria; phylum Pseudomonadota; class Gammaproteobacteria; order Competibacterales; family Competibacteraceae; genus Contendibacter. The sequence continues at coordinate 9,894 of JBATNZ010000290.1, forward strand.
TGGCCGAAGTCATCCCGGTGGATTTGCACATTGCCGGGTGTCCGCCGAACCCAATGCAACTGCTGGAGGGTTTGCTGGCGTTGTTGCAGGCCCAGTAATTCCCGGAGGCCCGACTGCCAGGATATGAGCTTTCCTGATACTTGGAACCTGATACCTGCCCTGAGAATTGAGTTTTCCGGAGATCTGATTGATGTACCAGTCTAAATTTTTCTCCACATGCTCAGCACTTGGACCCAAATCCCCGGCGCACTGAACCGGCTGGTCGTGCGCGACCTCAACGGCGACGGCAAGGCTAACCTAGCGGGAGTGGCGGGCAACGGCACCATCTGGTACACCACCGACCGCGCGACTTGGACCAACATTCCCGGCCAGTTGAACCAGCTCGCCGGAGATGACTGACCGGGTGGATCCCGCACCTGCCCACGAACGGATGTGGCGTCACCCGGCTGGATAGCGCCGGCGAGAAGATCGGCTTGAGCGAGGCGGAAGTGTGGGGGTTGCGGGAGGAGAAGAATTGAGGCCGCGCTGGCGACCGGCGCGAGTGATGGGGGAGGTGGGTTTGGATGATCGGATTCCGGGGAGTACGATCATGCCCCAGGCGAGCGGCGAACCAGGGTGACGGATTGCGGCATGGCGGAGCGGATACGACGGTTTAGACATGGCCGAGTTTGATAGCGGTTACAAGCTGCTGTTTTCGCATCCGGAGCTGGTGGCGGATTTGCTACGCGGCTTCGTGCCGGAACCGTGGGTGGCGGAGGTGGATTTCACCACGCTGACGCCGGTGAAAGGGAGCTATGTCAGCGATGGGCTACGGCAACGACATGATGACGTGGTGTGGAAAGTTCGGTTGCGGGACCAATGGCTCTACGTCTATGTGGTGATCGAGTTTCAGTCGGAGCCCGACCCGTTCATGGCGCTGCGCCTGCTGGTGTATGTCGGGATGCTGTATCAGGATTTGCTGCGGCGGAACGAGTTGCCGGCGGACGGGCGATTGCCGCCAGTGTTGCCGGTGGTGTTGTACCACGGTACGCCGGCCTGGACGGGAGCGGTCGAGTTTCGAGACCTGTTGACGCTGGCGCCGCCGGGTTTGGAACGGTATCAACCATGTTTCCAATACTTGCTGTTGGATGAAGAACGCTATCCCCGAACGGCGCTGGCGGGGAGGAAGAATCTGGCGGCGGCGCTGTTCCGGCTGGATCGGAGCCGCAGTTACGACGAGTTGCAGGCGGTGGTGGACGATCTGTTGGCGTGGCTGGCGACGCCCGAGCAGCGGCCCTTGCGACGGGCGTTTGGGATTTAGTTGCGGCGGGTGTTTTTGCGGCGGCGGTTGCCGGGCGTGATCATCCCCGAGATTGACGACTTGCGCGAGGTGAAGGCGATGTTGGCGGAACGGTGGGAACAGTGGACGCGGGAGTGGGAGCAACGCGGTTTGCAGCAGGGTTTGCAGCAGGGTTTGCAGCAGGGCTTGCAGCAGGGCTTGCAGCAGGGCTTGCAGCAGGGCGAGACGCGGTTGTTGCTCCGGCAACTGCGGCAACGCTTTGGGGAGCCGCCGGCCTGGGTATTGGAACGCTTGGCGGCGGCGGAGCCGGAGCAGTTGGAGCGGTGGGGCGAGCGGTTGTTGGAGGCACCGACGGTGGAAGCGGTGTTCAGGGCGCCGGGCGAGCCGAGCCATTAACGCGCATATAGACGTAGTAATCCCCGAGATTGACGACTTGGGCGAGGTGAAGGCGATGTTGGCGGAACGGTGGGAACAGTGGACGCGGGAGTGGGAGCAACGCGGTTTGCAGCAGGGTTTGCAGCAGGGTTTGCAGCAGGGCTTGCAGCAGGGCCAAGAGAAAGGCCAGCGCCAGGAACGTCTCCGCATTGCCCGGAGCTTGCTGGACGTGATCGCCGATGATCGGTTGCTGGCGGAGAGAACCGGCTTGGCGGGCAACGGCTCCATTTGGTACACCACCGACCGCAGCACCTGGAAAAACATCCCCGGTACCCTCGCCCAACTGCGGGTCGGCGATCTCAACGGCGACGGCCGGGCCGACCTTGCCGGCTTGGCGGGCAACGGCGGCATCTGGTACACCACCGACCGCGCGACCTGGGTCAACATCCCCGGATGGTTGGGCCGGATCGTGATCGGTGATCTCGACGGCGATGGTCACGCCGACCTCGCGGGGATAGCCGGCGACGGCAGCATTTGGTACACCACCAACCTGAGCACCTGGACCCGTATCCCCGGCGCGCTGAGCCGGCTGGTCGTGCGCGATTTGAACAACGATGGCCGGGATGATTTGGCCGGCCTGGCGGGCGATGGCACCATCTGGTACACCACCGACCGCGCGACCTGGACCAACATCCCTGGGTAGTTGAACCGGCTCGCCGGGGACGATTAAACGAACAAGGCAACATCGTGGCGGATTTTCCGCTTTCAATAAATCGTTTAACTGCTCGTATTCGGGTCACGATCTGTAGGCGACTTTCATCATGCGCAAGCTGCTGTTCCAGAATCTGCTGCGATGGCCGTTGACGATTGCTGGGTGTCCGCCGAACCCAATGCAACTGCTGGAGGGTCTGCTGGCGTTGTTGCAAGTCCAGCAGACGTAGGCATTTCCCATGAAACCCGACCGAGAACACTCGCTTTATTTGCCGTTCGGCACCGCCCTGCGCGACAAGCTGCGCGGCGGCTATAACCTGAGCAAGCTGCAAGCCGATCTGCTGGCCGGCATCACGGTCGGTATCGTTGCGGTGCCGCTGGCGATGGCGCTGGCCATCGGTAGCGGAGTACCGCCGCAATATGGTTTGTACACCGCCATCGTCGCCGGCCTGCTGATCGCTCTGACCGGTGGTTCGCGCTTCAGCGTATCCGGGCCGACCGCCGCCTTCATCGTGATCCTGCATCCCATCGCCGAGAAGTACGGCATCGGGGGTCTGGTGACCGCCAGTTTCATGGCCGGGATCATGCTGATCGGCATGGGTTTGGGGCGGATGGGCAAGTTGATCCAGTTCATCCCCTATCCGGTGACCACCGGTTTCACCACCGGTATCGCGGTGGTCATCGCCAGCCTGCAATTCAAGGATTTCTTCGGTCTGCAACTGGCCGCGCAGCCGGAGCACTTTCTGGAACGGATCTGGTTGTTGGGACAGGCGCTACCCGGACTGCACCTTGCCGATTTTGCGATCGGCGCGTTGACCCTGGCCCTGCTGATTTTGTGGCCGCGCCTGAAAACCGGCTTGCCGGCGCCGCTGGTCGGCATGGTGGCCGCCACCGCGCTGGCTTGGTTGCTCGTCCGTTTCGTGGACGGTTTCGAGGTCGCCACCATCGCCTCCCGGTTCAGCTACCTCAAAGACGGGCAAACGCTGCCGGGTATCCCGCCGTTCCTGCCGCATTTCGTGCTGCCGTGGCGGTTGCCCGGCCCGGATGGCCAGCCGCTGGGGCTGTCGCTGGGGCTGATCAAGGATCTACTGGGTCCGGCGATGGCGATTGCCTTGCTCGGGGCCATCGAGTCGTTGCTGTGCGCGGTGGTGGCCGACGGCATGACCGGCACCAAGCACGACCCCGATGCCGAACTGATCGGACAGGGCATCGGCAATGTGGTCGCGCCGTTTTTCGGCGGCATCGCCGCGACCGGGGCGCTGGCCCGCACCGCCGCCAACATCCGCGCCGGTGCCCGGGGTCCGCTGGCCGCCGTGTTCCATGCCCTGTTCATCCTGCTGGTGCTGCTGGCGCTGGCGCCGCTGCTGGGGTATCTGCCCATGGCTGCTTTGGCGGCGCTGTTGCTGCTGGTGGCGTGGAACATGAGCGAACTCAAGCACTTCCGCCACATTTTTAAAGTCGCGCCCGGTAGCGATATCCTGGTGCTGTTGGTGTGTTTCGGGCTGACGGTCATCTTCGACATGGTGATCGCGATCAGCGTCGGCGTGGTGTTGGCCGCGCTGCTGTTCATGAATCGCATGGCGGCGCTGACCGGCGGCCAGCATATCGAGGCCGACCATCCCCATTTGGAGAGTCCGTTACCGGAAGGAGTGCGGTTGTACGAAGTCACCGGCTCGCTGTTTTTTGGCGCCGCCGAGAAGGCCATGAGCGCCCTGCACGATATCGGCGCTCGGCCGCGGGCGGTCATCATCAATATCGAAGGAGTGACAGTCATGGACGTGTCGGGGTTGGTGGAACTGGATTCGGCCATCGAACGCTTGCAGAGCGACGGGGTTCTGGTGGCGGTGGCGGGGGTGCATGGCCAGCCGGCGCTGTTGATGCGGCGGGCTGGTTTGCGCAACATTCCCGGCAAGTTGCTGCTATCGGCCAGCCTGGCGCAGGCGCTGGTGCGGGTACGGCACTATCTGGGCGAGTCGGCCACGGGCCAGCCCATGCTCACCGAGAAGATCTGATGAATTTCAACAAAATCATCGGGTAGTCGCCGCGATCAAACCACCCTGGCGCTACGCGCCACCCCTCCTTATCCAAGGAGGGGAAGCTATACCCGATCAATTTATCAAAGTTCATCAGATCTCCGGCTTGGTCTATGTTCGATCAATGGGCGACCGCGCGACCTCCGATAGAATAGACTTCCAGCCCTATGATCGGGATATTCACGATCCCGCGGTGTTGGCGCTGAAAAATGTGCCAAAAGCTTATTTGGAAACAAGTCTATTGACCATGTCCACAACGACCGACAACCAAAAACTGCGCCAATCCCTGCTCGATACCTACGAAACGCTGCCCCCGCTCGAACAAGCGGTCGTGCAATTGCTCTCGGTGATCTACGAGGAAGTGGGGAAAACCGCGCTCGCCGATTGCGCGCGCCGCTGCGACGCGCCGCAAATTAAAACCAAGGGCTTTCCGCAACCGGGTTTGGCGCCTCTGCTTGACCGGCTGGTGAGCACGCAACTGGTGATCAAGGCCAACAACCAGTGGCTTTGCCATCGCCTGATCGTCGAGGACATGACGCGCCGGGCGGTGCGGGAAGGCCGCTTCGAGAGCCTGGCCAAGGCCGCGCAGGAAGTGAACAGGTACACTGGCTGGGGCGATTCGTATTTCCGCAGCTACCGGCAGGCGCTGTCCGCGTTGCGCATCGCCTTTTACCGGGGCGACATGCCGCGAATGCAACGCATTCTGGAGATCTGTGCCAGGAACTACCCCGGCGACCTGGCGCAATATCCGCCCTGGCTGCTGATCTTCAACAACCCCTTCGACGCCGACAACCTGCGCGCGCTGCCGGACGAGTTGCTGGGCGAGGCGCTGGCCGCCATCTTCGCCGCAGCGGTGCGTCATTTCGATCCGGCTGATGCACTCATCGCCCTGGGAGAGAGCCTGCTGGCCGAGAACCGCTGCGCCGACGCGCTGCGCTATTACCTGGCCGAACAGGCGCTGCTGCGCGGCGAGCCGGCGAAGGCCCGGCAATACCTGGGTTCGCAAACGGACTATACCGAAGCCCTGCGTGGCTGGCTGGCGTTCCTGGACGGGACCGACGAGGAGGCCATCCAGCGTTACGAAGCCGCGCTGAAGCTGCTGCGCAAACGGACCGGCAAGCGCAAGATTTTCTTCGATCATCTGGCCGGGGTATTTTTCATTCTGGCGCTGCTGGCCAGCAATACCCCCGCCCGCCTGCGCCAGGCGATAGAGGCGATGGCGCCCGTGTTCGACAAGGGCGCGCGCTATGCCTATCCCGGCCTCTATCGAAACCTGTGGCAGGTGGTGGAGGTCCAGCAGGGCCAGCTTCAGAAAATCGCCGCCCCGGACCTGAGCGCTCCCCTGCCGGCGCTCGACCGCTTCTTCCAACTGCTGGTGTTGTTCTGGCTGAAGGCCGCCGATCCCCAGGCTTTGCGCGGTCTGGCGACGATCTTGGTAGGCACGGCCCAGGAGAACGGCTACCACTGGTTCGCGGTGGAGCTGACCGAACTGGTGCGGCATCTGGGCGGTCCCGCCGACAAATTGCCCCTCCCCCCAACCCCCTCCCGCCCAGGGGAGGGGGAGCCAGGCGGCGGGCGGCAGCTCGCCCGACTGTTCCAGCTTAAGGAGCCCTGGGAACACGCCCTGAACGCGCTGCTGGAATTGACCCAGACCGGCTCGGAACCGACGACGGCGCCGGCGAACCGGCTGGTGTGGTGGATCAGTTGGCACAAGAGCGGGAGTTGCACGATCAGCCCGCGCGAGCAGAAACGCGACGCCCGGGGGCAATGGACCCAGGGTCGGCCGGTGGCGCTGAAACGGCTGTATCGTGCGGAAAAACTGGAATTTCTCACTCCTCAGGATCACGAAATCTGCGCCGCCGTCCGTCTGGATTACTCCGGCTATTACGGCCAGACCAACTACGAAATCGACACCCACAAGGCGCTGCCGCTGCTGGTGGGTCACCCGCTGATCTTCTGGGAAGACACGCCGGGAGTACGGGTGGAACTGGTCAAGGGCGAACCGGAACTGCTGATTACCCCGCAGGGTTCGCAGTGGCGACTGGAGTTGTCGCCCAAGGCGACACTGACCGAGCCGCTCAAAGTGGTCAAGGAAACGCCGACCCGACTCAAGGTCATCGTGTTCAACGAGGCGCACCGGCAGGTCATGGCGATCCTGGGCGAGGGCCTGCTGGTGCCCGGAGCGGCCAAGACCCGCGTGCTGGAAACGGTGGCGGCCTTGGCGAACCTGGTGACCGTGCAGTCCAGCCTCGACGCTGGGATAGAGAATCTGGAGGAAATCGCCGCCGATTCCCTGCCGCATGTCCATCTGCTGCCTTTCGGCGAGGGCCTGAAAATCGAGTTGCGGGTCCGGCCGTTCGCGACTGGCGGTCCCTTGTACCGGCCCGGCGCCGGCGGCGAGCGGGTGATCGCCGAGATCGACGGCAAGCGCTTGCAGGCCCGGCGCGATCTGAAGCTGGAGCGTCGGCGGGTGGCGCAGGTCGTGATGGCCGTGCCCACCCTGTCCAGCCAGCCCACCGTCGGCGGCGAATGGATCCTGACCGATCCGGAAACCTGCCTGGAGGCGCTGCTGGAACTGCAAGCCCTGGGCGACCGGGCGGTGCTGGAATGGCCGGAGGGCGAGAAATTCAAGGTCGGCCGTCCGGCGGCGCTCAACCAGCTTCGCCTGAGCATCAAGCGCCATCGGGACTGGTTCGATCTCGATGGCGAACTGCGCCTGGACGAGCAGGTGTTCAACATGCGCCAGTTGCTGGAGCTGATCGAGCAGGCCCCCGGCCGGTTCCTGCCGCTGGGCGAGGGCCGGTTTCTGGCCCTGACCGAGGAGTTTCGCAAGCGGCTGGAGGAACTGCGCGGTTTCGGCGAACCGAGCGCCAAGGGCGTGCGCTTTCACCCGCTGGCGGCCCAGGCGCTGGAGCCGCTCACCGCCGAGGCGGGGACGGTGCGCGCGGACGCCGACTGGAAGGCGTATCTGCGGCGGCTGCGCGAGGCCGAGGCGCTGCAACCGACGGTCCCCTCGACCCTGCAAGCCGAGTTGCGGGACTACCAGACGCAAGGTTTCGAATGGCTGGCGCGGTTGGCTCACTGGGGGGTGGGTGCCTGCCTGGCCGACGACATGGGGCTGGGCAAGACGGTGCAGGCGCTGGCGCTGATCCTGAGCCGGGCGCAGGACGGTCCGGCCCTGGTGGTCGCGCCCACCTCGGTCTGTCTGAACTGGCTGGATGAAATCCGGCGGTTCACTCCAACCCTGCATCCGATCGTGTTCGGCGGCGGCGACCGCGAGCAAACCCTGGCGCGGCTGGAACCGTTCGACCTGCTGATTTGCAGCTACGGATTGTTACAGCAGGAGGCGGAACGGCTGACGAAAACCCAATGGCGAACCATCGTCCTCGACGAGGCCCAAGCCATCAAGAACATGGCCACCAAACGCTCCCAGGCCGCCATGGCGCTGTGCGGCGACTTCAAAATGCTCACCACCGGCACCCCGATCGAGAATCATTTGGGCGAGTTGTGGAACCTGTTCCGCTTCATCAATCCGGGCCTGCTCGGTTCCCTGGAGCGCTTCAACCAGCGCTTCGCCACCCCCATCGAGCGGGATCAGGATACCCAGGCCCGTCACCGGCTCCGGCAACTGATTCAACCGTTCATCCTGCGCCGGCTGAAGTCCGAGGTGCTGGAGGCGCTGCCGTCGCGCACCGAGATCCTGCGGCGGGTGGAGCTGGGGCCGGAGGAAGCGGCCCTGTACGAGGCTCTGCGCCAGCAGGCGCTGACCCGGCTTGCCAAGGTCGACGATGCCGACAATCAGAAATCCTTCCAGATTCTCGCCGAGATCATGAAGCTGCGCCGGGCCTGCTGCCATCCGAAGCTGGCGTTGCCGGATACCGACCTGGGTGGGGCCAAGCTGGCGGTGTTCGAGGAGATTCTGGACGAGTTGCTGGAAAATCGGCACAAGGCCCTGGTGTTCAGCCAGTTCGTCGATCATCTGGCCATTCTCCGCGAGCTGCTGGATCGCAAGGGCATCGCCTATCAGTATCTGGACGGCAGCACGCCGGCGGTGGAGCGCAAGCGGGGCGTGGACGCCTTTCAGTCGGGCAAGGGCGACGTGTTCCTGATCAGTCTGAAAGCAGGCGGCCTGGGGCTGAACCTGACCGCCGCCGATTACGTCATCCACATGGACCCCTGGTGGAACCCGGCGGTGGAGGATCAGGCTTCGGACCGGGCGCACCGCATCGGCCAGCAGCGACCGGTGACGATCTACCGGCTGGTGGCGCAGGGCACCATCGAGGAAAAGATCGTCGCCTTGCACCACCAGAAGCGGGACTTGGCCGAGCAATTGTTGGAGGGCACCGGCGCGAGCGGCCGGATTTCGGCGGAGGATCTGCTGCGGTTGTTGCAGGAGGCGGGGTAGAGGCGTTCCCCCAAGTACCAGCAATTCTCATTTTGGCGATGGCCCGCTAGAGTAGCCGAACCCTCTTGACCGGAAGCCCCTTGATGAGCGTACCGTTTGGTTCCGCTGTCCTGACGTTGGACGACATCACGAAACAGATCCGG
>JBATNZ010000291.1:0-7771 GCA_049290615.1 Candidatus Contendibacter sp.
TCACCTTCATGCTGCGCAGCTTCGAGCCGGGTCGGGTCGTGCCCGTGCGACTCGAACCCTCGCCCCCTCTTGAACCGGCGCCCCCGTAGTCCAAAACGGGTGAATTCGCCAAAATGAGAATTGCTGCGACTGAGGAGCAAAGCTTGCCTGGGTGCTTAACGCGCTGCTAAGCGGCGCCGCTGCCGGAGGCGTTCGGGCAGGTGTTCGGGTTCTGGCTCAAGGACCAGCCGCGCGGGGAGTTCGTCTTCGCCAAAGCGCCCGGCCAAAAGCCGGTGTCCTCGCAAGCGGCCCGCGCCTACCTGCGGGGGATGTTCCAGAAGGCCGGCATCGACAAGAAGATTTCACCCCACAAATTGCGCCATACTTACGCCACCAACCTGCTCAACGCTGGGGCCGAACTGGTGGACATCAAGGCGCTGCTCGGCCACGAGAGCATCGCCACCACCCAGGTTTATACCAACGTCGGGCAGGAGCGAATGGAGAAGGTGGTGGGGAGGCTGTGAGTTCGCAGGACGCGCGCGCGATTAAAGCCCATTAATCAGGTGACGTCCCATGACTCCCGATGCCCTGTTCGTATTCGGCCTGCTGGCCGTCACTGTCGTCCTGTTCGCCAGCGACCGGCTGCGACCGGATGTGGTCGCCCTGCTGGTGATCGTGGCCCTGATTCTGGGCGGTATCCTGCCGGTGTCCGCAGCGGTGGCGGGCTTCGGCGACCCTCTGATCATTTTAATCGCCGGGCTGTTCGTGGTCGGCGAAGGTCTGGTGCGGACCGGCATCGCCTTTCAGGTCGGCCAAGGGCTGGCCCGGCTGGCCGGCGCCAGCGAAAGCCGGCTGTTGGTGCTGCTGATGCTGGCGGTGGCCGGATTGGGCGCGTTCATGAGTTCCACCGGCGTGGTCGCGATTTTTATTCCGGTCGTGCTCGGCCTCACCGCCCGGCTCGGTATTGGCCCCGGTCGGCTGATGATGCCGATGGCCTTCGCCGCCCTGCTCAGCGGGCTGCTGACGCTGATCGCCACGCCGCCCAATCTGGTGGTGAATGACGCCTTGCACAGCGCCGGCTTGCACCCGTTCGGCTTCTTTGGCATCACCCCGATTGGTCTGCTCGCCTTGGCGTTGGGCATCGGCTACATGGCGATCATCGGTTCCCGGCTGCTGCCGACTTCTACCCCAACCGGCGGCGCTGGCCATCGGAAAACGCTGCTTGAACTGGGTGAAAGCTACCAACTGACCGGCCAATTGCGCCGGCTACGGGTGGCTGCCGACTCGCCCTTGGCCGGTCAGACCGTGGCGGAAGCGCAACTGCGCACCCGCTACGGCATCACGCTGATTGGCGTCGGGCGGACGGAGCGCTTCGCCGAAACGGTGTCGGCGGCGCTGGCCAGCACCGAGCTGCATCCCGCCGATGTGCTGTATGGCGTTGGTTCTGCCGCAGCGATCGAGGCGCTCATAACCGCCGAACGGTTGACCCCCCTGCCGATCGAGAACAGCCAGCAACAGAGTTTGGTTCAAGAGCTGGGCTTGGCCGAGGTGATGCTGCCCCCGGATTCGGCGCTGATCGGCCAGACTCTGCGCCAAGCGGCGTTTCGCAGCCATCATGCCTTGAGTGTGCTCGGCATCCGCCGCCGGGGCCAGCCACTAGCCAACCTGGCCCAGGAAAAATTGGCGTTCGGCGATGTGCTGCTGGTTGCCGGGACCTGGAAACGGATTGCCCTGCTTCAGGATGATCCGAAGGATTTTCTGGTGCTTAACCTGCCGGCGGAATTGAGCGAGGTCGCCCCCAGCTACCGGCAAGCGCCGTTCGCCCTGGCGATCCTGCTAGCGATGGTGGTGCTGATGACGTTCGGCTGGACGCCCAACGCGGTGGCGGTGCTGTTGGCGGCGCTGGCCATGGGCCTGTTCCGCTGCCTGCGCATGGAAGACGCCTATCGATCGATCAACTGGCCCAGCCTGGTGGTGATCGCCGGTATGCTGCCGCTGGCCAAGGCGCTGGAACAGACCGGCGGCGTGGCGCTGATCGCCGATGGGCTGGTCGCCGGGCTGGGTCCGTTCGGCCCGCTGGCGTTGCTGGCCGGGGTTTTTATGCTGGCGGCGCTGATCGGCATGTTCATTTCCAACACCGCCACCGCGTTGCTGATGGCTCCGATTGCCATCGCTGCCGCTCAGCAGGTGGGCGTTTCCCCTTATCCCTTCGCGATGACGGTGGTGGTCGCGGCCTCGGCCGCTTTCGTCACCCCGGTCTCCTCGCCGGTCAATACCTTGGTGCTGGCGCCGGGAGGTTACCGGTTCAACGACTTCGTGCGGGTTGGGCTGCCGTTGCTGCTGCTGGTGATGGGACTTACCCTGCTGCTGGTGCCGTTGTTGTTGCCGTTATAGTCGCTGGCAGTGAGGGGCTGGGCCCCGCCGAACACCGGCGCCAGCAGGGCCGCCACGGTCTCCTCCGGCATCTGGTTGCCGCCCAGCGGGCACAGATAATAATCGCCGCTCCGGGCGATCCAGGCCCGGGTCGCCAGGGCGCCCATCTTGCTGTCGCCAATGTAGGTCTTGCCCCCGGCCCCCAGGGTGGCTTGGACTCGCTGAATCTCCGGCACGTACAGCGGGTCATCGGCGCCGTTCCCACTCACGACCGTCGTGGTCAAGGGCAAGCCCAGGGCGTCGAGCGCCGACAGGCTGATTTTCACTGGGGGCAAGTCCGGCCGATGGTCTTTACTGTGCCCGAACTGAAACAGACCGCCCTCGCTCACCCCCGCATAGGTCTTGGCCGAGGTGCTGTCGAGCCGCACCCGGTCGCCGCCTACGTCATAAACCCGCAGCACCGCCCCGTTCAGCGCGGTTTCCAGCTCGGCCCAGGTCGCGGCGTCGGCCAGGCGATCCAGCCTATCCGCCAGCCGATCATCGCTAAAGTCCAGCGGCCGCACCGGCTTGCCCAAACAGGCGGTCAGCGTGTCGAGATGCGCCTCCACCCAGGGCTGGACATGCGCCAGGCAGTGATCGCCCTCCGAGACCACCAAGGTCAACCACACCGCCACCACGTCGCCAAAACTCAAGTCGCCCTTCCAGTGACCATGGGTCGGATAGAACTGATCGAGCAGGGCCGGAATCTGCATTTGTTAGACCTGCGCCAACAACACGGGGAGGTCGTCGACGCGTTCAACTTTAAGCAAGCGGATGATCTCGTCCAGCATAGGGGGGCACCGGTGATCGTCATAGCCCGCCAGCGGCAGCGGGATGGGTGGAAAGTACCAGATATTCAATGTGTTATTTCATCACTGCTCCACGTTCCTCGTCATTGGGGAGAGGCAGGGGAACGTTTACCCGATGTCAAGATTACTCAACATTTCCAATTCTCAAAAGTCGATCTTCGTTTAAGCGAATCATGAGTCAACTTGCACCAGATTTGCACAATCATTCCACCATCTTGCACGAGCGCGCCACGAAGCGCGCACGCCCCGTCCTGATACTGCGCTGGCGAGTTACCGGAGTCACGCCATGCGCTACACGATTTTTCCACTGCTAGGTCCCATCGCCCTGATCCTGGGACTGGCGCTCCTGGCCGTCCATCCCCTGCTATGGCTGGTGGGGACCTGGTTCGATCCCGCCTACGATTCCTACGGATTTTGGGTGGCGGCGCTGACCTTCGGTCTGATGCTGTGGAGCGCAACCAGCCCGTTGCGGGTCGCCAACTCGCGGCAACGCCTGAGTGGGCTGGGGCTGCTGGCGCTGACCGCCGCCATTCGCCTGCTGGGGCAGTGGCTGGGGATCAACGTCCTCGGCGCGGCGGCCCTGGCGGTGGATGTCTACGCCATCGGTCTGTTGTTGGGATTGGAGCGGCGCGCTCGTCCGCTGGCGCCCGGCTGGCTGGCCGTGCTGTTCGCCTTTGCCCTGCCCATCGAACGCATCCTGCAACGCGGTTTCGGCTTTGCCTTGCAGCAAATTTCCGCCGTTGGCGCTTGCACCGCGCTCGGTCTGGGCGCTCCGGTCCAGTGCGAGGGGATTCATCTGCAATGGCAGGGGCAGACCGTACTGGTCGATCTGCCCTGTTCCGGGACACGTGGGTTGCTGTTGCTCCTGTTGCTTTATGTCGCCCTGGCGGTTCTCACCCGTCCAACGCCCCGCCACGCCTGCTTGGGCGCGCTACTGACGCTGGCGGCGGCGACGCTGGGTAACAGCCTGCGCATCGTCGCCCTGGCGGTGGGTCTGGTTCACCGCGAGGCGCTGGGCGGCGTGGACGTGCTGGCCGAGCCTTGGCACAGCATGATCGGACTCCTCACGCTGAGCCTCTCGGCGCTACCCCTGTGGTTCTGGGCGCAACACGTTCGCGGCGTCACGGTCCCGGTCCCGGTCCCGCTACCACCACCAGCCGCCGCCGCCGACGCACAACCTCTCTTTTCGCTCAAGCCGCTTGCCGGTCTGGCTTTTCTGGCCGCCTGCGGCGGGATCGTCGCGCTGCCGCCACAACCGGTGGACGTGGCCCGTCCCCTGCCCGCGCCGGAACTGCCCGGCCGTATCGCCGTCTTCGCCGCGCAACCCGGCGTGCTCACCGCCCAGGAGCAGACGTATTTCACCCGCTACGGCGGCGGCGCGGCGCGGGCCGCCTATGGTCCCTACGGCTTGCTGGTGGTGAGCACCTCCGCGCCGCTGCGCCATCTCCATTCCCCCGAAGAGTGCCTGGCCGGCGCCGGTCACACCGTGCGCTATCTCGGCCAAACCGGCGGCCCCATTCCCAGCGCGGTTTACCGCAGCACCGATCCACAAGGACGGGTCTGGCGGGTGACCGTCAGCTATGTCTCGGAGCGGGGGGAATGGGCCACCCACGTTGCCGAGGCGGTGTGGCGGTGGCTGCAAGCGCCGGGCACGACCTGGCGGATGATCCAGCGGATCGCGCCCTGGGAACTGCCGGCGGCAACGGCGGAAAACTTCGACGTCGCGGTGTGGCGCGCGCTGGATTTGCCCCCGTCCCCCCGTTTCCCAACCAACCCTCAACCCCTGCCCTTAAAACTCTGACCTTGCGAGGATTCACTCATGAAGAACATCCAACTTGTCCTGATCGGCATCCTGTCCTGGCTACCATGGTCCGGTGCGCTGGCCATTGCCCCCGACGACCTCGGCGGACGCATCGAGGCGCGAGTGGACGGCAAACCCGTGACCTTGCCGCTGCTCAAGACCGATATCGACGCCGACGTGCAGGGCGACGTGGCGCAGGTGACGGTCACCCAGACCTTCGCCAATCCCCTGAATCAGGCGGTCCACGCGACCTATCTGTTTCCGCTCAACGAAACCGCCGCTGTCAACGCCATGGTTATGGAAGTCGGCGACGAGCGCGTTCAAGCCAAAATTCAGCGCATCGAGGAAGCCCGCGCCACCTTCGAGAAAGCCAAGAGCGAGGGTCGCAGCGCCGCGTTGCTGAGTCAACACCGCCCCAACATGTTCACTCAGGACATCGCCAACCTGATGCCGGGTTTGCCGATCAAGGTGATGCTGACCTACGCTCAGACCGTACCCCGGGTGGACGGCGCTTACGAGCTGGTCATCCCGCTGGTGGTGGGGCCGCGTTATCAGCCCCAGGGCGCGGGGGTCGCGCCGGGCCAGACCGCGCCAAAAGGCGGCATTCAGCACTGGAACGCGCAAACGGGAACTTCCGGCGGGGCAACCGCCAAGAATAGCCAGGCCGCCTACGGCCAGTGGGAAGTCGAACAATTGCCCGCCTACCCGCCGGTGTTCGAATTGAACGTGCCCGAACAGATCGATCCGGAACGTGTGGGCTTGACCATCCATGTCAACGCCGGCATGGCGATTGCGAATATCGAAAGCCGCACCCACCCGATTACCACGGAGACCCCGGACAGCGGGCGGGCCGAGGTGCGCTTGACCAATGGCCGGACTTTGGACAACCGCGATTTCGTGCTGCGCTACACCCTGGCCGGGACGCGAACCCAGGCCGGATTGCTGGCCTACCGCGATCAACGCGGCGGCTTCTTCAGCCTGCTGCTCGAACCACCCCAGGTTCCGGCGGAAGCGGAGGTCACCCCTCGCGAGATGGTGTTCGTACTGGATTGCTCCGGGTCGATGGACGGCCTGCCCATCGACGCCAGCAAGGCCTTCATGCGGGCCGCATTGCGGCGGCTGCGGCCCACCGACAGTTTCCGCATCATCCGCTTCAGCGATTCCGCCAACGAATTTTCCGCGCAGCCGTTGCCGGCGACACCCCAAAATATTCAAGCGGGTTTGCGCTACACTGATTCGCTGCGCGGCGAGGGCGGCACCGAGATGAGCACCGGCATCCGTCAAGCCCTGGCCCCGCCGGTTCCCACCGGCGCCATCCGCATCGTCACCTTCCTGACCGATGGTTACATCGGCAACGAAGCCGAGATCCTGAAGCTACTCCGGGCCAATCTGGGTAGCGCGCGACTGTATGCCTTTGGCGTGGGCACCGGCGTCAATCGTTACTTGTTGAGCGAGATGGGCCGGGTTGGGCGCGGTTTCACCCGCTACATGGACCCCACCGAGGATCGGGAAAAAGTGGCCGGGGAGCTGGCCGAACGCCTGCAATCGCCGGTGTTGACCGACATTCAAATCGACTGGGGCGGCATGGAGGTCAGCGACCCAAGTCCCACCCATGTGCCCGATCTGTTCGCTGGGCAATCGCTGCGCATTCAGGGCCGCTATGGCCGTCACGGCAGCCATGAAATCACGGTGCGCGGTTTGGTGCATGGCCGCCCGGCGACCCTGCCGCTGAAGATTGAATTGCCGGAAACCAGTACGCAGGGCGAAGCGGTGCCGATCCTCTGGGCGCGTTCCCTGATCGGCGACCTGCATTACCAAATGACGACCGGCGCGCACCAGCCGGGCAACGAAGCCGCCGATACCGACGCGCTCAAACAGCGGATCACCGAGATGGGGCTGAATTTCGCCCTGGTGACGCCGTGGACCGCATTCGTCGCGGTGTCGGAAAAGATTTACAACCCCAACCCCGCGTCAACCCCGACGCTGCCGGTGCCAGTGGCCCAGGTCAAGGGCACGACCGAGCTGGCCTACGGCGAACCCGCGGCGCCGATCACGAGCGCCGGCGCATTCACCGGCGGGGGCGCGCCGGAGCCGGCGGCGCTGTTCGGCGTCGCCCTGATGGCGCTGCTGTTGGCCGGTTTCCTGGTCCAGGATCGCTCGCACCGGGCTACTGGTCCGGAAGTTTAACTTTCACCCCTGCCAGACTACTCTGGGCGAGCCCCGCATGACACCCGACCGTCTCGATTTCGATCCCCTCGCGGGGATCATCGCCTATCACCAGGCGAGCAAGCACCACATGGACTGCTACGCGCCCGGACCGGGCGGACTCGACTGGGCCAACCAGCCCGATCCGTTTCGCCGCTACGCCGGCGCGCCGCGGATCGAACTCCCGCTGCGAGCCGATGCCCTGGCCACCCCGTTTGAGGCGGTGCGCGGCGGCCGACGACCCGTGGCGCAACCGGTGGATCGCGACGCGGTGGCGCTCCTGTTCGAACTGTCGCTGGGGCTGTCGGCCTGGAAGCACCACGGAGGCGCGCGTTGGGCACTGCGCTGCAATCCGTCGAGCGGCAACCTGCATCCGACCGAGGGCTACTTGGTCTGCGCCGCCGTGCCCGGTCTGGCCGCCGGCGTCCATCATTACTTGAGCCGCGACCACGCGCTTGAACAGCGGGCCGCGCCGGATTCCGCCACTTGGGGCAGCGAGCTGCGCGGCGGGGTGGTGCTGGCGCTGACCGGCGTTCACTGGCGCGAAGCCTGGAAATACGGCCTG
>JBATNZ010000292.1:0-42252 GCA_049290615.1 Candidatus Contendibacter sp.
GGCCGACGCACACCAGCAACGCCTCGCGGGTGGACCGCGCCGGGCCGCCGGCCTCCTGCCGGTAGCTCTGCATCTGGTCGTCCACCCGGTCGGCGGTGCGCCGCAGCGCCAACTCGCGCAGGGCGATCAGGTTACCCTTGCGGAAGAAGTTCTGGACGGCGCGTTCGGCCTGATCCGGCAGGTAAACCTTGCCTTCCTTGAGCCGCTGCAGGAGTTCGTCGGGTGGAAGATCAACCAGCACCACCTCGTCGGCCTGGTCAAACACCCGGTCGGTGACCGTCTCCCAGACCCGGATGCCGGTGATGCCACCCACCACGTCGTTGAGGCTTTCCAGATGCTGGACGTTGACCGTGGTCAGGACATCGATCCCGGCGTCGAGCAGTTCCCCAACATCCTGCCAGCGCTTCGGATGCCGGCAACCGGGAGCGTTGCTGTGCGCCAGTTCGTCGACCAGGATCAGCGCCGGCCGTCGCGCCAGAGCGCCGTCGAGATCGAATTCCCGCAGCACCCGATCGCGATAGGGAATCTCCTTGAGCGGCAGTTGTTCGAGGCCCTCAAGCAACACGGCGGTTTCCTTGCGGCCGTGGGTCTCGACCAGGCCCACCACGACATCCAGCCCCTGCTCGCGCAACTGGCGGGCGGCCAGCAGCATGGCGTAGGTTTTACCGACGCCCGCCGAAGCACCGAAAAAGATTTTCAGCTTGCCGCGCCGGGAACGCGCCTCCTCCTGCTTGAGGCGGTTGAGCAACTGATCCGGGTCCGGTCGGGAATCGTTGGGTTTGCCGTTCACGGCTTGACCCCTTTTTGAGGAGGTTTCCGCCAAATTCTGAGCAGTATCTGGGTCCGGTCCCACCAGGTCAGCCGCTTGTCCGCCAAGGCTTCCAGGAAATCCGAGAGTACCTTGGAATGGGCCACCGCATAGTTGACAAGCAAAGTGCTGGGAATGAGCACCGACAAAAAAATCAACAGCTTGACCCAAATTGGATGACTGGTTTCGTCGAAGATATTCATCCCCAGGAAACCGGTCGCGACGGTGGCGATCAGCCCCAGGGTGGTCACCACGGTCAGCCGCACCACGGTATTGGCCTGGCGCCGCAGACTGTCGCTGTCCAGATATTGATTCATATCCTTGACCGACGCGCTGACATCCTGATAAATCCGGTCGGTGTTGAGATGGCCGGTCAGCAGCCGGAACAGATCCCGGACCTGAGCCTGGTTGGAAACCTCGTGGAACCAGTAGCGTTCGGTGAAGCGCAGGAACGTTGCCAAGATCCGGCGGATTTCCCGCTTGAAGGCTTTGACCGAATCCAGATCGTGGATGTCGAGCTGGCTAACCGCCACCACCAACCACTCCGCGAATAGCATCAGGGCGGCTTTCTGGAAGTGGGCGATCAGGTTGACCAGGAAATACTGGTGGCGAAACTGGCCCAGCAGGCCGGTTTCCGGGTCGGCAAAGAAACGTTCGCTGGCCTTGCCGATCACCACGAAGGCGTGGCCGCAGCAGAGATAGCGGCTGGTCAGCGCCGGGTTGGCCGGATCCCAGAACTTGTCGTAGCAGTAGTGCTGCTCGAAATGGGTCAGTTCCGTCGTGGAGTACGGCAACGTCTCGGACGGTCCCGCCTTGGTGATTAGCGCCAGCCGGGCAAAGTCGCCGCGCGTGAGCGCATGCGGGTCGCTGAAGCTGAGGTAGGCCAGCAGCGGCATACGGTGATATTCGACCTGCCGGAAGCGAATCACACCCTCGCGGTCGGAGTGGTACAGAGCCAACGGCCGCAGTAGATATTCCCAGTGGGTGGAGATGTTGGGGGAGCGGTGCTGGCAGGTGAACTGGAGGTATTTGTCCCGGTTCTCGTAGTCGGATACCGCCAGCGTCTCGCCCGTCGCTGACAGCCATTCCACCCGGTACGGACATTGCCCGCCCTGGCCGTTGGTCTCCCAGAACCCCGGATAGGCTCGACCGACCTTGAACATTACGTCCTCGATCAACAACAGCGGGAGGTCGTTGGCGAAGAATTCCACCACCAGGATAATGATGTCGATGTCGTAGAAGAAATAGAGGTCGACATGGGCGATCTGGAACAGCAGTGGCGGTGTATGTTCGTCGAGCACGATCTGCATCTGGGCGATATCGCGGCGGCGGAGTACCCGGATCGGGGATTTGCCGTAGCCAGCCGGACCTTCGCGGCCCGTGCCCTCGCCATAGAGGAAGCGCTGCACGTAAGGCAGAAAGGTGATGAATTCCTTGTAATGCCGTTCCTGGAAATTGCGGGGATCGCCGAACTCGTCCACCACTTCCCGCCAGGGACACTGTTCGCCCAACGCCTCCAGCAGTTCCCAGTATTTGGGGATATGCATGGTTTCCGCTTGACTGTGCATCACTCGCAACGGCCACAGCAGGATTTGGCGGAAATGGCGGACCAAAGGAGGGGAAGTCATTGTTGTTGCATCGTTCATCGGTGCCAATTTCCCATGGGCGTAACCGGTCGAGCGCGGGGCAGCCGGCGGGCCGGGCCGGAGCTGAAAAGAGATGTGGGCGCCTTGCCCGGTTGGCTCGGACTTGGGTAGATTGAGAGGCGTTTTTGTACAGCCTCTGAGGTCATCGAAAACGCAATCACCCGAGGAACTCACCGATGACAATGATGTAACCGTCGAACGTGGAAGGCAAGCCGCTGGACGTGGCGGCGCGCTTGGCGGAACTTCCATGCTCGCGCATCCGGGATGCGCCATTCACGGCGGTGGCTCTGGCCGCAATCCGTCGAGCGCGAGATTGAGTTCAAAGTTCCGTGGAGGCGATCCCTGCCCTGATGGCGAACTTGACCAGTTCGGCCAGGTTATCGATGCCGAGTTTCAGCATGATCCGGCCGCGGTAGGTTTCGACCGTCTTGGCGCTGATGCCGAGTCGCTCGGCGACTTCTTTCGTGCGCCTGCCTTCGGCCAACAGCCGCAGCACTTCGATTTCCCGATCACTTAAAACGTTTTTGTCCAGCTCGGCGCTACGCCCCAGGATCGGAGCGCCGCGCTGAATCACGACAGGACTGACAAATTGCTCCCCGCGCAGCGCGGCCTGGATGGCATCGACCAACTCGCTGATGGCTTCGTTTTTCAGAACATAGGCTGATGCCCCGGCTTTGATCATCAGTTCCTGATAACGAACATCGCTGTACATGGACAGCGCCACGATGCGTGTGTTGGGTGACGCTCGTCTGATCAGGGGCGTCGCCTCGATGCCGCTCATTCCCGGCATCGCCACATCGATCACGGCGATGTCCGGTTGGTGCTGCCGCGCCAGGCGAACGGCTTCCTCGCCGTTGTTGGCCGCGCCGACGATTTCCCATTCCTCTTGATCGCGCAGGAGCGCGGCCAATCCCTGTCTGAACAGCACATGATCGTCAGCGAGAAGAATGGTGGTCATCGCGGTGAGCGCTCCGGCGAGGCGTCGAGGTCGACCGGGATCCAAACGGAGACACGGGTGCCTGCGGCATTGGATTCGATCGACGAACCTCCACCCAGCAACGTCAGGCGTTCGCGAATGATAAACAGCCCATAGCCGGAGTATCTCCGCTCGGCCGATGTAGGGGGAGAGCCCGATCCAATGCCTTTGCCGTTATCCTCGACCATCAGCCGTATCTCCCCATCCCGGGCACCGAGATGAATCCAGGCTTGGGATGCATCGGCATGTTTGATCACGTTGTAAACCAGTTCCCGCGCGAACTGGAACAGGATGATAGCCAAATCCGTATCCAGCGTCGGGAACGGATCGGAGCCGATAAAGGACATATCCACGCCCCAGCGCTGCCCGGCGTGGGATGCCAGCCACTGCAACGCCGCCGCCAATCCCTCCTGATACAGCAGTGGCGGGCTGAGTTCAAACTGTAGAAAACGCAGTTCGCGCAGGGCATCGCGCAATAGTTCCAGACCGGATTCCAGTAAAACCTCCGACTCGCCATCGCGGCATTTCGCCGCCGATGCGATTTGCATCTGGGCCAGGGCCAGCTTTTGCATGGGGCTATCGTGCAGATCGCCTGCCAGGCGCTTCTTTTCGCGTTCCTCGATCAACGATGCCTCCATGGCCAGTTGTCTGAGCTTGGCATTGGCATCGCTCAATTCCCGGGTGCGTTCGGCCAGGGCGCGATCCAGCGCGCGCGACAGCAACCCCAGTTCTACGTGAGTCCGGACTCGGGCCAACAGCACTTGGGCGTCGAACGGCTTTTTCACATAGTCCGCGCCGCCCGCCGCAAAGGCGCGCACCATGGTTTCCTCATCCTCCTTGCCGGTGAGGAAGATCACCGGAACGGGACGAGTGCGGTCGTCGGCCTTGAGCCGCCGGCAGGTTTCGATGCCGTCCATCCCTTGCGGCATCAGAATATCCAGCAGAATGAGATCGAGCGGGACTTCCCCGGCAATCGCCAAGGCCAGTTCGCCGCTGTCGGCTACGTGAACCTGGTAACCGGACTCCTTGAGCAGACTGCCCAACGCCCGGACATTGCGCGGGTCATCATCCGTCACCAGGATGCTTCGCTGCCCGTTTTCGCTCCGATCTCGCCGCATGGATACATTAACCACCGGGTTGCGCCGCCGCTTTGAGCGCCTCAATCCGCTGGCGCAGGCCAGCCATGTCGAAAGTCTCCGCTTGGCGCAGCAAAAGCTGGCCTAGGTCCCGCAGGGCGGGGCTTTCCCGCCGTTCGCCTTCCTGCGCCAGCGCGAGGCCAAACGCCTCCAGTTCGTTGATCGACGCGAAGGGTGGCCGCAGCGTTTGCAAGCGTTCGTATAGATCTGCCGGAAACCGCCAACTCTCGCCGCCGGGCAAAGCGTCAGCCGGTTCGCGCCTGGCATCCGGCGCCGCCTCAGCCGCCTTGGAATGGGGCAGAAAACGTCGCAAGGCGGCGATCAGCGTCGGCTGGCTCATGGGTTTTCGCAGGTAGGCATCGCAGAGGGCCCGCACTTCCGTCTCCTGCTCCGCGGTCACCGAGGCGGTGACGGCGATCACTGGAATGTCAGCCGTCGCCGCATTGGCCTTCAGTTGTCGGGTCGCCTCCAGGCCATCCAGTACTGGCATGGCGATGTCCATCAGGATCAGCGCCGGCCGGCGTTCCCGTGCTTGCGCCAGGGCCTGGGCGCCATCCTCGGCTTCGATCGACTCGAAGCCATAAGGGGACAGGTACTCCACCAGCAACCGCCGGTTGGGCGCGTTGTCATCCGCCACCAGAATCCGGGCCGGGGCAAAGGTCACGTCCTCGACCGCCGGGATGGGCTCCTCCCTGACGACGGCTGGGCTGGCTATCGTCAAGGCCGGCAAGACCAGGGTGAAGGTGCTGCCCTGTCCCGGCGCGCTGACCAGCCGAATCTCGCCGCCCATCAGCGCCGCGAGCCGCCGGCAGATGCCGAGTCCGAGACCGGTGCCGCCGTAGCGGGCGCGATCCTGGCCCCGGCGCTGGGTGAAGAGATGGAAGATCTCCTCCTGTTGATCCGGTGGGATGCCCGGTCCGGTATCCGCCACCGCGATGCGCAGATGAAATTTTCCGCCATCTTCCCAGCCCGTGGCCCGCACCTCGACGTGACCGGCGTCGGTAAACTTGACCGCGTTGCCGATCAGATTGACGAGGATCTGGCGCAAGCGGATTTCGTCGCCGAGGAACGCGGACGGCACTTCTTCCCCGACCGTGACCTGCAAACCCAGGCCTTTCGCCCCCGCGGGGTGGTCGAACATCAGTTCCAGATCGCGCAGCAGGGCGCGCGGATCGACCGGCTGGGTCCGCAACTCGACTTTGTCCGCCTCGATCCGGGAGAGGTCCAGCAGGTCGTCGATGAGCTGCGACAAGCCCTTGCCCGCCGTGCGGATCGCCTCCAGATAACCCTGGTCCTTCTCGCTCAGTGCCTTGCCCCGCAACAGGGAGGAAAACCCGAGCACGGCGGTCAAGGGAGTGCGCAGTTCGTGGCTGACGTTGGCCAGAAAGGCGCTCTTGGCGCGATTGGCGGCTTCGGCCTGGTCCTTGGCCTGGGTTAGCGCGGCTTCGGCCCGGCGGCGTTGATTCACCTCCTGGGCCAGCCGGCGATTCCAGTACACGACGACGAACAGGGCCAGCGCCGCCAGGGTCAGCACCGTCCACAGCGTGCCGTAATCGATGTGGTGCTGGTACTGGATCGAGATCCAGTCGTGGTAGATCGCATCCCGCTCGCTTTTCGGGATGGCGCCGAGGCCCTTTTGCAGGATGCTGGCCAGCATCGGCCAATCCTGCCGCACGCCCATCCCAAGCTGATAGGTGTAGGGCGTTTCGCCGACCACCTTGATCTGGGTCAGGCCGGATTGACCGATGTAGTAGCTGGTGGTGACCAGATTGCCGACGAAGGCGAAGGCTTCGCCCGCCGCCACTTTGTGCAAAGCCTCGCCCGTGTCCGCCACAGGTAGCAATTGAATTTCTGGCCGCTCCGCCTGTAGCCAGACTTGAGTCGCCTCGTCCCGCACTACCGCGACGGTCCTTCCCTTCAGGGCGTTGAGATCGCCCAGATAGGCCACGTCCGCCGCTGAGAAGATGGCTGCGGGGAAGGAAAGATAGGGGTCGGTGAAATGGTACAAGCGTCGCCGCTCCGTCGTCGTCACCATGGCTGGCAACAGATCTAGGGTTCCGTCCCTGAGCCGTTGTAGGGCCTCGGTCCACGACAAGTCCGTGGCGATCTCGAAACGCAGGCCGAGGATCTTTTCCAAGCGTTTCAGATAGGTCGGGGATATCCCTTGCGCCACGTCGGCCTCATCGACGAACTCCACCGGCGCCCAGCGGGGATCGATGCCGACCTGCAGGACCGGGTGCTCGGTCAGCCAAATCTGCTCTTTGGCAGTGAGCGCGGCCTGTGGCGCTATGCGGCTCAAGTAGTCCTGCCCGAACCAGCGCCGGTAGAGTTCCGCCATTTCCTCCCGAGTGATGGCCGCGAGCCCCTTGTTCAGAATTGCAACCAGTTCCGGCCAGTCCTTGCGGATCGACATCACCAGATCGGTTTGACTCTCGGGCAGCATCCGCATCGGCGCGAAGCCCAACACCCCGTGGCTCGACCGCCAGTATTCCAGGCCGTAAGAGTCCACCACGGCATCGACTTCGCCCCCCAGCAAGGCGTTGGCTAGCACCTCCGTGCTGTCCATCGGCATTGCTTCGAGGGCGGGATGGGCAGCCAGCAGATTGCGAAGGTACAGGATGCCCTTGAGGTAGCCGATCCGCTGGCCCCGGAATCCGTCGAGTCCGGCACGCGGCACCGACTTCCCGGTTCGCAGGTAGATGAAGTAGTGAATGGCGTTGAAGGCTTGGGTGAAGAGAAAATGGGCCTTCCGCTGTTCCAGGGGGGCGGACAGGTTCAAGCCAGCGAGGCGGCCGGCTTCGGCCTTTTCGACCATCGCGTGCCAGGGACCCGCTTCCAAACGGAGGTCGGTCCCCAGCTTGCGGTTGAGCAGGTCGATATGATCGAAGGCGAAACCGGCAAACCGGCCATCCGCGTCCCTGATGACCGCCGGAGCCCATTCCTCGCCGACGCCCAAGACGATCTCCGGGTGCGCGGCGAGCCAGGCTCGTTCCGCCGGGGTTAACAAATCGGGGCCGGTTTCGCCGGCGGCGATGGTCCCCGCGAATATCAGCCCGATGCCCAGCAGCACGAACGCGCCGAGATTTTTCACCCATTCGCCTATTTTCCGGCAAGCGGTTGGGCAAGGCGGGGTTTTCATCAAGAAAATCGTCTCTCCAAACCCGGCTGTCAGGAAAATCCTTACAGGACAATCCTAATTCTATTTAGAAAAGCAACAGTGTATGGTTTTTCCGATGCTGCGCAAATTCAAATCCACTACCACCGGGAAATTCGCATGAACAAGCAACTGACTCGCTGTTTGAGCCTGGCGATTGCCGCCGCCATGGCCTCGCCCGCCGCCTTTGCCTACAACCAAACCGACGCCATTGAGGATTGCCAGGCGAAGATCTTCGACGATTCCCAGTACTCAAGGTATTCAGGAGCACATGGCGCGACCGCCCAGGAGACGGGTCGCAATTCCTACAAGGTGACCGGCCTGGTCAAGGACCGGGACAAAAAAGACCATCGTTTCAACTGCCGGATCGATCACCGCGAGGTGGTGAGTTGGAACGTCAGCCCGGAAGAGATTTCGGATTCCGACAAAAAGACGGCGGCGGCGGTCGGCGCTGGCGTCCTCGGCCTGGCCATTCTGGCCGCTGCGGTGAGTGGCAATAAGGATCACGACGATAAACGGAATTCCTACGAAAAGGGCGGGAACTCGCCTTTCGACGACATGGGTTACCTGAAGCAGGAATGCACCAACGAAGTACGCCGCCATCTGGATCGGGATCACGGCCCGGTCCGCGATCTGGAATTGACGTATCCGCATTTGAACGACCGCACCCTGACCGGCAACGGCCGGGTTTCCTTCGAGCGTGGCGGTCGTCGGGAACTGTCGTTTACCTGTGAATTTGATCGCCGGGGTCGGGTTCAGGACGGGCACTACAGCTATGTGGGTGGTGGCGGCGATGACCGCGCGAGCCGCGCTGACGAAGGAGCGGCGCCGGCCGGCACCGCCCGGCCCAGGATCCCGTTGTTTAACGCCACCTGTCCTGGCGGCATTGAGGTGCATGCCGATGAGGGAGGTCCGGTTTTCTTCAACGGCAAGGAAACCCAGCTCAAAAAGTTCAACGACAACTACTTCGAAGCCAAGGGATCTGACATCACCCTCTCCATCACCATCAATCCCGACGGTTCAGCAAGCCTGTCTTACACGGGCAAGGGTCGCGCCAACGGCATTTGCACGATCAAGAACTGATCCCGATCCTGTGCGAGCGGCAGGCTGAGCGCTTCCGCGACGGCCTGCCGCCCTCGTCATCCACACCGGAGAGCCTCATGCGCCGTTTCCGTCTGTCTCCAACTCTGGCTAGCCGCCTGCTGGCCGGATTCGGTTTCGGCTTGGAGTGGACACTATGGACTATCATCAAATCCTCGCATTGATCGCAGTACTCACCGGAAATGCGGGCGATGACTTTGCAACGCTGAAATCCGGCGGGGCTGACCCCAAGGCGCCCATTGCGCAGATTTTGTGTCCGCGCCCCTTGCCGGCCAATGAGATCGAAGGAAAGACCGTGTTCTGCGGCACGGTGCAGGTGCCGGAAGACCATGCCAAGCCTGATGGCAAGAAGATTACCCTCAAGTTCTCGATCCTCAAATCCTGGTCGCAATACCCTGAACCTGATCCGCTGGTCTATCTGCAAGGCGGTCCCGGCGGCAGCGCCATCGACCAGATTCCTCTGATAGCCGGCACTTTTAATCCTTTTCGCAAAACCCGCGACGTGGTGTTCTGGGACCAGCGTTCCGCCGGTCTCTCGGGCCAGTCCGTGAAGTGCTTCAATGCGCTGGCCGCGAATGCTGCAAAGATTGCAAAGAAGGAGCACACCACCACTGACATCAGCGGTGCGAACAAGGACAACAACACCATCAGCGACTGCCTGAAGGAAATCGAAGCAGCGGGCATCGATATTGCCAAATACAACACCTTCGAAAATGCCAAGGACGTGCGCACCATCACCAGGGCGCTCGGCTATCCGACCTATAATCTCTACGGCATTTCCTACGGCACAAAGCTGGCGCTGGAAACCATGCGCGTGGCGCCGGAGGGCATTCGCTCTGTTGTCATTGATGGCGTGGCGCCGTCATGGGTCCACTTGTATGACACCTTTGCCCTCAAGCTGAGTGAGCCGATTGAGCGCGTGGCACAGCAATGCAAGGCTGACGCGACCTGCAACACAACCTATCCTGATCTGGACAAGGTCATCATCGAAACGCTGAAAATGGCGAAACAGGGCAAGGTCATCCACCAGGGCAAGCCCGTCACGCCCGAGACCATCTTCCGCCCCTTCGATGAGCGCAACGGGCACGCCGACAGACTGTCGATGACGCCTTATATCCCCGCCTTCATTTATGAACTGAACCGCGGCAAGGAAATGCCGACGGTTGACATGCTGGTGGGCAGGGACTTCGTCATGCCCATGCCGGGCGATGACGATGTGGCGGCAGCCTCCGCCAAACTGCCGAAACAGCAGCGCGCCTTGATCGACACGCTGGCTGACAATGCGGCGATTGCACAGCGGGTTGATCGTTCGAACCTGAATGTAATGGAAGAACTGCGGGATGCGCTGGACGCCAGCGCGAATTACGGACCCGTGGCTGCGTTGTTCGACCAGGAACTGGAGAAGGCGCTGATTGCTGAGAAAGCAAGAGATGCGTCAAAGACCGGGAAGATTGTGGCTGACTATGTTGCGCTTCAGAACACGGAGGCTTCAAAAGAGAATCTCAGCGCCTTTGTCAAAGCCCACACCACGGGCGAGGCGAGCACCCGGCTTCTGGCCCTGATCGAGGGCATGAGTGCGGCAGAGTTGTCCGGCTCCTTTGCCATCATCCAGCGCGATGCGGCTGCGTCTGAGACTGCATTCTTCAACGACATGTATCTCTACAATTATGCCTGTCAGGAGGACATTCCTTACAACAGCTTCGAGGGTTATCAGAAATTTACAGCGAGCCAGAAGTATCCCTACATCGGCGACGCCTATGATCCGCTTGCCAAGAACTTCTTTGGCTCCTGCATTCCCTTCAAGCCGCAACCGCGCGAGAACTGGCAAACGCCCGTAGTGAGCGACATCCCGACCCTGTCCATCGGCGGTCTTTATGATACCCAGACACCGGCAAGCTGGGCCCAGGTGGCCATTGAAAAAATGACCAACGCGCAAGCCTTTCTGATTCCGGAAGCAGGCCACGGTTCCTTGGCCTACCAGTCCTGCGTGGCGGATATGGGCGTGGCCTTCATCAATAACCCGCAGCGCAAGCTTTCGGATGCCTGCCCGAAGAGCATCAAGATCAACTGGCACATTCCAGACTGGGCGAAGCCGGTGAAGTGAATGCTGCATTGGTGATTGCGCAATGGCTTGAGAGGCAAACGTGATGGAACCTACCAATCCGCAACCGGCCCTTTGGTTGCGTGTGCTGCAATTCCCGATCATCCGCTTGGTCCTGCTCGGCGGGATCCTGTTCTTGATGATGGGCATCAGCAACGGTTTCTGGGGACATACTTTTGCTGATTCGCCGCTGATAGGCATCGCCATAGCAGCCTTGATGGCCGCTCTTGGCTTTGCCGTGTATATCGCTTTTGTGAGGTTCGTTGAACAGCGCCCGGTCAGTGAGCTGGCCCTGCCGGCGATGGGCCGTGAACTTGGACTGGGCCTGTTGATCGGCGCCGGCCTCTACACGCTTTGTGTGCTGGTCCTGATGGTGCTTGGCGTTTACCGCATCGAAGGAATCAACCCGTTGGCGATGTTGCTGCCGTCTGTGGCCATGGCGCTGAGTTCAGGGGTCTTCGAGGAACTGCTGCACCGGGGTACAATTTTCCGCAATGTCGAGGAATTGCTGGGCAGTTGGATTGCGTTGTTGTTCTCGGCGCTGTTTTTCGGTTTCCGGCATTTGTCCAACGCTGACGGCAACATCATCGGGGCACTTGCCATCACCATCGAAGCGGGCCTGTTGCTTGCCGCCGCCTATATGCTGACCCGTCGCCTGTGGCTGAGCATCGGCTTTCACATAGCGTGGAACTTCACCCAGGGCGGCATCTTCTCCGGCTCGGTGTCCGGTGCCTTCGAACAGCCCGGCCTGTTTAAGGCCGTCATCGAGGG
Organism: Candidatus Contendibacter sp.; assembly: GCA_049290615.1. Taxonomy (GTDB): domain Bacteria; phylum Pseudomonadota; class Gammaproteobacteria; order Competibacterales; family Competibacteraceae; genus Contendibacter. The sequence continues at coordinate 11,694 of JBATNZ010000292.1, forward strand.
GCCGGAATTGCTGACCGGGGGCAAATTCGGGATGGAAGCCACCATTGTCGCATTGCTGATCTGCACCACCGCTGGCGTGGCGATGTTGGGCATCGCCGTCCGGCGCGGCAACATCGTGCCACCGTTCTGGCAGCACTCAGGCTGACTTGCATTTTGGTCAAGAGCATCAAGATCGACTGGCACATCCCGGATTTACTGATCCCGATCCTGCACAAGCGGCAGGCTGAGCGCTTCCGCAACGGCCCGCCCCCATCGTCATCCCCTCTGGAGAGCCTTATGCGCCGTTTCCGTCTGTCTCCAACTCTGGCTAGTCGCCTGCTGGCCGGATTCCTGCTGACCTTGGGCAGTGTACCCTTGACCGCTCAGGCCGATGCTTCCGACCGCCCCTTATGGCTACGCTACCCGGCGGTTTCGCCCGATGGGCAATCCATCGCGTTCGTCTACGGCGGGCAGATCTGGCGGATTCCCGCAGCGGGCGGCGAGGCGTTGCCATTGACCAGCGCGCTGTTCTACGCCACGCAACCGGTCTGGTCGGCGGACAGCCGCCAGATCGCGTTCGCCTCGCTGCGTCACGGCAACGCGGATGTGTTCGTAATGCCGGCGGCGGGCGGGGACATTCGGCGGCTGACGTTTCACTCCTCGAACGATGTGCCTTACGCCTTTTCGCCGGATGGCGGATCAGTCTATTTCGGATCGGTGCGGCTGGGCGACGCCAAGGAAGCCTTCGGCGGCTACAGTGCGGGCGGAGCCGGCCAGCTCTATTCAGTCCCGGTCGCCGGTGGGCGTGAGCGGCTGGTGATCCCGCTCCAGGCGCTGGATGTCGCCCCCAGCCCGGACGGACGCACCCTGCTCTACACCAACCGCCCGTCTCAGGAAAACGAGTGGCGTAAACACGCCGTCTCCGAGGCGGCCCGTGATATCTGGGTATTCGACACCACGAACGCCACCCATCGCCAAATCACCACATTCCGGGGCGAAGATCGCGATGCGCTGTGGAGCGTGGACGGCAAGACGATTTACTACCTCAGCGAGCGGTCCGGGTCGTTCAACGTCTGGCGGCAGCCGTTCGACGGCGGCGGGGAACCCGTGCAGGTGACCTTCCACAAGAACCACCCAGTGCGCTTTCTAAGTCGCACCGACCACGACGATCTGGTGTACGGCTACGACGGCGAAATCTGGAAACTGCCGAAGGGCGCGAAAGAGCCGACGCGGGTCGACGTGCGGATCGCGCAAGGAACGATGCTTGCCGGTTCCTTCTACGCCAAGGTCAACGACGCGGCGACCGAGATTGCCGCCTCCCCGGATGGTTCTCAGCTCGCCGTCGTGGCGCGGGGCGAAATCTTCATTGTCGAAACCGGCAGCGGTAAGACCCGCCGGGTGACCGACACGCCGCAGCACGAGCGCGACGTGAGCTTTAGCCCCGACGGGCGCAGTGTGCTTTACGTCTCGGAACGGGGCGGCAAATGGGATGCGTTCGAGACCACGCCGGCCACGCCCGACGCCAAGTCGTTACTGGCTCCGGGGCCGCTGAAGGAAACCCAAATCACCGACACCGCCACCGACGTTCTGCAACCGGCCTACTCGCCTGATGGTCAGCGCATCGCGTTCCTGGAGGACCGCAAGCGCCTCGTCGTCCTCGACCGCAAAACCGGCAAGACCACCACGGCGCTCCCGGACGGCCTGCTGTTCTCGTACCACGACAACGACCTGCCGTTCACCTGGTCGCCCGATGGCCGCTGGCTGGCGGTCACCACCGGATCGGCGGCGAGCCAGTTCGAGGTCCATCTGATCGACGCCAGCGGGCAAAAACCGCCGGTCAACATCAGCCGCAGCGGATTCCAGGAGATGGCCCCGACGTTTAGCCCGGACGGCAAGGCGATCTACTACCTGTCCACTCGCGCCGGGTTGCGCACCACCGACGCCAAGGACGCGGAGGTGGACATCTACGCCACGTTCCTGACCCAGGACGCCTATGACGCTTTCGTCAGGCCCGCCGATCAGACGATTCCTGCGGCAGCATCGCCCGTCGCCGCTGCCAAAGACGCGCCACCGCCCGCCATTCCAGCGTGGGAGCCCCAGTTTGACGGACTGGAGTTCCGCACCGGGCGAATCACGCCCTTCTCCTCGAACATCAATGCGTTCAAGATCGCCCCGGACGGCAAGTCACTGTTACTGGTGACCACTTCGGCAACCGCCGGGATGACCGGCTACCGCATCAAGCTGGGCGCGCCCGGCATGAGCCAGGTATTTACCAAGCCGCCGAGTCCGGTTGATTCCTATGCGACGGATGCCAAAGGCGAAGCCCTGTATTTCTTCGGCGCTAGCGGGATCGAGCGGATCAAGCTGGCCGACGGCAGCATGGCGACCGTCCCCTTTGCCGCCGAAATGGCCTATGACCAGCGCGGCGAAATGGCCTACCTGTTCGAGCATGTCGGGCGGCTGACCCAGCAGAAGTTCTACCGTGCCGACATGCAGGGCGTGGACTGGGCGTTTTATCGAAAGGAGTACGCCAAGTTCCTGCCCCACATCATCCACTGGGAAGACTTCGCGGAGATGCTCAGCGAGATGGCGGGCGAACTGAACGCCTCGCACATGGGTTCCGCGTTTACTCAGCCGGTCAGCTACGGCGACGCCACCGCATCACTCGGGGTTTACTACGACCATGCTTTCGCCGGGCCGGGTATGCGGATCATCGATGTCCTGAAGCAAGGCCCGGCGGGCCGCGCCGACAGCCACCTGCGCCCGGGCGCCACGATCCTGGCGGTTGATGGCGCATCAATCCCCCCGGATATGGACATCTACCCGTTGCTTAACCACAAGGCTTCAGTACCGGTGCGCTTGACGATTCAGCCGGCGGGCGGCGGCAATCCGGTGGAGGAAGTGGTCACGCCCACGCCCTTCGAGAACGACTTGATCGCTGCGCAGGCCCGCTGGGTCGAGCGGGCTAGGGAGACCACACGCCGGCTGTCCAACGGACGACTGGGCTACGTCCATATCCCTTTGATGAACACCGCGAGCTATCAGACCTTCTACGGCGAACTGTTCAGCGCTGAGTTCGCCGGCAAGGAGGGCGTGGTCGTCGATGTGCGCTTTAACGGCGGCGGCAATCTGGCCAATCAGTTGATCGCCGATCTGTCGGCCTTGGCGGCGGGCGCCAGCATCGACCGTGATGGCCGGTTCATCACCCGCATCCCGGAGAAGCGCTGGATCAAGCCGAGCATTCTGTTGGCCAATGCTTACAGCTACTCCGACGGCAGCATCTTTCCTCACCTCTACACCCAAGTCAGGTTCGGCTCGTTCGTGGGCGAACCGGTGCCCGGCACGGGCACCTCGGTGTGGTGGGTGCCGATGATCGGCGGCAAGCTGAAATACGGTATTCCCGAAATTGGCCGGAAGGATTTGCAAGGCCACTGGTTTGAGAACACCGAAGATCAACCCGATATTCTCGTTCGCCGCACCCCCGATTCGATTGAGGAAGGCCGCGATTTGCAGCTCGAACGAGCGGTCCAGCAACTTCTCGGGCAACTTGACGAACCGAGGTGAAAGAAGCGCAAGCCGACCAGGCTGCAAAATTTCCCGGAACATACCATCGGCGGGAACAAGGTCTCTAAACTCCACCCAACACAGGAAATCACCATGAAACACCTGCTTTCAATCGCTGCGCTCGCACTGGTTTCGACCTCCACGTTTTCTGCCCCGCTATCGCCCGGAAATATGCCGGCCTACTGTCGCGGCGAGGCATCGAGCGAGTTTGGGACGAAGCCGTTCTATATCAAAACCGGCAAATTGGTCCGTGCGAAGAACGGCAACTACAGCGTCAAGGGAACCGCCGACCTCGGCGATCAGGGCAAGAAACCCTTTCAGTGCGACTACGACAAAAAGGGCAACTTTCTGCACCTGAAGTCTCTGGTGGACGAGGGCAAGCTTTAAAACGCGGTCCGCGCATCGACACCCCGCATGTCGATGCGCGTGGGATCTTTTGCGCAGGTTCTCCCGGCTGGTCAAGGCGAAAACCCAGTGAGATAAACTTTATGGAACCTGATTTGGAACATGATATCCGTGATTTGTCGTATCACCTTTGGCAAACGGCCGGGCGCGAATTCGGTCAGACGGCCCTGGATTTCTGGGCGATGGCAGAGCAGATGGTCATTGAACTGACGGCCGATTCGGCCCGTCGGGCGAATGTCGCTACCGCCTCGGCCTTCGAGAATGCGGTGACCTGGCCCTCGGCCCTGCGCGCTCTTTATCTGTATCGCGTCCGCGAACTCGCTCGCTGTATGTGGTCCGCCAGCACGGAACAACGCGAGCGCTCAATGGATTGCTGGCTGGCGGCTGAAAAGCATCTGCGCCTGCTCACCGAGTCAGCAGCGCGCACTGCCGGGGTTCGTCTGGGCAGAGAGGAAGCGCTGGCCAGGACCTTCGAGACGTTCTCGCCAGCGGATTACCTGGAACAAATCCGCAAGACCGCCTACCACCTGTGGGAGACGGCGGAGAATCAGCACCAATCAACGCTGGACTTCTGGCTGGCGGCAGAGAATCGGATCATGGAATTGCAGACATCGAGCAAAACAGCGAACTCTGGAGGTTAAGTCATGGGCATCAGCCCTGTTAAGAGACTGTACAAGAACCCCTCGCCCGCAAGCGGGAGAGGGGCAGGGGTGAGGGTTTCTTTTCAAAGGGTTAGCTCACGAGAGGCTGTACAAAAACGCCTCTAAGGTGCTCATGTAACCTACTGATATTTATTAACTTAATTTTACTGCTTGGCACGATTCTTGACGAATTTTCGCCGTAACCTATTGATTCTACGTTACCACCTTAAAAGGGCTGGTCATGGGCATTCAAAGTCTGATCATTTTTCTCATCATTGGCGCTGTCGCCGGCTGGCTCGCCGGGTTGCTGATGAAGGGCAGTAGCTTCGGTCTGCTCGGCAACATCGTCGTCGGCATCATTGGCGCGGTGGTCGGGGGGTTTCTGTTCGGCGCTCTGGGCATCGCCGCTGGCGGGTTGATTGGTTCTATCGTGACCGCCGTGGTCGGCGCTGTAGCGCTGCTGTTTCTGATTGGTCTGATCAAGAAGGGTTGACCCTCGCCCGGCGATCGAAACCCTATTCCCTACATCCCACTGGAGGTTGGTAATGCGAAACAAACGTGGCATCGCTACGGCGCTGGCCGTGGTCCTCGGTCTGGGCGCGGCAACCGCCGCCCGGGCCGCCTTGGACGAAGCCACCCAGAAATCCTTCGACAGTGTCGATGTGGACGGCGACGGCAAGGTGTCCTGGGAGGAATACCGCAACCGCATGCTGCATGTCTTTCATCAAATGGATCACAACGGCGACGGGCGGTTGACCCCGGACGAGACCCCGCCCGCCAAGGATAAAAGCGGCCAGCCGGTCAAGGGCGGCACGGTGACTATCGAGGCGTTCAGCGTCGAGATCGAAAAGGCTTTCAAGAAAGCCGACGGCGACGGCGACGGCGCGCTGACCCCCGACGAATGGGCCGGCGCTTCCCCCAAGTCCGGTAAATAACTTCTTCCCTGGTCAGGAGATCGGCATCATGCGCAAGTCGGTTCTTTCTTCCTTCGTGGCGGCCGCATTAGCCGCCGGCCTGAACGCCGCGCCGGTCCGGGCGGATACCATCGTTTGCGAAGCGGATGGCAACCACACCCGTTACTGTCCCGCCAATACCAGCGGTGGGGTGCGGCTGGTGACGCAGTACAGCAAGCACGGCTGCTACCAGGGCGATAGCTGGGGCTACGACCGGCGTGGCATCTGGGTCAGTAACGGCTGCCGCGCCCAGTTCCAGACCGGCGAAGCCTACAGCGAGCATCACGATCATAACGACAAGCATGCCGCCGCCGCCGCCGCAGTGGTGCTGGGCGTGATCGGCGCGGTGGCGCTGGCCAACCGCCATCAAAACGATAACGAATACCGCTACGAGCCGCAGCCTCATTACTCCAGCTACGGCTACGCGCCCGAGCAGGTGGTTCGCTGCGAGTCCCGAAATGACGACGATCAGTACTGCGCGGCCCGGATCGGCCATGGCCGGGTCGAGATCCAGCGCCAACTGTCCCGGTCGGCCTGCCGCTTCAACTCCAGTTGGGGCTACGACCGGAACGGCATTTGGGTGAATCAGGGCTGTCGCGCCGATTTCGCCGTCCTGCACTGAGGGTGGGAAAATCCCACTGTGGCTTTTTCCCCCAAGGCCGCGGCATCGCGGAGCGGAGCGCGGTTTAACACCAGAGAACGTCCCCATGCAGAACCCCAGGAAAATTCCCTATGCGGCGCTGCCCTGCGCGGCGCTGGTTTTATTACTGATCCTGGCGACCGGCTGCGCCACCTACTCCGCTCCAGGAAAGTCGCATCAGGCAGAGCAGACGCAGCACACCGCCCCGGCAGCCACGCCAGCCGCCACGGTCCCGGATGTCCGCGACGCCGCAACCCTGAAACCCGGCGAGTTCACCTGGCATCCCGAGCGCGCGCCGAGCGGACCGGTCGTGATCATCGTCAGCATCCCCGAGCAGCGCGCCTATGTTTACCGCAACGGCGTCCGCATCGGCGCTTCCACGGTGAGCACTGGCAAAACGGGTCATGAGACCCCGACCGGCGTATTCAGCATCCTGGAGAAAGATCAACAGCACGTCTCCAGCACTTATAAGGGCGCGGCCATGCCCTATATGGAGCGGCTGACCTGGGATGGTGTCGCCTTGCACGCTGGCAAGCTCCCCGGTTATCCCGCCTCGCACGGCTGCGTGCGGCTGCCGCTGGAATTTTCCCAGCGGCTCTACGGCGTCACCCATTCCGGCACCCACGTCGTCATCGCCGACGCGCATTCGGCGCCGACGGAAATCGTCCATCCGGGCCTCGCTGCTCCGGTCGATCCCAACGCCAGCGGTAAGGCGCCGCCTCCGACGCCGCGAGGGGAACGCTTCGTCTGGGAGCCGCACAAGGCGCCGCAAGGCCCGGTCAGCATCCTGGTCAGCGGACCCGACCGCCGGATGTACGTCTACCGCAACGGCGTCCTCATCGGCGAGGCTGCGGTACAGATCAGCGATCCCCAGAAGCCGCTCGGGGCCGGCGTGTTCGTCGCGCTGGACGGCTTCACCCACGCGCCCAGCCCCTTCGCGCCGGACCGGCCGCAACGACGCTGGATGGCGGTAGGGTTGCCGTCGCGCGGCGGCCAGTTGCCGACGCGGATCGACCTCGGCGAGCGGGTGCATCCGCCGGCGCAATTCGCCCGGCTGGTGTACGAGCTGCTGCAACCCGGCGCTTCGCTGGTCGTCACCGACCGGCCGGCCGAGCCCGAAACCCGGACCCAGCCCGGTTTTCGGATCATGGCGGACTCCTGAACGCAACCTCCGCAATAGAAACGCCGATAATTGGCGTTAATCAAAAGCCTCGTTCCAGACGACAGGGGAAACCACCATGAAGAAAACCGTTTTACTGGTTCTCACCGGTATCGGGTTCTTGGCCGCGCCAGTGTGGGCGGAAGACGCTATCCGGAAGGAGCCGATCCAGTTTGCCAAAGGAGCGACGCAGGCCACGATCCAGGCCCGCATCAAGGGCGGCAAAGACGTCGATTACACGATTCGCGCCAAGGCGGGGCAGACGATGACAGTCACCCTGAAGACCAACAACCCGATGAACTATTTCAACGTGTTGCCACCGGGCGCCGATGAAGCCCTCTTCGTGGGCCAGGACGGCAGTGGCCATTTCGAGGGCGCGCTGCCGAAAGACGGCGAATACATCATTCGCGTTTATCTCATGCGCCCGGCGGCGCGGCGCAACGAGTCAGCGCAGTACACCCTCACCGTCAAAGTGACCGGTTCTGCCACGAACGACAAGACCGAAGCGACAGCGCCCGCAAGTGTGTCGTTCGATGAGAAGCTGAGCCTGCTGGGCATCTCCTTCCACGTCACCAGCGCCAATGCGGCCAGCGGCAACACGCTGCGGATCGCGCCCGCCGGGTTGGAGATCGACAACACGCCGATCAGCCGCGAGATCGACGGCGTCGTTACCGGCGCGGAGGTTGCCGACATCAACGCCGATGGTTCGCCCGAGATTTATGTCTATACGCGCGCCTCTGGCGCCGAAGCACGCGCGTCGCTGGTCGCCTACAGCGCTAATAAGAAGAAGTCGCTGAGCGCGATCTACTTGCCCGAGTTGACCGAACATCCCAACGCGGCGAAGGGTTACCAGGGTCATGATGATCTGGCGGTTGTCGAGGGCGTGTTCATGCGCCGCTTTCCGATCTACGGCAAGGGCGGCGACCCGGCCGCGCCGACCGGCAAGACCCGCCAGCTTCAGTACAAGCTCAAGCCCGGTGAAGCTGGCTGGGTGCTCAAGCTCGACCGCATGATTGAGTATTGAGCAGGGCAACGCCGGATGAAGCGTTGTTCAATAGCGCCGAAGTGCTGTCGGCCATGCTAGGGTGTCGGTTGGGCTGGACACCTCCTGGCCCTCGGCCCAGCGGTTGGAAAATCCCCGGCATTCGCCAACCCTGCGCCAACTGGAAAAGGCGGCGGCGGCCCTGGGCAAACGCCTGGTGCTGGCCTTGGAATGACTCGGAGACTCTCCAAAGGAGCTTGCCATGCTTGTGACCTTTCGTACTAAAGCCCACGCCGACATCCTGATGTTCGGCGACATCGCGGTCCAGTTGCTCAAACGGATGGGCCACAGCGGCACCGTGCCGGGCGCCCTCCTGGCCGACGAAGTTCCCGCCGCGCTGGATCGCTTGCGAAACGCCGTCGCGGCCCACAAAGCAGCGGTCCCGAAGGCGGCGGACGGCGCTGAAGACGACGACGCGAACGAGCGGCCGGTCGATCTAACGCAGCGGGCCTTGCCGCTGATCGAGTTGCTGGCCGCCGCCGCAGCGGCGCGCTGCGACGTGATGTGGGACCCATAGCCCAGGTTCGGGCGGGATGCCCGACCGGAATCATCATGAAAGGCGGCGGTTTCGGGCTGCTGGGAAACATCGTCGTTGGCATCATCGGCGCGGTGGTCGGCGGGTTCTTGTTCGGCGCGCTGGGCATCGCCGTCGGCGGCTTGATCGGCTCGATCGTGACCGCTACCGTGGGCGCCGTGGTGTTGTTGTTCTTGATCGGCCTGATCAAGAAAGCCTGAAGTTGGCTGGCTGCTGAAAAGCATCTGCGCCTGCTCACCGAGTCGGCGGCGCATACCGCCGACGCCAGGCTCGGTCGAGAGAAAGCCCTGGCCAAGACCTTCGAGATGTTCTCGCCGGCGGATTACCTGGAGCAGATCCGCAAGACCGCCTACCAGCTTTGGGAGACAACGGAGAGCCAGCACCACTCGGCGCTGGATTTCTGGCTTGCGGCGGAGAACCGGATCATGGAGTCACTCACCGCAAGCAGACCGGCGACGGTCGCCGAGAAGGCCAACTGACAGACATTCTACCAACCGCGGAGTATCCGCTTCGGCCACATCGGCTTTGATTTCCGCCGCTTTTTCCCGCACGGTGGCGCTGGCCTGTTCAACCCGACCCTCAGCTTCCAATTGCTTGTCGCCGGTCACTCAGGACAAGGTGACAGGAAAAGGCTGAAACTGCCTTCGGGCAGGGCGGGTCCCAGCCACTCGGTCGCTGACGCCCGCCAGACATCCTCCAATCTCCCCTGCCCACGCATCCGGGCCGCGCCATTCACGGCCGTGACTCAGGCCGCAATCCGTCGAGCGCGAGATTGAGTTCGAGCACGTTGACCCGCGGCTCGCCGAAAACACCCCACTGACGATCTTCGGTCTGCTTGGCCAGCAGGTTCCGCACGGTTTCGGGCGCCAGTCCGCGCGCCCGCGCGACCCGCGTGACCTGATACTCGGCGGCGGCCGGGCTGATGTGCGGATCGAGGCCGCTGGCCGAGGTGGTGACCAAATCCACCGGCACCGGCTGGGCGTTGCCCGGATCGGCCGCGCGCAGCGCCTGGACTCGGGTTTCCACCGCTTCTTTCAGGGCGGGGTTGAGCGGGCCGAGATTGGAGCCGCTGGAGGCCGCCGCGTTGTTGGGGTAAGGGCCGGTGGCCGACGGCCGACCCCAGAAGTATTTCGGGTCGGTGAAGTTCTGGCCGATCAACCGGGAACCGACCGGTTTGCCGTCGCGTTCGATCAGGCTGCCGGCGGCTTGCGCCGGGAACACGGCCTGGCCGATCCCCGTCACCAGCAGCGGATAAATCAGACCAGTAATCATGGAAAGCAACACAAACAGCATTACGGCGGGACGAATGAGGGTTTTCATGGGGTGTTTCTCCTTGAAAAACTTTGCCTTAAGCAATCAGTGGATGTGATCCACCGTTTTCCCCTCCTTGGTTAAGGAGGGGAAGAGGGGAAATCCAAATGCCTCTTACGCCCAGCCGGCGAACGAAATCAGCATGTCGATCAGCTTGATACCGACGAACGGGACGATCACGCCGCCCAGCCCGTAGATGAGCAGGTTGCGCCGCAGCAGGACCGCCGCGCCGAGCGGCCGATATTTGACACCCGTCAGCGCCAGCGGGATCAGGAAAATGATGATCAGGGCGTTGAAGATCACCGCCGACAGAATAGCCGAGGCTGGACTGGCGAGGCCCATCACGTTGAGCGCCGCGAGTTGCGGATAGGTGGTGACGAAGGCCGCCGGGACGATGGCGAAATACTTGGCGATATCGTTGGCGACGCTGAAGGTGGTGAGCGAGCCGCGCGTCATCAACATCTGCTTGCCGGTCTCGACGATCTCGATCAGCTTGGTGGGATTGGAGTCCAGATCCACCATGTTGCCGGCTTCCTTGGCGGCCTGGGTGCCGGTATTCATCGCCACCGCCACGTCGGCCTGCGCCAGCGCCGGCGCATCGTTGGTGCCGTCGCCGGTCATCGCCACCAGCCGGCCCTCGGCCTGATGCTGACGAATCAGCGCCAGTTTTGCTTCCGGAGTCGCTTCGGCGAGGAAATCGTCTACCCCCGCTTCGGCGGCGATGGCGGCGGCGGTCAGCCGGTTGTCGCCGGTGATCATCACCGTCTTGATCCCCATGCGGCGCAGTTCGGCGAAGCGTTCCTTGATGCCGCCCTTGACGATGTCCTTGAGTTCGATGACGCCGAGCACCTTGGCGCCGTCGGCGACGACCAGGGGAGTGCTGCCGCGCCGGGCGACGTTGTCGATGATCGTGATCACTTCCGCCGGGAAATGCCCCCCTTGGGCTTCTACATGACCCCGGATGGCGTCCGCTGAGCCTTTGCGGATCTGCTGTGCCGCCCTCACCCCCAACCCCTCTCCCGAAGGGCGAGGGGAGCAGGGTAGATCCACACCGCTCATCCGGGTCTGGGCCGAGAAGTGGATGAAGGTAGCGCCGAGGGCGTGGATGTCCCGCTCCCGCAGGTTGAATTTCTGTTTCGCCAGCACCACGATGGAACGACCCTCCGGCGTTTCGTCGGCCAGGGACGCGAGCTGGGCGGCGTCGGCCAGGGCTTGTTCCGTCACGCCGGGGGCCGGCAGAAACTCCGCCGCCTGCCGGTTACCGAGAGTAATGGTGCCGGTCTTGTCGAGCAGCAGCACGTCCACGTCGCCCGCCGCCTCCACCGCGCGACCGGAGGTAGCAATGACATTCGCCTGCATCATCCGGCTCATGCCGGCCACGCCGATGGCCGACAGCAGCCCGGCGATGGTGGTTGGAATCAGGCAAACCAACAGGGAGATGAGCACCGTGATCGACACCGGCGAACCGGCTTTCGCCACCTCCACGCTGAAAATCGAGTACGGCAGCAGGGTCACCGTCACGCCGAGGAAGATGATCGTCAGCGCCACCAGCAGGATGGTGAGCGCGATCTCGTTGGGGGTCTTCTGGCGCTTGGCGCCCTCCACCATCGCGATCATCCGGTCGATGAACGCCTCGCCGGGATTGACCGACACGCGGACCACGATCCAGTCGGACAGCACGGTGGTGCCGCCGGTGACGGCGCTGAAGTCGCCGCCGGATTCGCGGATCACCGGGGCGGATTCGCCGGTAATCGCGCTTTCGTTCACCGAGGCGACGCCCTCGATCACCTCGCCGTCGGCCGGGATCATGTCGCCGGCCTCCACCAGCACTACATCGCCGCGCCGCAACTCGGTGCCGGGCAGCAAATCCATTGGAGCGCCATAACGCGGTTCCCGCAGTTTCTTGGCCACGACGGTTTTCTTCGCGCCGCGCAGGGACGCCGCCTGGGCCTTGCTCCGACCCTCGGCCAGCGCCTCGGCGAAATTGGCGAACAGCACCGTGAACCACAGCCACAGGGCGACGGCGAGAATGAAACCGGCGGGGGCTTCGCCCTGACCGCCGAGGGCCTGCGCCCACAGCACCGTGGTCAAGATGCTGCCGACGTAGACCACGAACATCACCGGGTTGCGCCATTGCAATCGAGGGTCCAGCTTCTTGAAGGAATCGACGATGGCGGGTTTCACCAGCGTCGGGTCGAATAGAGTTAGCGTTTTACGAGACATGATTGTTTTCCCTCACCCCAACCCTCTCCCAGAGGGAGAGGGAGTTAATGATTTCAGTGACCGGCCCACAGCATGAGATGTTCGACCACTGGCCCCAAGGCCAGGGCGGGGACATAGTTCAGCAGGGCAATCAGCAGAACCGTGCCGATCAGCAGCGTAACGAACAGTGGTCCATGGGTCGGCATGGTGCCGGCGGTTACGGCGATGCGCTTCTTCGCCGCCAGCGAGCCGGCGATGGCCAGCACCGGCACGATGACGCCGAAGCGGCCGAACCACATGGCGATGGCCAACATCACGTTGTAGAAGGGCGTGTTGGCGCCGAGGCCGGCGAAGGCGCTGCCGTTGTTGTTGCCGGCCGAGGTGAAGGCGTACAGCACTTCCGAAAAGCCATGGGCGCCGGGGTTAAAGATGCCGGCCCGACCGCTGACGGTCATCACGGCGACGGCGGTTCCAGCGAGCACCAGCAACGGCGTCACCAGAATCGCGATAGAGGTCATTTTCATCTCGTAGGACTCGATCTTCTTGCCCAGGTATTCGGGCGTGCGGCCGATCATCAGGCCCGCGATGAAGACCGCCAGCACGGCGAAGATCAACATGCCGTAGAGACCGGAGCCGACGCCCCCGAACACCACTTCGCCGAGCTGCATCAGGACCAGCGGCACCATCCCGCCCAGCGGGGTGAACGAGTCGTGCATGGCGATGACCGCGCCGCAGGAGGCGGAAGTGGTAATGGTGGCGAACAGTCCCGAGTCGGCGATGCCGAACCGGGTTTCCTTGCCTTCCATGTTGCCGCCCGCCTGGGTCGCGCTGACGGTCTGATCGACGCCGGCGGCGGCGAACAGCGGGTTGCCCTGCTGCTCGAAATAGATCGCCGCGACGGCCATGACCGCGAACAGGATGGTCATGGCGGCGAGGACGGCCCAGCCTTGGCGGGTATCGCCGACCATGCGGCCGAAGGTGTAGCACAACGCGCCTGGAATGATAAAAATCGACAGCATCTGGAAGAAATTGGTCAGCGGCGTCGGGTTTTCAAAGGGATGCGCCGAGTTGGCGTTGAAGAAGCCGCCGCCGTTGGTGCCCAGCATCTTGATCGCTTCCTGCGAGGCGACCGGCCCCATGGCCAGGGTCTGCGTTTGCGTGGTGGCAGGCTCCGTCACCGGATTGCCTTGGGCGTCCTTCATGGGTTGGCCGGCGGTATCCAGCTTCGGCGTTTCATAGGTGGTGACGTCCACGGTCGTGACATCCTGGTAGGCGGCGAAATTTTGAATCGCGCCCTGGCTCACCAGAAACACCGCGAACACCAGCGCCAGCGGCAACAGGACGTAGAGCGTGATCCGCGTCAGATCGACCCAGGCATTGCCGATACTCTGCGCCGTGTGGCGGGCGAAGCCGCGGATCAGGGCGATGACGATGACGATACCGGTCGCCGCCGACAGGAAATTTTGCACGGTCAGGGCGAGCATTTGGGTCAGGTAGCTCATCGTCGTCTCGCCACCATAGCCCTGCCAGTTGGTGTTGGTGGCAAAACTGACGGCGGTGTTGAACGCCGAATCGGGGCTGACGTTGGCCATCTGTTGGGGGTTGAGCGGCAGCCAGAGCTGGAGCCGTTGCAGGGCATAGACGGCGAGCACCCCCAGCCCATTGAACAGCAGGATGGCGAGCGCGTAGTGCAACCATCCCATCTCCTCGTCCTTGCGGACACCGCAGAGGCGATAGATCACCGACTCGATGGGACCACCGAGGCGCAACGCCAGAATAGGACGGCCTTCCATCACATCCGCGATGTAAATGCCGAGCGGCTTGACCAAGGCCAGGAGAACGAGCAGAAAAAGTCCGAGCAGCAACCAGGCGTGTGGGGTCATCATAAATCCTCCGCCATGAGCAGGGCAGCGACGAGATAGATCAGCAGCCCGACCGAGACGAGGCCGCTGAGAACATAGAGCCAGGTCATTGTGTGCCTCCCAGTTTGGCGCAGCCGACCGCAAGACCGGCAGCCAGCATGAAAAATAAAGATATTCCAGCGAGATAGATGAGATCCATACAGCACCTCCGCGTCAGCGTGCTCGTGCGATGAATAAGTCGAAGAATGGTAGGCGCTCCGACCTAAAAACGGTGTAAAAAACGGGAGGAAAACATATAAAAATTGTGTAAATGCGCCAGATTATTTCACAGTCATCGGCAAGACGATCAGCGGTATCCCCTGGAGGTGGAGACGTTCCTGCAGCGCCAGCGCAGTCTGGTTGTGCAACCAGGAGATGGGCCATTGCAAGCCTGGCAGAATCAACTTGTTGGTAAAACAAATGCTGTTGGGGAATCGGTGCATGATTTGGCGGATCAGCTTTTCCAGTTCATCCACCGGATCCGTGCCGTAGGCGGCGTAAGAAGTCGTTGCCATCCCATGACTATGGAAAAAGCCCTCGTAGTAGCGCAGGGCATGATCGATCCTGGCGCGCAGCGCCTGCAAGAACCCGGCGCCACCCAGTGCCCCCGCATTCACTTCCCCGACGCTGAGTAAAACGTAATTGTGGAATTGACCTGAAAACAGGCGTTGCGCCCACAGGATCATGTGCATCCCCGCGCCGAGATTCGCCGTGACCAGGAAAACCGCCGTCGCCCGGGTTGGATCCAGTGCCCACCCGGCTGGCTTCGCCGTCCAGCCAGGTTGCGATGTAAACAAGGCATCCACCTTGCGCAGTTTTTCCTGGACCCGATCATAATGTTGTCGGATCAGCAGGCAGGTTCCCATCACCACGGCCGTCAACGCGACCGTCGCCCAGCCGCCCTCGGCAAACTTTTCCACCAGCGTCACCACCAGAATGGTCGTGGTAACGGCAAGCCCCGCGAGGGCCAGCGCCAACCGTCGCCAGGCGCGCGCCGTCCCGCGGTTGCGCCACCAATGGAGGCAAAGCCCCAGTTTGGAAAAGGAGAGGCTCAAGAACATGTTGATGCTGTAGAACACCACCAGTACGGCGACCTGGCCTCGGGTCCACAACAGAATGGCCAGCGCGCAAATCCCCACGACCAGAACGCCATGGTGCCTGACCAGGCGGCTGGACAGGTTGCGGAACTGATGCGGCGCCCACGAATCCGCCGCCATGTTGGACAGCACCGAGGGGCCGGAGATGAAGACCGAGTTCGCCGCCACGAATAGCAGCCCTCCTTCGAGAGCCAGGACGAGCAGCAGAAGCAGATGGCTTCCCCAATCGCCCAGCCCGAGTTGGGGGATGATCGCCCCGAAAAGCACGGCGTTCAGGGTCTGGCCGTGTACCGCTCGCACCTGCCAGAGCGAATACAGCAGAACGATCCCGCCTGCGATAAACGCCAGAGACAGCGCCGAATAGAGCATGGTGAGCCGGCCGGTCCGGAGTCGCGGCTCCGCCAGGAGGTGGAGGTTGTTGGAGACGGCCTCCACGCCGGTGTAGGTGCTGCCGCCGAGGGCATAGGCGCGCACGAACAGCGCGATGACGAACACCCACCCCAAGGCGGATCCCATGTCGCGGGTCTCTTGCACCGCGTCCGTCACAAGCGCCGTCAACCGGTCGGTTTGGCTGATGAGACCGTAACCGATGAGCGCGCCATGAGACAGGAAGAAGCCGAGCACGATCGGCGCCAACAGCTTGATCGGCTCTCGCATGCCCCGCAGGTTGAGCAGGAGTAGGAGCAACACCAGGCCGACTTCCACGGGCAGCTTATGCGTCTGGGCGCCGACCGGCAGCAGACTGAACAGCGCGTCCGCGCCGCTGGCGATGGCGATGGCGATGGCGAGCATGTAATCCACCAACAGCGCGGAACCGGATAGCAGCCCGAAATACGGCCCCAGGATCTGAGTCGCGATCTTGTATCCACCGCCACCTGATGGGCATAACTCGAACACCTGGTTATAGGCCAGGGCGACGATCAAGACGGTCGCCGCCGTGGCGATCGCCAAGTAGGGCGCCAGATGGACATGCGACCCCAAGGCAAGGAAGGCCTTCTCCGGGCCGTAGCACGCCGAGGACAAGCCGTTGGCGCCAAGGCCAACCCAGGCCAAAAAGGTGACCAGGAACAGGTGTCGCTGCGTTTCCGGCTGGAAGAGGTCTCGTGGTGGGCCAATCAGCAGTCGTTGCCAACGCTCGCGCTGCAGCATCCCGGCGACGCCTCCGAACGCCGTAACGAACCACGGCTCTCGTTTATGGGACAATGATGAGTAGTCAAGCAAACCGCTCTTTCAACATCCCATCCAGTACGGGTAGCGCCGCTTGGTCCGGCAAACGCAGGCTGGGCAACCCCGTCAGCTTATGGATCAGCGCCTGGCCCGCATCGGTATTGCAGGCAATCCCCGCCACCAGATCCGGCTTCCGCTGGAATGCCTGGATCAGTCCCACCACTGCGTAGGGATCGGACGTACACAGCACCATCATGCGGAGGTGCGGTTCCAGCAACGTGATCGCCGTCTCGCCGTTGTAAGGTTCCAGCGGCGAGGCTCCCGCCTCGATCACCGCCACATCCGCCGGAACGGTCGCCATCTGCGACAACAACGCACCAGTCGCTCGCCGGTAATCCGCTTCGGGACAGATCGTGGACGGCAGGCCGGCATCCACGAAATCGAAAATGTAGTCGGCGCCGGCATCCCGCATCGTCAGCAGATCGCGGTAACGGCCGGCACCGGTCAATTTGGCCGCCAGCACCCGCAATCCCAATGCTTTCAAGCGGCGAATGATGATCTGCGCGGAGCGAGTTTTACCGGCCGACATCGAACTGCCAACAATCAGCAGCACTGGTAATTCAAACGTGCGGCCGGTATCCGATAACGCGAAATCGTGCATGGTCGCCTTGCGCCCGGCCACGATCACATGGCCGCGGTACACGAGTTCGGTGAGGGTCGGAATCAGCGGAGACTTGGAAGTCAGCCGTCCAAACAGACCGCCAGCGGTCATCGCGGTCATGCGACCATCCAGCCCGATGGCCTCCCAGGTACCGGTCGCTTCCAATGTAGCGAAGCGCACGCCAAACGCGCCCAGCAACCGGTCGCCGATATCCACCTGGATCATTCGTCCGTTGGTCAACTCGATACCGATACCGGGGCCGGGCAACCCGATGACCTCCCCAACCACATAGTCACCCACCGCCCACTCGCCGCGCGGTAGCGGCTTCGTGACAAAATGATCGAGCTGCGCAATGCGGCTCAGCGACGTCCGAACGGGCATCTTCATGTGAGCATGGCTCCCAGCGCTGGGATTTCTGGCGGCGATAATACTGGCGAGATGGTACGCTTGATCAAGGTGTCTATGGTCGTAAACTTTTGATCGCTCAAACTCTTCACAGAGGTTTTTAGTCATGGAATATCACTCGCAAAACGACTCTCGCGACGCATGGAATTTTTACCTTTAGTAGCCAGAAAATTGATCAAGGCGAGACAAGAATAAAGCCCGTGATGTAAAAATTCCGTTAAATTTTTATGGCTTGAAGTAAAATTATTATGAGTTCTCATCACGGTTCTTTTCGGTATGCGGATACGTTGACTACAGGACAAAATGGGGCTTATCTTGTTGAATCGTATGTCCACCGCCCATGAAATAGGCTTTTCGCGAGAACGGCCCGCGCCTCGAGATCCTCGGTCGGCTGGAACGGGAGGGCGGTGGAGGGTTGGCCGAGTGCAACAGGAGCATGGTCATGGCGTTGCCCGAACATTTGTTGACCTTACCACTCGACGAGCCGGTCTGGGAGCGGTTTTTCAGCGTGTTTCCACTGGTGTTGGTGGGCACCCGCGAGGAGGATGGCGGCCACGATCTGGCGCCCAAACATCTGGCCATGCCCCTGAGCTGGCGCAACTGGTTTGGTTTTGTTTGCACGCCGCGTCATCGCACCTATCAGAACGCGGTTCGCAGCGGGGCGTTTACGGTCAGCTATCCGCGACCGGAGCAGGTGGTCGTCACCAGTCTGGCCGCCGCGCCGCGCGCCGGCGACCAGGACAAACCGTCTCTATTGGCGCTGCCGGTCTTTCCGGCGCAGGTGGTGGATGGGGTGCTGGTCGAGGGCTGCCATCTGTATCTGGAATGCCGGCTCGACCGCGCGCTGGATGATTTGGACGGCAACAGTCTGCTGGTGGGGAAGGTCGTCGCCGTCCATGTCCATACCGACGCGCTGCGTTGCGAAGAGCGTGAGGATAATGAACTGGTCCGCGACGATCCCCTGTTGGCCTATCTGTTTCCGGGGCGGTTCGCGATCATCGAGCGCAGCCAGGGTTTTCCCCTGCCCGCGGGATTCCAGCGCTGACATGAACACCGCGCTGCCGATACTCGATTATTTGCGCGACCGCCGCGAGGATATGGTGGGCTTTTTGGAGCGGTTGGTCCGGGCTGAAACGCCGTCGGCGAGCCCTGCCGCTCAGCAGCCGGCCTTCGCCCTCTTGGCGGAGGCGCTGGAGGCGCTGCGGTTCGAACCGCGCCGCTTGGCGGGACGGACCAGTGGTGGCCAGCTCTACGCCCGTCCTCGCGACCGCTCGCGGACGCAACCGATCCAATTGCTACTGGGCCACATCGACACGGTCTGGCCGGTGGGTACGCTGGCGAACATGCCGGTACGGCGGGAAGGGAACCACCTCCGGGGACCCGGCGCATACGATATGAAAGGGGGGCTGATCCAGATCGTGTTCGCCCTCCAAGCGCTGCGTGAACTGGGATTGGCCATGCCGGTCGTGCCCGTGGTGTTGGTCAACTCCGACGAGGAAATCGGCAGCCGGGAATCCACAGGTTACATCCGCCGGCTGGCCCGTATCGCCAACCGCGCCTACGTGTTGGAGCCATCGCTGGGACCCGACGGTCGATTGAAGACCGCCCGCAAGGGGATCGGTCGCTTTACCGTGATCGTGAAGGGGCGGGCGGCGCACGCCGGCCTGAATCCCGAGGCAGGGGCCAGCGCCATTCTGGAACTGTCGCATCAGATTCAACGGTTGTTCGCCTTGAACGATCCGGACGCTGGAGTCACCGTCAATGTGGGCATGATTGACGGCGGTATCGGTCCCAACGTGGTGGCGCCGGAAAGTCGGGCGATCATCGATGTGCGGGTGCCGACCCACGAGGCGGCGCGCCGGGTGGAGCAGGCCATTCGCGGCTTGACGCCGGTGACGCCGGGCGTGAGCCTGATGATCGAGGGCTTCATCGGTCGGCCGCCGATGGAACGCACGCCGGCCGGCCAGAGCCTGTGGCGGGTAGCACAGGCTATCGGCCTGCGAATGGGATTGAATCTGGAGCAGGCAACGGCCGGTGGCGGGTCTGATGGCAATACCACCAGTCAGTATACGGCGACGCTGGATGGGTTGGGGCCGGTCGGCGACGGTGCCCACGCGCACCATGAGTTCGTGGTCGTGGATCAGTTGATCGAGCGAACCGCCTTGCTGGCGTTGCTGTTGCTGGAACCGCCGCTGGCCGGGGCGACCGCCGCATGACGATGCGCGACTTCCGTCATGTCGGAGCGGTTCAGGCGATTCAGGAAAAGATGACGGGCGTCTTTTGCTTGGCATCCGGTGTGTTTTTTCCACGACGCTTCTTATCTGGCATACCGAATCTGGATGAAACGTCGTTCACGAATTGCTCCTGCGTTAACGCAGCCGTTCGCTGCATCATCTCTTGATAAATCAGTACCCAACAATCGCTTTCGGAAAACATTGAAATCCCCCGAACAACATTGAGCCGGTGATCCGTTCACGTCAGCGCCTCCGGACTAGCCAGGCGCAGAGTTCGATCAAAAAGGTCATTAGCAGAAAAAAACCCAGCATGACTCCCAACATGAACAGATCGTCCATGGTGTACCTCCACACGATAGTTTCGATGTTGTGAAGGGTAGGCCGATGGCTGAAAAAACGGGGTAAAAACAAGGCGGCGCAGCGTAAAGAAGATGTAAACGTGTCAACACCGGGGTTCGGAAAACCCGACCCCGAACCTGTTAGACTTCTGTAAAAACCGTCTTGGAGGAATTCCTTGTATGCGTCAGGAACCCGAAACGCCCGCCTCCGACAACACTCCGGAACTCCGCCGTTTCCCCTGTGGGCAATGCGGCGCGTCGCTCGAATTCGCGCCCGGTATCGACGCGCTACGCTGCGCCCACTGCGGCCATGAAAACCGCATCGCCGCCGCCGCCGCGCCCATCCTGGAACAGGATTTCCGCCAAACGCTGCGCGATCTGGTTAATACCGCTCCCGCCAGCGAAAACATCGCCATTCATTGCGATCCCTGCGGCGCGTCCTTCAGCTTCGACGCGGCTACCCACGCCGGCCAGTGTCCGTTCTGCGGCGCGCCGGTGGTGGCCAAGACCACGCAACATCGCCAATTGCAGGTTCAGGCTCTGTTGCCCTTCAAGATCGTCCGCGATCAGGCCCGCGCGGCGTTTCGAACCTGGCTCGGCAAGCTGTGGTTCGCCCCCGGCGGACTCAAGGATTATGCCCGCAACGACGCCAGCCTCACCGGCATGTACGTACCCTACTGGACCTACGACGCCGATACCACCACCCGCTATCAGGGCGAGCGCGGCGACAACTATCAGGTCCAGGAAAGCTATCGCGCCATCGAAAACGGCCAGGAGGTCGAGCGCATCCGCATCGTGACCAAGACTCGCTGGACACCGGCGACCGGCGTGGTCGCGCGCGTCTTCGACGACGTGCTGGTGTTGGCCAGCCGCTCGCTGCCGCAAGCGGTGACCGAACGGTTGGAGCCCTGGGATTTGGCGAATCTGACGCCGTATCGGGAGGAGTATCTGAGCGGCTTTCAGAGCGAAATGTATCAGGTGGAACTGGAGCAGGGTTTCGAACGCGCGCGGGAGATCATGGCCCCCACCATCAGCCGCGACATCGAACGCGACATCGGCGGCGACCACCAGCGCATTCACGCCGCCGACACCCGCTACGGCGCAATCCACTTCAAGCACATCCTGCTGCCGGTGTGGATGTCGGCCTTCCGCTTCCGCGACAAAACGCATCGCTTCGTGATCAACGGCCGCACGGGGGAGGTCCAGGGCGAACGGCCCTATAGCCCGTGGAAGATCGCCTTCGCCATCCTGCTGGCGGCGGCGCTGGCCGGCGGGGGTTTCGCGCTGTGGCAGCGTTACGCGGCGGTCCAGCACAACTCGCCGATGCCAGGAGCACGGATTTATCACGGATCTTCTTCCCTGGAACCTGCTTCCATGGGTTACAAAATAAAATCAACAATTTAACCGCACACGGCCGCGCTCAAGTGGATAGCAAGAGCCAACAGCGGACCAGCAAAACCCATGGGGGCCGCACAATCTCAGAACAGTCGAGAGGAGTGAAACGATGACCCGCGTAGTAATGAGTTTGATTCTCGCGATGGCCGTAGCTCCCGCCACCAGCCAAACTGTCTACACCGGTTTTAGCCCGGTACCTTGTTCTGCCCTTCCCCAGCCCCAGCCATCAACTGTTGTAAAACCTCAAGCAGCTTGTTATGCCCCCCGCTGGTCCGCTCCATCAGCGGCAGGTTGGCCAGATGGTAGACATTGATCCAGTCGTCGCCCTGGCGCACGTCCAGGTGGGGATTGAGCAGGTAATAGCCGGTGCCGATGCGCTTGACCAGATGACGGTTGTAGGGATTGTTGCTGTCGATCTCGTTGCGGGCCAGCAGGGCATTGAAGTAGGTGCGCTTCTTGCGGTGCGGCGGAATAACCCCGTCGGGAAGATGTTCGAAGCGCTCGCTAAAATCGGCCGCCTTGAAGCCAGTGCGCCACCAGCCCATCGTGTCGTTGATCTTGGCTCGCAATAGCACGAAAAATGTCTGGAACACCATAAATTCACCGACCCGGTTATCCAGTTTGATCAGCCGATCCGCCGCCTTGAGACTCACGCTGGACGCCTGTAGACGTTCGTGGACGGCGGGAAACGGGCGTGTCGCATAGTCCCCCTCCTCAAAAGCCCGCAGCAAGGCCCATTGCCACGCCGTCAGACCGTAATTGTCGAGGCAGTCGGCATTGGCGCCGCGTTCCAGCAAAGCATCGAGCAGCGCGATATTGCCGGCTCGCGCCGCCAGCATCAGCGGCGTGTGGTTGAACGGATTGCGGTAATCCACGCCATAGCGGTCGCACTGTTGGAGAATGTCCTTGAAATGGCGGCCTTCGTAGGGACTCAAATGCCGTTTCAGCAAGCCGGACCGTTGGCGGGAATAAGCCTGCTTGTACAGAAGGAACAAATTGTCACGCCGGTATTCGATCAAGGGCCGGGCTGGCTCGAACCGGTGCCGATCAAGCTGGTCGATCAAGGGCGGATCGTCGTAGTACAGAGCGTAATCGAACAAGGCCTGTCTGGGCTTGCGCGAAATCTGTTTGGGATCGAAGGCGCGTTCCAGCAAATCGGGCACGCGCTCGCTGTTCCATACCTCCCAGGGTACGGGCTGAACCTTGAGGATGCCGCGCCGGATCTCCTCGGCCTGCTCCTGCTTGCCCTGCAATTCCAGCTTGCGCGCCTCGGCCTGCCATTCTTCCAGACTCGACTGCTGGGCCGCCAGCGCCACCTGCTGGCGGGCGTCCCTGAGTCCCAATAAATCCAGCAGCGGATGACGGGTATCGCTCTCGATCAGATACAGCGTGCCGACCGCCCGGGTGATGGCGACGTAAAGGGCGTTGATGAAAAACTTGTAGACCTCCGCTGCTTTGTCGGTCTTGTCGCGCGCCCGGGCATAGGCCAGATCGTTGTCGAGATCGGCGGCGTCGACCCCGTCGACGATGGCCTGAAAGGAAGCCCGCTCGCCGGAGACGAAATTCCACAGGATGACGTTCTCGTATTCCAGGCCCTTGGCTTCGTGGACGCTGAACAGCAGTGGGGTGTCGAAAAACCGCCGCGCCTCGGCCTTCTGTTCGTCGCGCATCACCAGGACGGCGAACTGGGTGGAGCGCCGGGTTTTCTGGTTCAACTCCTTTTTCAGCGCCTCGCCGTCGGGCAGAAACTCCACGCCGCCGGCCCGCTCGCCGACGGTCCCGATCAGGTAGTTGCTCTCGCGATCGATCGAACCGAAGCGGCGCTGCTTGATTTTCAGCAGGCGATTGGCGAGATCGGTGATGGCCGCCGCATTGCGGTAGTTGGCGTGCAGAATCCGGGTGATGTGGCCGGCTTCCAGGTCCTCGGCCCGATAGAACAGCGACTTGAGATTGGACCAGGAAAAGAAGTTGGGATGGACGATCTGGTTGGAATCGCCGCACAGCAGGAAATTATGTGGCTGTTTCAGACTACGCAGAATCAGCTTGAGCTGGATGTTGGTGATGTCCTGGACTTCGTCCACCACCACGAACTCGTAGTCGGGCTGAACCAGGGACAGATATTCGTGAGCCAGGATGTTCGGGTCATACAGCCGGCTGTCCTGCAGGAACGCCAGGTACTTCTCGAACAGCGTATAGGCCAGTTCCCGCTCCTCGGCCAGAAAGATGGATTGCCGTACCCCCAGTTCCAGATAGTTCGCCCGGCTCAGATACGGCTTGTCCACGGCCGGACCGGTGATCACGCCGCGGAATTCCTCGTACAGCTTGTGGGCGTCGCCCACCCGCTGCGCCTTGGGAAATCGCGCCAGCCAGCCGGCGAACCGGCTGTAGCTGATCTCCCGGCCTTCGGGCACCCGCAGCGTTTCCAGATACTCGCGAAACGACAGGAAGGTCAAATCCTGATCGTCGTTTTCGTAGTGCTGGGCGTAGTACAGATTGCGCGAGTTCTCCACCAGATAGGGCGACAGGGTGACGTACAGAATCCGCCCCCGGGCCTGTTTCATCTTTTCCAGGGTGATGGCGGTTTTGCCGCTGCCCGCCGGACCGATCACGATCAGCGGCAGGCGCAGGTCGTAAATGTCCTGCTGGACCGGATCGAAGGAAAGAATCTTGTCCAGGAAATGAAAATGACGGTTGGCGGGATTGACATAGGCCAGTTCCGGCAGCTCGGGGTCCGCCGGCGGCTGGGCCAGGGGGACCAGTTTGGCCTCGTCGATTTTCGCCCCGCGCAGGAACCGCGACTTGTCGTAGGCGTGCTGGCGAATCACATCCAGAATCAGCAGGTAGCTCTCGCCCTGATGGCGCGCGATCTTGAACAGCAGGCGGTTGGTATCGTCCAGCTTGGCGCGGTAGTAATCGCTCTCCGCCAATTTTTTGACCTCGGCGGCGCGGAAATCGCCCCGCGCCAGTGCCTCCATGACCTTCTGGTAGGATTTCCGGAGGCCGGATAGATCGAGATCGCGGTATTCGAGGATGTTCATGGGAGTTCGCCGGGACATGTTGCCCCATCATGCGGATAGCGCTTTGAAAAAATTATGATTCTGGACATGATGCCCGTTATCCCGGCTTTTTCCAATCCCGCCATGGCGGCGACCGGCACCGCCGGCTAAGCTTGCCGCATACGCCAACCCGCCACCGCACCTATGCAACCACCTTTTTTCGACAGCGATTTGTTCCTGGCCTGGCTGCGAACAGTCTGGAACTGGCTGGGCGGGGAATTGTTCACCCCCGCGCACATTGTCCATACCGCCATGCAGATCCCCGCCCTGGTCGGCACTGGCTTCACTGCCTGGTGGATTCACGATTTCGTCCATCCGTGGTTGACTTGGCGCATCCGGGATCGCGTGACCGGCGATTACGGCCAGCATGCCCTGCTGGCCCTGAGTTCGCTGGTCTTTCCGCTGTTGTGGATCGCCGGACTCGTGGTCGCCGGCGGCGTCGCCACGCGGTTTGGCTGGCCCCACCACTGGATTCGGATGGGCATCCATTTGCTGGCCGCCTGGATCGCCATTGGGCTGTTTTCCATGGTTGTGCGCGAACCGGTGTGGGCGCGGGCGCTGGTGATCGCCGCCTATAGCCTCGCCGCGCTGGCGATTCTCGACCTGCTCGATCCAACTTTCACCCTGCTCGACCGGCTGGCCCTGAACCTCGGCCAAACGCGCCTGTCGTTGCTGACCGTACTCAAGAGCATGTTCTATTTCGGGGTCATGCTGTGGGCGGCGGTGCTAATCTCGCGGGCACTGGAGCGACGATTGCTGCATCTGCCCAGCCTGACCCCGTCGGTGCAGGTGCTGTTCGGCAAGTTGCTCAAAGGCGGCTTGATCACCATGGCGGTGTTGGTGGCGCTGGCCAGCGCCGGAGTTGATTTCACCGCCCTGGCGTTGTTCAGCGGCGCGCTCGGCGTGGGCCTCGGCTTCGGCCTGCAAACCATCATTTCCAATCTGATCAGCGGAATCTTGCTGCTGATGGACAAGTCCATCAAGCCGGGCGACGTCATCCAGATCGGCGAAACCTACGGCTGGGTGGCTTCGCTGGGCGCGCGCTACGTGTCGGTGGAGACCCGCGACGGTACCGAATATCTGATTCCCAACGAGGAGTTGATTACCCATCAGGTGATCAACTGGTCGCACCGCAACGATCTGGCGCGGCTCAAAGTCCAGGTGCGGATTTCCTACGACACCGACGTGCGCCAGGCGCTGGCGCTGATGGTGCGGGGCGCCGGCCGACCGGCGCGAGTGCTGGCCGATCCGGCACCGCGCGCGCTGCTGCTGGAATTCGGCGAGAGCTTCCTGCTGCTGGAGTTGCGGTTCTGGATTCGCGACGTGCAGAACGGCATCCGCAACATCTCCAGCGACGTGATGCTGGAAATCTGGGATTTGTTCCGCGAGCACGGCATTACCCTGCCGATGCCGCAACAGGGCATCCACATCAATACCCTGCCGCCGCTGACGGTAAATCTGACTGGCGCCCGGCCGCCGGGTTGACGCTTGCGCAGTAACCGGAGCCGGTTCTTTGTTGTATCCTTATGGGCGATAAACCCGTATGGGCCATGGATTTTCGCCATCGCCCACCCAACTAGAACAAGGAGAAGCGCGATGCGAGAGATTCACCATGCCCTAGTGCTGAACATGCATCAGCCCCCGAGCAATCTGGATCGCCTGCTCGAAACCAGCGAGTGGGAAGCCAAGGAAATCCTGTTTGCCTACGACCGCATGCCGCGGGCGCTGTGGGATTACCAGGATATTGCCCGCGTGCATCTGTCGCTGTCGGGGACGCTGCTGGAAACGCTGTCCAACCCCGGTTTCCAGGAGCGCGCCTACGGTATCGTGGACTGCGGCAAGTTGCTCTGGCACCTGCAAAACCAGAAATTGTTCGAGATTCTCGGCACCGGCTACTACCACCCGGTGCTGGCGCTGATCCCGGAAGCCGACTGGGACGAGCACATCACCCGCTGGCAGATTAGCGCCCGCCATCTGCTGTGGCGGAACCAGTTCAACGGTTTCTGGCCGCCGGAAATGGGCTTCGACATGCGGCTGATCCCGCACCTGAAGAAAGCCGGCTACCGCTACGTTATGGTGGACTGCGAGTACGTGGACCCGGTGGACTCGATGCACTGGCAGGAACTGCGTTACCGGCCGCACATCGCCGAGTACGGCGGCGAAGAGATCGTCATCATCGTCCGCGACCGCGAATTGTCCGACGCTCAACTGGCCGGCATGGACTATGGCTGGTTCTATCACGAGCTGCACGAGCGCACCAAGTGGTGTGATTTTCCACCGCTGGTGACCACGGCCACCGACGGCGACAACGGCGGCTGGTTCCGCAACGTCGCCGCGAAGTCCAATTTCTGGACCTACTTCTATCACGAGGCGCTGGAGGAAATCCGCGCCGGTCATTCGACCCTGCGGCCGACTTTTATCAGCGACTATCTGGATCGATTCGGTGCGCATGGCCGGGTCACGGTGCGGCGCGGCGCCTGGAACACCGACACGCATCACGGCTGGGACTTCCACCAGTGGCAAGGCTCCTGGGTCCAGCGTGACACGATGGTCCGCGTCCACGACATCAGCCGCGAGTTCCACGCGGTGGCGCGGGCGGCGGCGCGGGCCGGCGATGCCAATCCCGAACTGACCCGGGTGCTGAACGAAGCGCACTGGCATCTGCTGCGGGCCGAGACCAGTTGCAACTTCTACTGGGGCGAGGCCTGGGTCCACAAATCCCACACCGATCTCGACGACGTCGCCTGGCATCTGGGCGAAGCCAAGGCGTTGCTGGGTCCACGCTGGGTGGATGTTGCGGTGGCGGAACCGATGGCGGCCGAAATCGCCGAGGCGCCCAGCGAGGATGTCGCCGCGCCAGAAGACGCGCCAGTCGCCGCGCCAGAAGACGCGCCAGAAGACGCCGTGCCCGACCCGCGAGACGACTGAGCAGCGTTTTTGTACGGCCTATTGGTTCGAATAACCTTGATTCGAGGGAGACCGCCGCTCCAGGCGGCGGGCGGCGTCGAAGCCCGGATAATCGCGGGTTAATCTGATGCTCGGCTTGCCGCGCTGGTTGTAGCAAACCTGTGCGGCGCGGTTGCAACGCACGCCTGGCTCAGGGTAGAACACGCGCCCATGCTGTTCGCCCTCTTCACGCCGTGACTCCCGCCGAAGCGCTCGCGCGGCCTCCCGCCCGAAGTATTGCCGGGTCAGATCCACACTGGGCGAACCGCGGTCGTAGCAGATTCGCGCGACATCATCACAGCGCACCCCGTTCCGGCCGAAAGGTATCGGCCATCGCCGGCGTCCATCAATAACAATCCCACACCCAACAATGAACTTTTGAGTTTCATTTCGCTGCTCCCGTCGGATCATCCGCCCGGTCGCGCCATGCGCTGGTAGTTGACCTCGGAGCGCATCCCGCGCGAGCGCGGATGAATTTTTACTGAATCACCAGGACTGGAACAGTCACTCAACCATGCCGCGATCCGGATGAGTTGCCTATTTTCAAGTCGTGCGTCAAAATTCTGCTTGAATGCGATAAAATCACCAACAGCCAGTTATTCTTATTGTCGGAGCCAGCCCGATGCAAGCGATGCGATTCAATTTTCGAACCCTGTGCCGCAACGCGGCCGAGCGCGGCGGCCAGATGCAGCGCCGCTTGCTGGAGGCCCTCGGCGCGCGGCATTCGGTCAAGACCCTACCCGAGTTCGGCATCGAGCGGGCGGCGCAACTGGCCGGCTGCACCGCCAACCACCTGCGTAACCTGGAAACGCGCGGCGAACTGCCCGAACCGCGGTTGGTGGAAGCCGGCTCGATCCAGCGACGAATCTATAACTACAACGAAGTCAACCGCATTCGCGAAATCATCGGCAAGCGCCCCACCCGTCCCCTGGGAGCCAGTTGCGTGCGGGTGGTGTTTTCCAACCTCAAGGGTGGGGTGGCGAAAACCACCATGTCGCTGCACTTTGCCCAGTATCTGGCGCGCGAGGGCTACCGGGTGCTGCTGGTGGACGCCGACCCGCAGGCCACCACCACCGGGGCGTTCGGCTTCATCCCCGATCTCGATTTGAACGACGGCGACGATCTGTTTCCGGCCCTGACCGAAGCGCCGGCGCGGCTTGAAGCGGCGATCAAGCGCACGCATTGGGATAATCTGGACTTGGCGCCGGCGCGGCTGGCCCTGCAATACACCGACTGGAAGCTGTCGCAGCCGGAGGAGCGCCAGAACGAAACCCTGGGACCACCGCCGGTGCGGCTGCACCGGGCCCTGAAGACCGTCGAGGACCGCTACGACGTCATTGTGGTGGACACGCCGCCCTCGTTGGGGATGCTGGCGCTGAACGCCATCGCCGCCGCCAACCTGATTCTCATGCCCATCGTCCCGCACATGTACGACATCTCCTCCAGCGTCCAGTATTTCCGCATCCTGGAGCAGGTGTGTGCGCTGTACGAGCGGGAGATCAACGTGCAGCGGCTCAACATCCTGTTGACCAAGGTGGACGCCAGCACCGAGACGCTCAACAACATCGCGGTGATCAACGGCGCTTATGGCGAGTTGATTCTGAGCAACCGCATGGGTTTGACCAAGGAATTGCAGAAATCCGCCAGCGATCAGCTCAGTATTTACGAAATCGACCAGCCACGCGGCTCCCGCGATACCTACCACCGGGCGATCATGATGCTGGACGGGGTCAATGCCGAAATTCTGCTGGCGGTGCGCCAACTCTGGCAGCAGGAAATCCTCAGCGGCATCGAGGCCGCCGAAGCCGACCGGACCAAGGTGCTGGTATGAGCCGTCGCAAGTCTTTAAAAAATCTGGGCGACTGGATTGGCGCGGGTGGCCATCACTTCGACGGTAAGCTGATGGCGGGCGATGGCGGCGGCGCGGGCGACATCCGGCAACTGGACCTCGACCAGCTTGTCCCGGGTCGCTACCAGCCGCGCCAGCGCCTCGACGAGGCGTATCTGGCCGAACTGGCGCAGAGTATCGGCCAGTTCGGGGTGATCGAACCGCTGGTGGCGCGACCGCTGGCGGACGGCGGCTACGAAATCCTGGCCGGACACATGCGCTGGCAGGCGGCGCAACGGGCCGGCTTGAGTCAGGTCCCGGTCATGGTGCGGGAAGCCGACGATCAAACCGCCGCCGCCATCGCCCTGGTGGAAAACCTGCTGCGCCGGGATTTGAACCCGATCGAGGAAGGGCGGGCGCTGCGGCGCTTGCGCGAGGAATTTGGGCTGACCCAGGAACAACTGGCGGAACTGCTCGGCGTCTCGCAGTCGGCGATCAGCAAGGCGCTGGGCCTGCTCGGCCTGGACCCGGCGGTGCAGGCATTCATCGAGGACGGACGGCTGGAGGCGGGCCACGGCAAGATACTGCTTGGCCTGCCGCGCGAAGTACAGCTTCGGCTGGCCGAACAGGCGGCCGACGCGGGCTGGAGCGTGCGGGAACTGGAACACCGGCGGACCTTGCTGACGGCCGCGCCCCGGTCTCGAACCGTTACGCCGCGCGATCCCGACCTGGCGCGGTTGGAGGAACGGCTGCGGGAGCGGCTGACCGCGCCGGTGCGGCTGCGTTACGACGCCGCCCGGGGACGCGGGCGAATCGAGATCGGTTTTGGCAGCCTGGAGGAGTGCGACGGGATTCTGGAGCGGTTGGGAGTGCGGGAGAACGAGGTCTGAGCCAGCCGGAATATTCCACGTGGAATATTCCGTGGGCGAACTTGGCCTCTCCGCTACTCCACCCCCAATCCGCTAAACGGCAGATAGTCCACCGCGTCGCCGGGCGCGACCCCGGCGCACTCCTCCGGCAGTTCCACCAGCCCATCGGCCCAGGACAGCGACGACAGCGCCCCGGAACTGTTGGTGCGGTAAATGCTCGCCAGCGGACCC
>JBATNZ010000293.1:0-32826 GCA_049290615.1 Candidatus Contendibacter sp.
GCGTTCCTCAACCGTCAAACGGACTACATATTTGGGCAGCGGCATGGTCAGGCTCCTGGTCAGGGGTACTCCTACAGGAAATCCCATTCCCCGCTTTAAGTCAACTCAGCCCAGTTGAACCACTAGAACAACTGAGAAAGGCGGAAGCGGCCCGGCAAGCGGAACAGGCGCGAATCGAAGCGGAAGCCAGGAAAGCCCTCGAAGCCGAAGAAGCCCGGCAACGCGCCGAACGCAAAGCGATGGAACGCCAGCGCGCCGAACTGGACGCGCAGCAACGCAAGATCGAAGAAGCGGCGCGGGCTGAAGCGGCGCGGGCTGAAGCGGCGCGGGCTGAAGCGGAAGCGGCCAAAGCCAAGGCCAAGCGCGGCAAGGTCAAGGCCCCGGTTGATCCTCTGGCCGACATCAAGCGCGCGCTGACGGCTGGCGAGATCACCGCCCCGGTTGCGCTTGATCAAGCGTATCAACTCGGATTCCAAGCCGGCCTAGCCATCAACCAAGCGGCCTAACCACCACCCAGCGCCAGGGACGGCGCAACACCAGAGATCGACACCATGAACGAGCAGACCCCGCAAGACCTGTTGAACGCCATGAACGCCCTGTTGGCGAAAGCCAGCGCCACGCCAGCCGCCACCGGCTGGACGCCACCACAAGCCGCCGCTCCCGCCGCCATTCAGGGAGTAGGCGTGCCCGTCAAGATCGGACGCGGACGCGGAACCATCCGCCTAACCCTATGGCTACCAGCAGAATGCGCCAGCAGTCCGAGCGCCCTCAACAACACGCTCGATCAACTGGAGAGCGCCGGCCTACCGCTGGACGTGTGGGAGCCGAAGGACAGCGGCGGTTGGGGCGGAAACAGCTACGGCAATCGCGGTTGGAGGAAATAGCCATGTTCGCAACAGTAACCCCGATCATCCCGCAACCGAGCGCGGCCTTTGTCGTGCTCGACTTGGAAACCGGCAATGCGCCCACCCAGGCGATAGCCGCCGCTATGGAGGAATGGAAGGCCCCCGGCAACTGGAAACCGGACACCGTAGCGGCAAAACGGCGGGAAGCC
This sequence comes from Candidatus Contendibacter sp., assembly GCA_049290615.1. Classification (GTDB taxonomy): domain Bacteria; phylum Pseudomonadota; class Gammaproteobacteria; order Competibacterales; family Competibacteraceae; genus Contendibacter. The sequence continues at coordinate 1,055 of JBATNZ010000293.1, forward strand.
GCCGAGAAGATCATCGAGAAAGCCGCGTTGCTGGACGCCAGCCCCATCCTGTGCGTGGCGATCCAGACCGACCGAACCCGGTTGATCTTGAACGGCATGGACGCCAGCGCGCCGGAAATCGACGGCTGGCCGGTGATGCCATGCGGCGACGAGCGCGGCCTGATTCAAGCGTTGCGGTTCTGGCTGGATACCAACACCACCGCCGAAACAACGGTCGTCGGACACAACATCCGCGCCTTCGATCTTCCGAAATTGCGCCATGCGTATGTTCGGCATTCGTTGCGCCTCCCGGAGATTCTCAAACCCCGCTTGCGCGACGAGAACAAGGCCGAGACCGTGGACACCGCCAGCCTGTTCAAAGCGTTCTCGATGGAACACCGCGACGACTTTTGCCCGAGCCTGGACACCGTTGCAGCGTCGTTCGGCATTCCACGCCCCAAGCAGCACATGAGCGGCGCGGAATGCCCGAGGCTGTTCCAGGACGGCCAGATTGCCACCGTGCTGACTTATTGCGCGGTCGATGTGGCCACCACCACGCGCGCCTATCAATTGATGACGGCGAACGCGCCCGACCTGGATTAACCACCATCGCGCCACGGACGGCGCTGGAGCATGAGCCATGCCGATCAAGGCCGAGAACCAACACCGCTACCCGGCGAACTGGAAAGCCATTCGTGCCGCGATCCTGGAGCGCGCCGGCCATCGTTGCGAGTTTTGCCACGCCGCGAATCATCAGCCCCATCCGATCACCGGCAGCCGCGTGGTCTTGACCATCGCCCACCTCGACCACACGCCGGAACACAACGACCCGGCGAACTTGCGCGCGCTGTGCCAGCGCTGCCACCTGGCGTATGACGCGCACCACCACGCAAAAACCGCCTATCGCAGCCGCCGAACGGGCAAAGCCACGGGAGATTTGTTCGATATCCCCGCCCAAGCCCAGCCATGGACACCTCACCGGTAAATTCTGTATGTCACCGCTACCCAGGCTTATTCGTCACCGCGATGCCCCAGCATACCTGGGGATGGACCGCAACCGCTTCAACCGGGAAGTCCGTCCGCACCTGATGGAAATCCCCATTGGCAACCAAGGCATCGCCTTTGACCGGCTTGATTTGGACGCCTGGGTTGATCAATATAAAGCCCGCAACGGACGGCCAGGTGATGGAGGTAAACCATGGCCAGAAAACGCTCACCCGGCCTTGTTAAAAGGAACGGGGTATGGCACCTCGACAAAATCGTCAGCGGCCAGCGACTTTGTGAAAGCTGCCGCACGGGCGACCTCGAAGAAGCAAACCGTTACCTAACCCGACGCCTGGAAGAAATCCGCCAGGCCAGCGTGTACGGGGTTACGCCCCTCACGCAGCTTCGAGGCGGCGGCCACCAAGTTCTTGAATGAAAACCTGCACAAGCGCAGCATCGCCGATGACGCGCAGCGCCTGCGGCAGGTGATGCCCTATATCGGGCAGACGGCGCTGGGCCGGTTGCATATGGGGGTGATGGAACCCTTCATCCGCGACCGGCAAGGGCAAGGCATCGCGCCCGGCACCATCAATCACACGCTCAAAGTGATTCGCCACATTCTGAACCTGGCGGCAACCGAGTGGATTGATGGGTACGGGCTGACCTGGCTGGCGGGCGCACCGAAAATCCGGCTCCTGCCAGACCACAACCGACGCCAGCCCCACCCGCTGTCGTGGGACCGAGCAGGACCGGCTGTTGCGGGAGCTGCCCCCGCACTTGAAGATCATGGCGCTGTTCGTGGTCAACACCGGGTGCCGGGACAGCGAGGTCTGTCGGCTACGTTGGGATGAGGAAATGCGGTTGCCGGCACTGACCACCAGCGTGTTCGTCCTGCCGGGGCGGCGGGTCAAGAACGGGGACGACCGGCTGATCGTGCTCAACCGGGTCGCGTTGTCGATCATCGAGGCGCAGCGCGGCAAGCATCCCGAGTATGTTTTTACGTTTCGCGGCCACCCGGTGACCCGGATGCTCAACCACGCCTGGATCAAGGCCCGGACCCGTGCGGGTTTGCCCGACGTGCGGGTACACGATTTGCGGCATACCTACGGGCGGCGCTTGCGGGCGGCTGGCGTTTCCTTTGAGGACCGCCAGGACTTATTGGGGCACCGCTCGGGGCGGATCACCACGCATTACTGCGCGCCGGAACTGGCGAGATTGCTGTAAGGGGCCAATCGGATCAGTGAACGTGACCAGCAACGCCCGGAACTGGTGGTATTGAGGCGAGCGAATGAGTGGGAAGCAAGTCCCGCAAAATCCCCGCAAACTTCAAACGGGGACTGTTGCGGAATGCTAAGTGCTTGAATTTGGTGGCCAGGGTCGGAATCGAACCAACGACACGCGGATTTTCAGTCCGCTGCTCTACCAACTGAGCTACCTGGCCGGATCGCGCGCCGCGCGAAAGAGGGGCGCATTTAAGCAGCTTGCGCGATAGCCGTCAAGCTGGCTTACACTTTCGGCGGCACGTAGCCCTCCGGCAACACCGCGCCTTCACCGAAGAAAAACTGAGTCATCTGCTCTTCCAGGAACTGGCGGGCCTTCGGCTCGAACGGTGTCAGCCGGTATTCGTTGATCAGCATGGTCTGCTGTCGCAGCCATTGCTGCCAAGCCGGCTTGGAGACATTCTCGAAAATCCGCTTGCCCAGTTCCCCCGGATAAGGCGGACGATCCAAACCCTCGGCGTCGACGCCGAGCTTGACGCACTTCACCATTCGAGCCATTGGCTGATTCCCGTTCTTCTACAGTTCGCTAGCCAACATCGCCAGCAACCGCCGCACCGGCGCGGCCACCCCCCGGTCGTCAGGGTGGCGGGTGTTATACCAGACAAACCGCTCCCCTTCCATCACCATCCCGCCCGACCCCGTCACCGCCGCCGGCGCCGGCGTGATGTCCAGATGAAAATGGCTGAAACTATGCCGCAACACCTTCCACGGCGTCCCGACCGTCACCTCCAGTCCCAACCGTTCCCGGCACCAGTCGGCGATATCCACCTCCAGCGGGCACTCGGGAAAACCCCACAGTCCGCCCCAGATGCCAACCGGCGGCCGGTGTTCCAACAGTACCTCATCCTCCGCCCCGCGCAGCAACAGCATCCGCGTGGCCCGCACCGGCAAGTCCCGCCTCGGTTTCGGCGCGGGATAATCCGATTCCCGCCCCCGGGCATGAGCCACGCAACCGTCCGCCAGCGGGCAATCCTCGCAACGCGGGCGGCGCGGAGTGCAAATCATCGCCCCGAGGTCCATCACCGCCTGGGTGTAATCCGCCACCCGCTCGACCGGCGTGTAGCGTTCCGCCAGTTCCCACAACGCCGCCAGCACCCGCGGCTGGCCAGGCCAGCCCGCGACCGTCGCGAACCGCGCCAGCAACCGCTTGACGTTGCCGTCCAGAATCGGCTGCCGCTGCCCGGCCGCCAGCGCCAGAATCGCCCCCGCCGTCGACCGGCCGATGCCCGGCAATGCCTGGAGTACGGCGCTATCCAGCGGCATCGCTCCACCATACCAATCGCGCGCGATTCGCGCCGCCTCGTGCAAATGCCGGGCGCGAGCGTAGTATCCCAATCCGGCCCACAGCCCCAGCACCTCGCCCAGATCGGCGTCGGCCAAACTCACCAAGTCGGGAAAGCGCGCCACGAACCGCTCATAATAGGGGATCGCCGTCGCCACCTGAGTCTGTTGCAGCATGATCTCCGCCACCCAAACCCGATACGGCGTGGGGTTCGCTTTCCAGGGCAGACGCTTGCGGCCGTGTACGTCGAACCAGTCCAGCACGCGCCGACCGAACTCATCTGGAGTCATCCGCTTTCCGTTTCACGAGGATTTTTGCATGGCACGTATTTTAATCGCCGGCTGCGGCGATGTCGGCGCGACCTTGGGCCAGAGTTTGAACGCGACCGGGCATGAGGTTTGGGGTTTGAAGCGCCGCCCGGCTGATTTGCCATCCGGCGTCCGGCCGCTGGCGGCCGATTTGACCGACCCGGCGACCCTGAACGCTCTGCCGCCGGCGCTGGATAGCGTGGTTTACAGCGCCGCCGCCGCCGGCTTCGGCGAGGCCGCCTACCAGGCCGCCTATGTCGTCGGTGTCCGCAACCTGCTCGACGCCCTGCGCCGGGCGGGCCAGCAACCCCGTCGGTTGCTGTTCGCCTCCAGCACATCGGTGTACGCCCAGCACCAGGGCGAGTGGGTAGACGAGGACTCGCCCGCCGCGGCCGACAGCTTCAGCGGTCGCTGCATCCGCGCGGGCGAACGGTTGATATGGGACAGCGGCTGGCCGGCGATGGTAGTCCGTTTCGGCGGCATCTACGGCCCCGGCCGCACCCGGCTGATCGACAGCGTCCGCGATGGAACCGCCACCCGGCCCGCTGGCCCGCCGCTCTACACCAACCGCATCCACCGCGACGACTGCGCCCGGGTGTTGGAACACCTGTTGTTTCTGCCGGAGCCAGCGTCGCTGTATCTCGCCGTGGATGACGACCCGGCGCCGCTGGGCGAGGTGCTGAGCTGGCTGGCAACCCAACTCGGCCTGCCGGAACCCCCGCTGGCCACGAATCCACCCTTGAAACCGGGCGCCGGGACCGGCGATCCGCCGCGGATGCGGGCCAGCAAGCGTTGCCACAATACCCGGTTGCGCGCCAGCGGCTTCGAGTTCCGCCATCCCAGCTACCGGGATGGCTACGCCGTGCTGTTGCGTGATTCCCGACCCCCGATTCCTGACCCCTGACCCTCGATCGCTAAAACGCCGTCTCGGAAAAATCGTAGCTCATTTCGCGGTAGGGGCGCTGCAGGAAAAACCCCTGGATCAGATCCACGCCTAGCGACCATAAAATCGGCATGGCTTTCACGTCCTCTATCCCACCGACGATGGTGGTCGCCCCCAAGGTCTCCAGATTCTGCACCAGTTCCCTGATCTGGGCCTGTTTCTTGGGATCCCTGGCGATGCCATTGACGAAGTACATATCCAGCTTGACATAATCGGCGCCCAGGTTCTTGAGTAGCGACAGCGAGTCCGCGCCCCGGCCAAAGCGGTCCAGGCAGAACCCGCAGCCCAGCATCTTGATGCCGCCCAGGAAACCGAACATGTCGCGCAGGCTGCGCTCGGCGGTGGCTTCCGCCACTTGGAACACGAGGCGCTGCGCCTCCACCCCGGTCTGTTCCAGCCGCTCGCGCAACCAGTTGCTTAGCGTCCGATCCTGCATCGTCACCGGCAGGATCTTGATGAACACCGTGGTTGCCGACTGGCGCTGCCGCAGCATGTCGAGCACGTGCTCGATGATCCAGCGATCCAGCATCCGCCCCACCTCATGGTTGTAAACCACGCCGAACACGCTGCCCGGAACCAGTTCCTGACCGTCGCTGCCGCGCAGCCGCAGCAATACCTCGTAGCGCTCGTTGGTATTCCCCCTCATGCTGGCGATAGGCTGGAACATCAGCCAGAGTCGTTCGTGCTCGAAAATCTCACGCACCTGATCCAGCATCCGCTCCCGCAACGAGGCGTCCTGGTCACGTTTGACCGCTGGCCCGCTCTGCTGCAGGACAATGCGCTCCCCCTTGGCTTCCCGCGCCAGACCGCAGGCCGAATCGGCCCGCTGGATCAACATCAGATGATCTTGGCTACGATCGGTTGCCAGCGCGATGCCGACGCTGGTCCGCAACAGCATGGCCTGCTCGCCGACCTTGTAGAAGCCGGTTTCCAGCGCGTCGCGGATGCGCCGGGCCAACGCCAGCAGCGGTTCGCCGAGCAGGTTGGGAATCAGTACCGTGAGAAAGGCGTCGCTGAACCGAGCCGCCTGCTGATCCTGGTTCAGCACCTGCCGTAGCCGGCTAGCCGCCTGGCCCACCACCTCGTCAGCGGTGGCCACCCCGACGGAGTCGCGGATGGAACGCAGGTTATCCAGCCCAATGAACATCACCGCCAGCGACTGCGTACTCAGGCCCAAGGCATCGATCGCCCGCTCCAGCAGCACCAGGTAGCGCTGGCGGTTAAACAGGCCGCTGACCGCGTCGTTGTCGTTCAACGAACCGAGCTTGACCCGCACGGCGCGCGCTCGGCGTAGTTGCTGCCTGATTTCCCAGCACAGATAGCTGAGCGGCGCCGGTTTGGTCAGCAGGCTGGCGCCCGGCACGTCCAGGTTGGCCAGGTAATGTGGAACATCGACCGGGAAGCACAGCAGGATCATCGGCAGCATGTCGCAAACCCGATGCTGGGCGATCACCAGGGCCAGTTCCGATCCCTTGATTTCCTTGATGTCCAGATCGATCAGCACCAGGTCCGGCCGAAAGCGATGGATATCTTGCAGCACCTGTAGCGGTTGGATCACTACCTGTGGGGTCATGCCCTGTTCCTCCAGGGCACCCGCTATTTCCCAAGCCTCGGCCGGCTGGTCGCTGACGATCAGCACCCGAAAATAGCCCTGTGAGGTCTGGGGTAACAACAGCTCCCGCAGTACCCCCAGCAGTTCGTCATTTTCGAACGGCTTTCTGAAGTAGGCCGTGCCGCCCGCCCGCACCGCCTCCAGCCGCGCGCTCATGTCGTTGCGCTCGGTCAGGAACAGCACCGGCGCCTGTAAACCGGCCTCGGCGCGCAGGGTGGCGATTAGGGTCATGGCTGGCTCGGGGCCACCGGGAAAATCCACGTCGACGATGATGGCGCCAGGCCTCCGTTCCTGCAGGCGTTGTTCGGCCTCGGCCAAATTGGCGATATGCCGGATCCGATAGCCGGAATCCTCCAGTTTCGCCACCAGCGGCGGATTTTCATCCGGGGCAATCACGAGGATTTCCGGCAGCGGCGACAACAGGGGGCGGGTCCGGGGCTCGTCGCTCGCGCCAGGCCCACCGCCTGCTGTCAGAACATTGCGCAAGGCGTCGATTAGCGCCGTCAACCGTTGCCGGTCGGGTTCGCTGGGTATGCCGCCGCTGGCCACGCAACTCTTGACATGCTGCTCCAGTTGCGCGATCAGGTTACGCAGGCGATCGTCGCTGCGCTCCTGCGTGTTTCGCACCATGTCCTGCATCAGTCGCCCCAGCATCGCGAACGATTTGGGATTCCACTTGACGTAGTACAGTTTTTGCCACAAATCCTCGATCAGCTTCAGGTGATTGACTAACCTGAGGCTCTGGCTGTCTGCGCCTTCAGCCTGGCTCATGGCTCATCTCCTTAAGGTTTTCTGGCGATGCTGGAGCCGGTGGTTTCATCCCGGTGTCCAATCGGCGTCCACTTGGCTTACATCCCGCACCGCGCCACGGGAGGCGCTGGTGGTCATGGCGGCGTAGGCGCGCAGCGCGGGCGATACCGGCCGCTGGCGGTTGGCCGGTTTCCAGGCCGTCGCACCCCGCTCTTGCATCGCCGCCCGCCGCCGTTGCAGTTCTTCGTCACTGATGGCCAGATGGATGCGGCGGTTGGGAATGTCGATCTCGATCCGGTCGTTCTCCTCCACCAGGGCAATGGTTCCGCCCTCCGCCGCTTCCGGCGAGACATGACCAATGGATAGCCCGGAGGTGCCGCCGGAGAACCGACCATCGGTGATCAGCGCACAGACCTTGCCCAGTCCCTTGGACTTCAGGTAACTGGTCGGATAGAGCATTTCCTGCATCCCCGGCCCACCCCGGGGTCCTTCGTAGCGGATCAGCACCACGTCGCCCGGCTGGATCCGCCCGCCCAGGATCGCCGCCACCGCGTCCTCCTGACTTTCCACTACCCGCGCCGGGCCCTGGAACACCAGGCTGTCCTCATCCACCCCGGCGGTCTTGACGATACAGCCGTCCTCGGCCAGGTTGCCGTATAGCACCGCCAGCCCGCCGTCTTGGGAATAGGCGTGGCTTTTGTCGCGGATACAGCCGCTTTCCCGGTCGAGGTCCAGGCTCGGCCAGCGGGTATCCTGGCTGAAGGCCTGCTGGGTGGGAATGCCCGCCGGCCCGGCGGAGTAGCGAATCCGGGCTTCGTCCCAGGAACTCGCGCGGGCGATATCCCAGCGGTCCAGCGCTTCGCTCATGGTCTCGCCACGCACGGTGTGCGCATCGCGATGCAACAACCCGGCGCGGTCCAGTTCGCCGAGTATAGCGATCACCCCACCGGCCCGATGCACGTCCTCCATGTGGTATTTCTGAGTGGCGGGCGCGACTTTGCACAGGTTCGGCGTCCGCCGCGACAGCCGGTCGATGTCGCGCATGGTGAAGTCCACCCCGCCTTCGTGGGCGGCGGCCAGCAGATGCAGCACGGTGTTGGTGGAACCACCCATGGCGATGTCGAGGCTGATGGCGTTCTCGAACGCCTGGAAAGTGGCAATGCCGCGCGGCAGCGCCGATTCGTCGCCCTGCTCGTAATAGCGCCGGGTCAGTTCGACGATGCGCCGGCCCGCTTCCAGGAACAGTTCGCGGCGGTCGGCGTGGGTGGCCAGCAGCGAGCCGTTGCCGGGCAGGCTCAGGCCCAGCGCCTCGGTCAGGCAGTTCATGGAGTTGGCGGTGAACATGCCGGAACAGGAGCCGCAGGTCGGACAGGCCGAGCGTTCGATCTGGGCCACGTCCTCGTCGCTGACCTGGTCATCGGCGGCGGTGACCATGGCGTCCACCAGATCCAGTTTCACATCCTGGCCGGCCAACCGGGTCTTACCGGCCTCCATCGGCCCGCCGGAGACGAAAATGGCCGGAATGTTGAGCCGCAGCGCGGCCATTAACATGCCAGGGGTGATCTTGTCGCAGTTGGAGATGCATACCAGCGCGTCGGCGCAGTGGGCGTTGACCATGTACTCCACCGAATCGGCGATCAGTTCGCGCGAGGGTAGCGAGTACAACATCCCGCCGTGGCCCATGGCGATGCCGTCATCGACCGCGATGGTATTGAATTCCTTGGCGATACCGCCGGCCTGTTCAATCTCGCGCGCCACCAGTTGGCCCAGATCCTTGAGATGGACGTGGCCGGGCACGAACTGGGTGAAGGAGTTGGCGATCGCGATGATCGGCTTGCCGAAATCGCCGTCCTTGACGCCGGTGGCCCGCCAGAGCGCGCGGGCGCCCGCCATGTTGCGGCCGTGGGTGGTGGTGCGGGAACGATAGTCGGGCATGAGGAGACTCCGCGAGGCTGGAAAGGGTTCTGAACCATCGGAAAAGACCCCTTCAATTAGTTAGCGCATAATCGTACTGAACCCGTGCCTAAGGCAACACATCCTCGCTGCGCAGATGAGATTCCGGCGATTGTGGCCCCGGCTCGCCAAGTGGTTCATCGACGAACAGCGGACACGGCCGCACGCTCGCCCGCCAGCGGTCGGCGAACTCGCCCCAGTGCGGGTGTTGTTCCCGCCCGGCTTCGAGATAATCCAGCAGGTTTTGCACGCTGGCGTTGTGGCCCCGCGCGCTGATGCGAGTGCTGAAGCAGGCCCAGCGCAGATACAGCACGTAGGTGTTGAGCACGTCGCCTTCGCAGTACTGGTCGATGGCGGCGTAGTCGCCGGCGGTGGCCTGGTCGGCGACGTTCTCCCCGCGGCCGTTCCACTTCCCCGGCAGGCCCAGCGCCTGGGCTGTCTCGTCCAGCCCCAACCGGGGCGAGGCGCCGAAATCGCCCAGCACGTCCATCAAGTCGCAGTGCCAGTTGCTTTCATAGCGGTAGTCGTAGCCAAAGCGCGGATCGGTGCGATGCCAGTGGTGGGCGGCGATACCGTGGATCAGTGAGCGCTGCTTGAGCACGGCGACATCGAAGCCGCGCCCGTTCCAGGTGACCAGCCGGGGTTTTTGCTTGTCCACCAGTTGCCAGAACCCGGCCAGCATCTCTCGCTCGCTGCGGTTGGCGATGCTGGCCGCGCCCAGTTTGCGGACGGTGTAGCGCTCGCCCTGCCCGTCGCGGTCGATGCGCGCCAGCAGGAAGCCGAGCGTCACGATCTCGTGCTGGATCGGTTTGGGAAAGACCCCGGGATCGCGAGCCTCGGGCAGGATCGCCGCATCGGGGCGGGTTTCGAGATCGATGACGAGCAGATGAAGGGGATTGGCCATCGGTAGCCCTGATTGTATCAATGGAAATAACGGATGTCGTTCGCACACCCTGACCCAAAGAGCGGGTAAAGCTATACTGGGCGGGCTCCACGACTCGTTTTCGCGCGGCTTGTTCGATACTGCCGTCGATCCCGGTAAAGGGTAGTCCAACCACAAGCATCGCGGCGCCTGACACCGTCGCGGCTAATCCTCCGGGCCTTGCCAGGAGTGGAGCTGCTTGGCGATTGTTTACCATGCCACTGATGTGCGGCGCAATCCGCCGCGCCGTTGATGCTGGTTAACTGGAGCAAATATTAAGGTGACCACCGCAATCCTTCCCCTCCTCGAAGTCCGCGATCTGTCGGTCTCCTTTGGCGTGACGCCAGCCGTGAAGCAGGTCTCGTTCACCCTGAATCGCGGCGAGACGCTGGCGCTGGTGGGCGAGAGCGGCTCCGGCAAGTCGGTGTCGGCGCTGTCGCTCCTGCAACTGCTGCCCTATCCCCACGCTCGCCATCCCGGCGGCAGCATCCGCCTGCGCGGCGAGGAGTTGCTGGGCGCGGCTCCGGCCCGCTTGCGCGAGGTGCGCGGCAACCAGATCGCCATGGTGTTCCAGGAGCCGATGACCTCGCTCAATCCGCTGCATTCCATTGAGAAGCAGATCGGTGAGACCCTGCTGTTGCACAAGGGCTTGAGCGGCGCCCGGCTGCGGGCGCGGATTCGGGAACTGCTGGAACTGGTCGGCCTGCCCGACGCCGCGCATCGCCTGAATGCGTTGCCGCACGAACTGTCCGGCGGCCAGCGCCAGCGGGTGATGATCGCCATGGCGCTGGCCAACGATCCCGACATGCTCATCGCCGACGAGCCGACCACCGCGCTGGATGTCACGATCCAGGCTCAGATTCTAAAACTGCTCAAGGAGTTGCAGGCGAGGTTCGGCATGGCGATCCTGTTCATCACCCACGATCTGGGCATCGTTCGCAAGATGGCCGACCGGGTGTGCGTGATGCGGGCCGGCGAGGTGGTGGAAACCGGCGCGGTCGCCGACCTGTTCGCCGACCCGCGCCATCCTTACACCCGGCAACTGCTGGCCGCCGAACCGAAGGGCGAGCCGCCGCCAGAAGTGGCCGATGCGCCGGAAGTGCTATCCGGTGACAATGTGAAGGTCTGGTTTCCGCTCAAGCGCGGGGTGTTGCAGCGGGTAGTGGATCACGTCAAGGCGGTGGATGGGGTCAGCGCGAGCGTGCGGGAAGGACAGACGCTGGGCGTGGTGGGGGAAAGCGGTTCCGGCAAGACCACGCTGGGGCTGGCCTTGTTGCGGCTTTTGGCCAGCAAGGGCGCGATCCGGTTCGAGGGCCAGCGCATCGATGGTTTGCCCGGCAAGGCGCTGCGCCCGCTGCGCAAGGCCATGCAGATTGTGTTTCAGGACCCGTTCGGCTCGCTCAGTCCCCGGTTGTCGGTGGGCGAGATCGTCGAGGAGGGATTACTGGTGCATGGGCTGGCCGGCGACCGTGCCGCCCGTCGCGCCCGGATTACCCAGGCGCTGGAGGCAGTGGGACTGGACCCGGCGACGCGGGATCGCTATCCGCACGAATTTTCCGGCGGCCAGCGCCAGCGCATCGCCATCGCCCGCGCTTTGGCCTTGCAGCCGCGCCTGCTGATTCTGGACGAGCCGACCAGCGCGCTGGACGTGTCGGTGCAGGCGCAGATTGTGGACTTGCTGCGCGAATTGCAGCGCCGCTACCAGTTGGCCTACGTCTTCATCAGCCACGATTTGCGGGTGGTGCGCGCTCTGGCCAATCATCTGCTGGTGATGAAAAACGGCCGGGTGGTGGAGGCGGGGCCGGCTCGGCGGGTGTTTGCTAATCCCCAGCATCCTTATACCCAGGCGTTGCTGGCGGCGGCGCTAAATCTGGAGACGGTGAGCAAAGATTGAGCAAGCGCGAGTCAAACCAGAAGCCGCATGCCCCCACTGGGCGATCCATCCGGCCAAGCGCGACGGGCGCAACTGTGTTCGAATCGCTGCCAGGCTATATCTTTCCCGCCGACTCCCAAGGAAAATTTTCATGCTGACCCAATCCCTGGCTGGCTTGCCGTCGTTCCTGTTCTACTTCGCCACCGCCATCGGCCTGTTGCTGCTGTTTCTGCTGGCATACCTCTTCATCACCCCCTATCGCGAGATCGCCCTAATCCGCGAAGGCAACGCGGCGGCGGCGGCCAGCCTGGGCGGCGCCCTCCTCGGCTTCGTCCTGCCACTGGCCAGCGCCATCACCCACAGCGTCGGCCTGCTCGACATGGCGGTCTGGGGCCTGATCGCCCTGATCATCCAACTGCTGGCCTATGGCGCGGGACGTCTGCTGTTGCCTGATCTGGCCCGCGACATTCCCGCCGGCAAGATTGCGACCGGCGTATTGATGTGCGCGCTGTCGCTGGCCATCGGCATCCTCAACGCCGCCTGCATGAGCTACTGAGCGGCAAGCAGGTTCCGGTGGCGCATCGGCGACGACCGGTCAGTACCGGTAGACCAGCACCGCTCCCAGGCCGGCCAGCACCACGGCCAGCAGCGCCGCGATCAGCCAGGGCCGCCACCGCCGCTCATGTCGAACCACCGTTTCGCTCGCTACGGGCGCGGCGGCCGCCTGCTGAACGGCTCGCGCCAGTTCCTCGGCGCTGGCGAACCGCGCCTCCGGCGTCTTGGCCAGCAACCGCTCGAGCACCGGCTGAAACCGGCGCAGCGGCTCCGGCAGGGTTGGGATGGGACCCTTGACGTGGAGGATCGCCGTCTCGAACGGATCCGCGCCCTTGTACGGCCGGTTGCCGGTGAGCGCTTCGTAAAACACCACCCCCAGGCTGTACAGGTCGCAACGCGCGTCCACCGGCTTGCCCAGCGCCTGTTCCGGACTCATGTAGTTGGGCGTGCCGATTCGCCAGCCGGCGGCGGTCAACTGGGTCTTGTCCTCCAGATTTTTGGCGATGCCAAAATCCGACAGCACCGCTGTCTCCTCATCGCGAAACAGGATGTTGGCCGGTTTGATGTCGCGATGGATGCAATTCTGACGGTGGGCGTAGCCGAGCGCCTGGGCGATCTGGACTAGAACCTTGACCGCCTGTTCCGGACTCAGTCCCGCCTTGATCCGCTCCCTCAGGGTGCCGGCTTCCAGATACTCCATCGCGATATAGGAATAGTCCTGGTACGCGCCAGTGTCGTAAATGGTGACGATATGCGGATGGCCGAGCTTGGCGATGATTTTACCTTCCTTGACGAAACGCTTGCTGAAGGTGGGCTCGGCGGCCAGGTCGGGGGCCAGGACCTTGAGCGCCACCCGTCGATCCAGCGATTCCTGAACAGCCAGATAAATGGTGGACATGGCACCTTTGCCAATGATCCTCTCGATGCGATAGCCGGGAATTTGGGGCGTTTCCATGGTGGCCATGGCGATGGGTCCTGAGCAAGGATTTCGGGATAGGGATTGATGATGGGCCAGACCGGCGCGAACGGCAAGCCGATCAACCCGCCATCCGCTCCCACGCCCTTAACCCCGTTTTGCGGCCGACGGCGTTTATATCAGGACTTTTTGGGCAACACCACCAGTTCCGTTTCCGACATGCGGTCGGGCAGGCGTAGCGCCAGCAGCAGCAGCAGGCAACCGAACCCCGCTCCCAAACTGGGAACGACCCCGATCTTCAAAACCTGATGCGGATAAACGACCGGCGCCAGCCACAGGCTACCGATCAGAAACCGCAGCAGCGCCTGCCACCAACCAATTCCCCACCCGTCGCGGCGCTGCACCCGCAACCGCCAGGCGCGCATCCCCAGGGTTTGACCGCCATGGGTCCAGAACCCGCCGTAGAAGAAAAAACAGACCAGCAGCAAATAGGTCCGGAAAAAAGGATTGCCCGCCAACGGGTTGTGGAGAGTGACCGTCTCGCCGCCAAAGAGCGCCACTACCAGTCCGAGCGCCAGTGCGGTCGCGCCGACCAGTACGCCGACCAGCAGCAACCCGTCGTAGACGATGGCGGCCAGCCGGCGCGGCAACCGGGCGAGCGAGGGCGCGGCGGCGCTCATGCGGGCGCCAGGCTATTTTGACTCGACGGACGGAGGCTTGACCGCCGGCGCGGGCTGAGTCGTCTTGCCCCCCGCTGTCTTGCCGGGCGGTGACGCGGGCGGCGGTTCCCGACCGGCGGTCTGGGTAGCGGGGCTCTTGCCGTTCGTCTTTTTCTTGTTGGAGTCGGGCTTGGCCGACTCCTTGGCCGCCGTCGCAGGGGTGCCATCCGTCGGTTGGGGTTTGCCCAGCCAACCGTTGATTTCCGTCAAATCCTCATCCGACAGCCGACCAGCGGCCTGCCGCAGCGTCAGAAAATTGGCGATGTAGGAATAGCGGGCGGTAGCGTAATTCGCCGAGGCGAGGTAAACATCGCGCTCGGCGTTCAGTACGTCCACGATGGTGCGGGTGCCGACTTCGTAGCCGGCCTGATTGGCTTCCAGCGCGCTGCGGGTGGAAATGCGGGTCTGGTCGAGCGCCTTGATCTGACTGATGGCGGCTTCCTGGCCGCGGTAGGCGTTGCGGACGGTACGGATGATGTCGCGTTGCAGGTTTTCCAGATTCTGCCGGGACGCCTCGTAGTTGTACGCCGCCTGGCGGGACAGCGAGGACACCGCGCCGCCGGTGTACAGCGGTATGGTCAGCTCCAGGTTGACCTGACTGCTGCTGGTATCGGTGATGCTGTTGTCGAGGTTGACACGGCTGGCCCGCAGGTCCAGCGTCGGATAGTGACCGGCTTTTTGCAGCTTAATATTTTCCCGCGCCTGATCGACCCCGAAGCCGGCGCTGCGCAGTGTCAAGTTGTTCTCAAGCGCCATGCGCACCCATTCCTCGGGATCGCTTGGCTTGGGCAGCGCCAGCGGCATGCGTTCGCTGAGCAGGTTGAGCTGGGCGTATTCCTGACCGGTCAACTGCCGCAGGGCTTCGCGGGCATCGGCCAATTTGTTGAGGGTGTCGATTTCCACGGAGACGGCCGCATCGAAACGCGCTTGGGCATCGTACACGTCGGTGATGGTCGCCAGCCCGACCTCGAATCGCCGGTTGGCCTGTTCAAGCTGGCGGGCGAAGGCGTTTTTCGCGGCTGTGGTGTAGATCAGGTTGTCCAGCGCCGCCAGCACCCCGAAATAGCGTAACGATACGCGCAGGATGAGATCGTTTTGGGCGTTGTGGAAGTCTACGTCAGACTGACTGACCACGGCGTCCGCCAGTTGCTGCTGGACTTGGCTGCGGCGATTATAGACGGGCTGCACCAGACCGATCGCGTAGTTGTGGCTATTGAACGATGATTGGCCCGTCGGCGATCCGGCGATCCCAAAGGTACGGCCCTGTTCGGCCGTAACTCCCACATTCGGCAGCAGCAACGCTCGAGCCTGCGGTTTGGTCTCCTGCGCGGCTTCCCGGCTGGCGGCGGCGGCCTTGAGCACCGGATCACTGTCCAAGGCCTGCCGGTAGACTTGCAGCAGGTCTTCCGCTCCAGCCGGCTGGCCGCCCAGCGCGGCGATCATCCCGGCCAATACCAAACGATGCACTTTGGGCATAGCTGAAAGACTCCCTCTCAGATATTAGTAAACGCTAATATACCAGAGACATGAAGCAGTGGGGGAGTCCGTGGGCCGCGACCACCGCTCGCGGGCGCTCAGAACTCGAAGGCCTTGACCGGCGCCGCGTTGCGCAGCGGTGGCAACTCGGTATCGAACAGACTTTCCCGGACCCACTCCTGCTCACCGACCCGGGTGATCAGCAGCGCCTCCATGATCGGCGGCTGGCCCGCCACGACAAACAGCCGTCCGCCCAGACTCAGACTGCGCGGCCAGACCTCGGCCACCGTGGCCACCGAACCGGTGATGGCGATCGCCTGATAGCGGTGCTCGCCCCAGCCACGGCTGGCGTCGCCGGTGTGCAAAGCCACCTTGCCGAAGCCGTGGGTCTTGAGCTTCTGACGGACAGCCTCGGTAAACTCGAGGACGATGTCCACGCTGACCACGCTGGCGGCCAGCCGCGCCAGGCAGGCGGTCAGATAGCCGCTGCCCGTGCCCACTTCCAGTACATGGTCGGTCGGTTGCGCCGCCAGCGCCTGTAGGATGCGACCCTCGACGGTGGGTTTCAGCATGAACTCGCCGTGGCCAAGCGGGATGGCGACGTCGCCAAACGCCAGATTGCGATAGCGCTCCGGCACGAAATCCTCGCGCGGCACGCTGGCGATCACATCCAGTACCCGCTGATCCAGCACATCCCAGGGCCGGATCTGTTGCTCGATCATGTTGTGGCGGGCCAGTTCGAAATTGAATGCGGTCATGGTCGGGGTCCTGTCAACGCCGGGTGGTTTTGAAATTCTGGCGGGGGCGACGCCCCCTGGTTCGAAATCGGATCTGGCGGATTTTAGCACGGGGTTGGTTGCCGGCGCGCGAACCTACAGGAAAGTGGCGCCGACCGCGAACAGCCGCTCGACCTCGGGCACCCGTTTCTTGTCCACCAGGAACAGGATGACATGGTCGTCCGCTTCGATCACGGTGTCGCGGTGGCAGATGAGCACACTGTCGCCGCGGGCGATGGCGCCGATAGTAGTGCCGGGCGGCAGGCGAATCTCCTCGACTCGCCGGCCCACGACCCTCGAGGTCTTGTAGTCGCCGTGGGCCACCGCCTCGATCGCCTCGGCGGCGCCGCGGCGCAGGGAATGCACCTTGACCACATCGCCGCGGCGGACATGGGTCAGCAGGCTGCCGATAGTGGCTTGCTGCGGCGAGATGGCGATGTCGATGATGCCCGACGATTCCACCAGATCCACGTAGGACACCAGGTTGATCAGGGCCATGACCTTGCGGGCGCCCATTCGCTTGGCCTGCATGGCCGATAGGATATTGGTCTCGTCGTCGTTGGTTACGGCACAGTACACGTCTACATGTTCAATATTTTCCTGCCGCAGCAGGTTTTCGTCGGTGGCGTCGCCCTGCAACACAATAGTGTGGCTCAACTGCTCGGACAATCGTTTGCCGGTTTCCGGGTTGCGCTCGATCACCTTGACCTGAAACCGTTCTTCCAGCGCCTGCGCCAGCCGGGCGCCGATGTGGCCGCCACCGGCGATGATGATGCGCTTGACCATTTTGTCCAACTTGCGCAATTCGCCGACGATGGCGCGGGTGTTCTTGCGGGCGGCGATCAGGAATACTTCGTCGTCGGCCTCGATGAGAGTGTTGCCCTCCGGGATGATCGGGCTGCCCTGGCGGAAGATGGCCGCCACCCGGCTGTCGATGCCCGGCATCCGCTCCGGCAGGGTGCGCAGCGCCTGGCCCACCAGCGTGCTGCCTTCATAGGCCTTGACGCCCACCAGCCGGACTTGGCCCTCGGCGAAATCCAGTACCTGCAAGGCGCCCGGGTGTTCGATGATCTGGCGGATGTACTCGGTCACCAGTTGCTCGGGGCTGATTAGCACATCGATCGGCAACGCCTCATCCTTGAATAACCGATCACCATAGGCGGTGTAATCGCCGGATCGAACCCGCGCGATCTTGGTCGGTGTGTTGAACAGGGTGTGAGCAATCTGGCAGGCGATCATGTTGACCTCGTCGTTGTCGGTCAACGCGATCAGCATATCGGCATCGGCGATGCCGGCCTGTTCCAGCACATTCGGATAGGAGGCGGGGCCACAAACAGTACGGAGATCCAACCGGTCCTGCAGAGCCTGCAGGCGTTCGACATTGACGTCGACCACGGTGACGTCGTTGGCTTCGCTCGCCAGGATGTGCGCCACCGACCCGCCCACCTGGCCGGCGCCGAGAATCACGATCTTCATATCCTGCTCTCACTCATCCAGCGATTTCTTGGGATCGATCCCCAAGGCGCGCAATTTGCGATAGAGATTGGTGCGTTCCATGCCGACCCGCTCGGCCAGCCGCGCCACATTGCCCTCGCACTCACGGAACTGCTGCATCAGATACGTCCGTTCGAACTGCTCCCGAGCCTCGCGCAGCGTCAGATTCAGGGGAATACTGCCGGCATCCTGGGATTTGGCGGTGGTGGCGCCACGCACGGCGGCATCCACTTCCTCAAGCGCGATTTCTTCCTCGCC
Source organism: Candidatus Contendibacter sp. (assembly GCA_049290615.1). GTDB lineage: Bacteria > Pseudomonadota > Gammaproteobacteria > Competibacterales > Competibacteraceae > Contendibacter. The sequence goes on from JBATNZ010000293.1 coordinate 19,135, forward strand.
ACCCAGGATCAGCAGGCGTTGCACCAGATTCTTGAGTTCGCGAATATTGCCGGGCCAGGCGTAGTTGCGCAGCCGGTTTTGCGCGGCCATGGTGAAGTGGCGATAGGTCAGATTTTCCTGGTCGACAAAATAGCCGACGTAATAGTTGAGCAATTCCGGCACGTCCTCGATGTGGTCGCGCAGAGGCGGCAGCCGCATCGGCACCACGTTCAACTGATAGTACAGATCCTCGCGGAATCGTCCGACCGCCACTTCCTGCTCCAGATCGCGGTGGGTCGCGGCCACCACCCGCACGTTCACCCTCACCGATTCCTTGCCGCCGATGCGCAGGAAGGAACCGTTCTCGAGCGCGCTGGCCAGCTTGGCCTGGGCTTCGGAATCCATGTCGGCCAGTTCGTCGAGAAACAGGGTGCCACCGCTGGCCTGCTCCAGCCGGCCGTAGTGAATCCGGTCGCCCTGCTCGGAGCCGAACAGTTCCAGGCTGGCGTTCTCGCGGGCAATGGAACCGACGCCCACGTCCACGAACGGGCCGGTGCGACGCGGGCTGTGGGCGTGCAGGAAACGGGCATAGACTTCCTTGCCGGTGCCGGGCTCACCGAAGATCAGCACCGGCGCGTCATGCTGGGCGATTTTGAGCACCTGGGCTCGCAAGCGCTGGACCACCTCGCCGCGCCCGACCGGTTCGGCGACCACCCGCTGCTGGCGGCGCAGATTTTGATTTTCCCGCGCCAACCGGTCCGCCTCCAGCGCCCGCTCCACGGTCAGCAGCAGCTTGGCCATGGACAACGGTTTCTCGATGAAATCGTAGGCGCCCAGCCGGGTCGCCTCCACGGCGGTTTCGACCGTGCCGTGCCCGGACATCATGATCACCGGACAGGGTAGATGATCACCCTCGCTCCACTCCTTGAGCAGGCTGATGCCATCGGTATCGGGCATCCAGATGTCGAGCAGGATCAGATCGGGCCGTTGGGCGCGCCGGGCCTCGCGGGCGGTGGCGGCATTTTCCGCCGTCGCGACGGTGTAGCCTTCATCTTCCAGAATTTCCTTCACCAGATCGCGAATATCCGGCTCGTCGTCGACGACCAGAATATAAGGCGCATTCATCCGGCCTCCTTCTCGGTGTGTAATGGCACGGTGGGAACGACGGGCGATCCGACGCCGTCGCGCAACAGTGGCAACCGGATCGCGATCCGGGCCCCACCGCCGGGCGGCGATTCCAACTGGATCCAGCCGCCGTGCTCTTCGACGATTTTCTTGACGATCGCCAATCCTAGCCCGGTTCCCTTGGGTTTGGTAGTCACATACGGCTCGAAGGCGTTGGCCAGAATGCTATCGGGAAAACCCGGCCCGTCGTCGCGCACGCTCAACTCGGCGCAATCGGCCCCGGTGGCATGCGCGCGACTGGCGCCGATCCACAGGGTTGAGCCGTGGCCGTCGCGGATGGCCTCGATGGCGTTTTTGACCAGATTGTGCAACAACTGGCGCAGGCGAACCTTGTCGGCGCTAACCGGCAGCGGTTCCTGGGCCAAATCCAGCTTGATCTCCACCCCGGCGGGGTAGTCGCGGTAGAGATAGAGCACCTCGGCGATCAACTCGTTCAGTTCCAGCGGCGCCAGTTGCAGGCGCGGCGGGCGGGCGTATTCGCTGAAGGCGTCCACCATCTCCTTCATCGCCTGCACCTGCTGAATGATGGTGTGGGTACCACGATCCAGCACCCTGCCCTGCTCCTCGTCAAATTGTTTGAGGTATTTGTGGCGGATGCGCTCGGCGGCGAGTTGGATCGGCGTCAGCGGATTCTTGATTTCGTGGGCCAATCGGCGGGCGACCTCGGCCCAGGCGGCGTCGCGCTCGGCCCGCACCAGATTGGTGATATCGTCGAACACGATGACGTGACCGCCCCGCAGACCGACCGTGTCCGGCAGCGAGCTGCCGCGGCAGGTCAGGATGCGCCGGCCAGCGCCGCCGAACCAGGCGATCTCCTGCCGCCAGTCACCGGCGGCGTTCAGTTGGGGACCGATCATCTCGATCAAATCCTGCAAAACCGGTTGCGCGGCGACGATGCGCTGGTGGTCGGCGCCGAAGAAACTGCTTAAATCCACGCCCAGAATCTGGCTGGCGGCCGCATTGCAGGTTTGCAATCGGCCAGCCTGGTCGAGGGTCAACACCCCGGAAGACAGTCGCGCCAGCACCGTTTCCAGATAAGCACGCTGCCCCTCGACCAACTCCTGGCCGCGCCGCGCGGCATCGCGCGCCTGCGCCAGGTTGCGGGTCATCTGGTTGAACGACTGCACCAGAAAACCCAGTTCGTCGCCGCCGGCGCCGGGCAGTTGCTGGTCGAACTGGCCAGCGGCAACCGCCTCGGTGCCGCCAGCCAGTTCCCGCAGTGGCCGCACCAACTGGCGCGCGGTATGGAACGCCGCCCAGAACGCCGCCAGGACCGCCAGCAACAGGGCCAGCGACAAGGTAAGGGTGAAGCTGGCCTTGAGCGGCGCCCGCAGAAAAATCAGTTCCTTGTAACTGTCGAAGGCCGCCTGCACCGCATCCGCGAGCAGACTCAGCCGATCCGTCACCGGAAACAGCGCTTGCAGCAAGCGCTCCTCGCCGTCGGGCGCCGCCACCCGCACCACCGCCCGGATATGAAAGCCAGTCTCGCGGATCGGCTCCAGACCGACATAGTCGCGGCCTTGGCGAACTTGCAGCAGCACCGCCTCCAGCGGCGGGTCCGGCACGATCAGCGTCGGATCGGCGGTGGCGGTGGCAATGATCCGGCCCCCGCGACCGAACAGGGTCAATTCGGCTGCCTCACCGAGATCGAGCCATTCGTCCAGCCGGCGAGCCACCTGTTCGTCATCGCTGTCGGCCACGGCCTCGGCCACCCGCCCGGCATGCTTGAGCACCTCGCGCATCCGCAAATCCAGGGCGGTGCGGCTGAGTTCCAGCGCATCCCCGAGCCCCCGGTCCACCTGGACGTTGAACCAGCTATCGATGCCCCGCTGCAGAAAATGCAGCGAAAAACCGTAGACCAGCGCCACCGGAGTGATGGCCAGCGCCGCGAAGATGCCGGCCAGCCGCATGGTCAGACGAGCGCCAGGCTCGTTCCGGCGGTACAGGCGGATCAGCCCCATCAGGTTGTACAGGATCAGGACGGCTAGCGCGCCCAGGCCGATGGCGCTGAGCAGCAGCAACCAGGAGTACATCTGGCCGAACTGCGCCGAGTTGGTGGTGGCGCGGCCCATCAGCACCAGGATGACCAACAGCAGGCCCAGCAGCGCCAGGGCCGGCAGCCGGCCCTGACCGCGGGCCAGCCGGCGAATCAGAGCGCCCATAAGCGCCACTCGCTGGTCAGCCGCCAGTCGTCCGAGAGATAAGCGAGCAGGCGCAGCGGCGCCGGCAGAGCCTCGATGTCAAGCTGGACCCGCAGGGCGCCCTCGTAACGCTCGTTTTCGGTCAACAGGCTCCGGTCGAGCAGGGGAAAGTCGTGAATTCGTCCCATGAACCCCAGCGCGGCGGCCCGGGTGGGAAAAGCGCGGCGCTCGCCGCTGTTGAGATTGCTCACCAGGTATTGCTGGCTCAGCGTGTGGTATTCCAGTTGAAACCGCTGGGTCAGGGCATAGACGGTCTCGTCCCACACCCAGGATCGCCGCCGGCGAACCTCCATCTCGATATCGACGGTCAGCGGCACCCCGTTTTGCAGAGCCTCCAGGGCCGCAGTGCTGAACCGGTATTCGATCTGGGCGTTTAGCCGATAAACTCCCCCTTCCAACCGGGTGGCGGCGCTGATCACCTCGAAACCGGCCGCCTGGCCGCCGATGGCCCACAGCAGGCCGAGCAACAGTGCCAGCAGGCGCGCGCCGGGCCGGGCCGTCACCGCGCCGGCGGGCATGACGCCACTCCCGCGTCCGCCGACTTGACCAGCACGGCGTAATAGAATCCGTCCATGCGGGTCTCGCCGGGGAGAATCTGGCGACCATGCGCCAGGGCGCGCCCCCAGTCCGCCGTAATCGCCCGTTCCTGGGCCTCCGGCTGAGCGGCGAGAAAGGCCGCCACCACCTGCTCGTTTTCCCGCCGCAACACCGAGCAGGTGGCGTACAGCAGGCAACCGCCGGGCACCAGCAACGGCCATAGACCGGTCAACATCGCCTGCTGGCGGTCGGCCAGCGCGGCGATGTCGGTTTCCCGCCGCAACAGCTTGATATCGGGATGGCGGCGGATTACGCCGGTGGCCGAACAGGGCGCGTCCAGCAGAATCCGGTCGTAGGGAACGCCATCCCACCAGTCCACCGGCTGGCCGGCGTCGCCCGCGACCAGGCGGGCATCGAACCGCAGCCGGTTCAGATTGTCCCGCACACGTTCCAGCCGCTCGGCATCCTGATCCAGCGCGGTCAGATCCAGATCCGGCGCGCACTCCAGCAGGTGGGCGGTCTTGCCGCCCGGCGCGGCGCAAGCATCCAGCACCCGCATCCCCGGCGAGACGGCGAGCAACGGCGCCGCCAGTTGCGCGGCGGCATCCTGCACCGAAACCCAGCCATCGGCGAATCCCGGCAACGCGGCGGGCTCGACCGGCTCGGCCAGTACCAGCGCCGTCGCCACCGTCGCCACCGGCTCGGTGACTTTGCCCGCCGCCGCCAGCCGCAAGCAGTAATCGTCGCGGCTAATCCGTTGCGGGTTAACGCGCACGACAAACGGCGGTCGGGCGTTGTTGGCGGCAACGATGGCCGGCCAGTCATCCGGCCAGTCCTGCCGGAGCCGCTCCAACAGCCAGCGCGGATGGGCGGTTCGGGCTTCCGCGTCGGTCTCCAGCCGCGTCAGCAGTTCCACACGCCGGCGTAGAAACGACCGGAGCACGGCGTTGGTCAGACTCGCCGCCCAGGATTTGTGCAATTGCCGGGCGGCGGTGACGGTTTCGGCCACCGCGGCGTGTTCGGGAATGCGCAAATGGCGGAGCTGATAGAGTCCAGTCAACAGCAGCGCCCGCGCCACCGGTTCGCGCGGGTCGAGCGGCCGATCCAACAGCCGATCCAGCAGCATTTGCAATTCCGGCTGCCAGCGGCAGACACCGTAGCACAATTCCCGCAACAGCCCGCGATCGCGTGGCGCGACGTGATCCAGCGCCGGCGGCAACGCCATCGCCAGCGACCGACCCTCACCCAATACCTGACCCAGCACCTGGGCGGCGATGGCGCGGACGTTCATGCCGCGCCCAGTCGCCGACCCGCCAGCCGATGGGCATTCAGGAACGTCGCGACCGGCAGCGGTCGCCCACCGGGCAGTTGCACCTCGGTCAGCCGCAGCACGCCAGAACCGGTGGCGACCACGATGCCGTCCCGATCCTCGCGCAGCACGGTCCCGGGCGGTTCAGCGGACGGTTCCGCCTCGGCCCGCGCTCGCCAGACGCGCAGCATTTGACCGTCCAGCAGGGTGCGGGCCACCGGATAGGGATTGAAGGTCAATACCCGGCGTTCCAGTTCCAGCGCCGGCTGGCTCCAATCCAATTCAAGGTCGGCCTTGTTCAGCTTGGCGGCGTAGGTCGCTTCCGCCTCGTCCTGCGGTTCCGGCGTCAGGCGGCCGGCCAAGATATCCGGCAAGATCGCCAGCAGCGTCTCCGCGCCCAGCGCCGCTAATCGAGCGTACAATTCGCCGCCGGTGATTCCGCGCCGAATGGGGTAGACCGCCCGCGCCAACACCGGCCCGGTATCGAGACCGGCATCCATCCGCATGAGGCTGACGCCGGTTTCGACGTCGCCCGCCAGCAGCGCCCAGTGGATGGGCGCCGCGCCGCGCCAGCGCGGCAGCAGCGAGGCGTGAACGTTGACGCAGCCCAAGCGCGGGATGGCCAATACCGCCGGCGGCAGGATCAGGCCGTAGGCCGCTACCACCAGCAAATCCGGTTTTAGGGCGGCCAGTTCGGCCTGTACGGCGGAATCGCGCAAGGTGACGGGCTGATGGACCGGGATCCCGGCATCCAGCGCGCGCGCCTTGAGCGGGCTGACGCGCAACTGACGGCCACGACCAGCGGGCCGATCCGGCTGGGTGTAAATGGCCTCGACCGAATAGCCGGCATCCAACAGGGCATGCAGGCTGGGAACGGCGAAGTCGGGGGTGCCGGCGAAGATCAGACGCGGCGGGATGGTCGTCATGCGGTATCGTTTTGGGTGGGAGCGCCCCCCGGCCCGGGAGGGACAGCGGCGCCAGTCAGCGGAAGGGCCAAAAGGGTCCCAGGGCCAAGCGCGTTCATGGTCAGGAAGCGCGCGCTTCGAGACGGGCCTGTTTCTCCAGCTTCTTGCGAATGCGGTCGCGCTTGAGCAGCGACAGGTAATCCACGAACAGCTTGCCGTCCAGATGATCGATCTCGTGCTGGATGCACACCGCCAGCAGGCCGCTGGCGTCGAGTTCGAACGGTTCGCCGTCGCGGTCCAGGGCGCTGACCCGCACCCGCCCGGCGCGGCGGACGGTCTCGTAGAAACCCGGCACCGACAGACAACCTTCCTCGCTCTCGCTTTCGCCCTCCCGTTCCAGCAGGGTTGGGTTGATGAAAGCCAGCGGCTGATTCTTCTCCTCGGATACATCCATCACCACGATGCGTTTCTGGATGTTGACCTGGGTCGCGGCCAGACCGATGCCCGGCGCGGCGTACATGGTCTCCAGCATATCGATCACCAGGGTTCGGATGCGGTCATCGACGGTTTCCACCGGCAACGCCAGTTTGCGCAGCCGGGGATCGGGATAATGCAGTATGTTCAATCGCGCCATGGCAGCTCCGCGAACGCCCCTTTACAATTCGGGCAACGATGGTTTGGATGAAATCATACGAGAAACTCCCGCACTGGGGCTATACTTTGCGCGATGGGGGTGATCGTTACACTCCCGCCCATGTCTCCGGAGGATGAGCAAGGATTATGAACACCACGCGTTCCTCAAGGCGCTTCGGGACCGCCCTGTCGCTGGCGACGGCGGTTCTGCTCGGGGCGTGCGCCCAAACGCCCTCCCAGCCCGAGTCCAGCTCGGCCCACGGCGAACCACCCCCGACCTCGGGGTCAAAAGCGGTCATGGCGGAACCCGGCGCGGCCATCGCGCAGGTCGCGTTGCGTCCCGACCATCCCCAGACCTACACCGTGGTTCCCGGCGATACTTTGTGGAGCATCGCCCGGCGTTTCCTCCAGAATCCCTGGCAGTGGCGGGACATCTGGCGGCAGAACCCGCAAATCCGCAACCCCAACCGCATCTACCCCGGCGACGTGCTCAAATTCAGCCACGACGCCAGCGGCAAGCCCCAGTTGGAGGTCGCCGAACGCGCGGAGGTTCCGTTGCTCAAGCTGTCGCCCGAGGTTCGGATCGAAACGCTGACGCAACCGATTCCCCCGGTGCCCCGCGCCGCGATCGAGTCGTTCCTGACCCGCGCTTTGGTTCTAAGCGAAGCCCAGTGGAAGGGAGCACCCTACATCGTGGCCGATGAAGATAATCAGGTGGTTTACGTCGACCGCGACCGGGTTTATGCCCGCGGTGCTCTATTCGACCAGCCGCGCTATCAGGTGTTCCGTCCCGGCGAGGAACTGCGCGAGCCGGATTCCGGCCGCTACCTGGGCACCGCCGGCGTCTACATGGGTGAGGCGCTCCTCGATAAGGACGACGACCCGGCCACCTTCACCCTGACCCGTACCATCGCGCCGGTTCGCCCCGGTGACCGGCTGTTCGAGATCGAACCGGAAAACGAACTCTACAGCTTCGACCCCCATCCGGTTCCCCCGGATACCGACGGCTTCATCATTGCCAAGCTGGACACCGACGTCACCCAGATCAGTCAATACAGCAGCGTCATCATCAATCTGGGCGCCCAGGAAGGTCTCGAACCCGGCCATGTCCTCGCCGTTTATAGCAAGGATCGCACCGTCGAGGATCCAGTCTCCGGTGGCGTCGTGAAATTGCCGGGCGAGCGCTCTGGCCTGTTGATGGTCTACAAGGTCCATGACCTGGTCAGCTACGCGCTGGTCATGCAAACCGACCGGTTCATCCGCCTGCAAGATCGGGTGACCACGCCCTGAACCGGGACGACTCACCCCCGGTCGCCGATCCGGCCTGGCTGCTGGCGCTGCTGCGGGCGCCAGGTATCGGGCCGGCGCGGTTTGCCCGGTTGTTGGACCATTTTGGCTCGGCGGCGGCGGTGTTCGCCGCCGATGGCGCCGAGTTGCGGCAACTGGAATTGCCGGACGCGGCGCTGGATTATCTGCGCCGCCCCGACTGGCGCCGGGTGGAACAGGATCTGGCCTGGTTGGAACAGCCGGGCAACCATTTGCTGCGCCTGGACGATCCCCGTTATCCGCCACTGTTGCGGCAAATCCCTTACCCGCCACCCCTGCTGTTCGTCCACGGCGATCCGGACTGCCTGCGCTTGCCGCAACTGGCCATTGTCGGCACCCGCAACCCCACCCCACTGGGCCGCGAAACCGCCCAGCGCTTCGCCGCGCATCTGGCCGAATTCGGGCTGCTCATCACCAGCGGGTTGGCGCTCGGCATCGACGCCGCCGCCCACCAGGGCGCGCTGGCCGGCGGCCGAACCATCGCAGTGATGGGCACCAGTCTGGATCGGGTCTATCCCGCCAAACATCGGGATCTAGCCCATGCCATCGCCGAACGCGGCGCACTGGTATCGGAATTTTCCATTGGTACTTCGCCGGCGGCGGGAAACTTCCCACAGCGCAACCGATTGATCAGCGGCCTGGCGCTGGGCGTCCTGGTGGTCGAGGCCGCCGCCCAGAGTGGTTCGTTGATCACCGCCCGTCTGGCCCTCGATCAGGGTCGCGAAGTGTTCGCCATCCCCGGTTCGATCCACAACCCCCTGGCCAAGGGCTGCCACGCGCTGATCCGTCAAGGGGCGAAACTGGTGGAAACGGCGGCCGATATTCTGGAAGAGCTGGGCGCGCTGGCGGCGACGACCCGCGAAGCCGTATCCCACCCCGCCGCCGCGCCCGCCTCGGCGGCGCTGGACGAGGAGTACCAGCAACTGCTGGCCACCATGGGCGACGAGCCGGTGGGCATCGATCTGTTGGTGGATCGTTGCGGATTGACGGCGGAAGCGCTTTCCTCCATGCTGCTGATCCTGGAACTCGAAGGTTACGTGGCGGCCATTCCTGGTGGTCTGTACGTCCGCCTGAAAACCTGAATATCAGCCGTGGCCCCAAACGGGCGGCGGTTTTGCGCGCGTGGGCAACTCCCGCCGCGCGCCAGCGCCCTCGCCCGATGGCGGGGGCTTTGTACTTCCAAGACGAGCCCTGGAATGAAAGAAAACGTGCTGGACGTGCTGATGTATCTGTTTCAGAACTACATGGACGACGATGTGGAGGCCGACCCCGACCGCGAATCCATCCAGAGTGAATTGCTGGCCGCCGGCTTTCCCTCGCGGGAAATTCAACAGGCGTTCGAATGGCTGGATAGTCTGGTGGACCGCCAAGCGACCCCGCTGGTGGTCGATCCCGGCTCCTGCCGCATCTATGTTGACCCAGAACTGGCGAAGCTGGATGTGGAATGCCGGGGTTTTCTGCTATTTCTGGAACAAAGCGGCATCCTCGACTCGGAAACCCGCGAACTGGTCATCGATCGGGTCATGGCGCTGGAACCCGACGACATCGGCCTGCATCAGTTGAAGTGGATCATCCTGATGGTGCTATTCAATCAGCCCGGTCGGGAAGAAGCCTACGCCTGGCTGGAAGATCTGGTATTCGACGCCGTTCCCGGCTACCTTCACTAGGCGAACGCCAGCGAGCTTTTTTCGCCCCTTGTCAAACTCCCGCCGCGCTGGCGAATCAAGCGGGCGCCGCTCGCTACCCGCGCTGGCTCCCCAGTCCCCGTCGGCGCTACTCTGTCCCAGCCACTCGCGTCATAATCATGAGCAAGAATCTGGTCATCGTGGAATCGCCGGCCAAGGCGAAGACCATCAAGAAATATCTGGGCAAGGACTTCGAGGTACTGGCTTCCTACGGCCATGTGCGCGACCTGGTCCCCAAGGAAGGCGCGGTCGATCCGGACCACGACTTCGCGATGAAATACCAGATCATCGAAAAGAACGAGCGGCATGTCGAAGTCATCGCCAAGGCGGTCGCCAAGGCCGAGGCGCTGTATCTGGCCACCGACCCGGATCGCGAAGGCGAGGCCATTTCCTGGCATCTGTACGAAATCCTGCGCCAGCGCGATCTTTTGAAAGACAAGCGGGTGCAACGGGTGGCGTTCCACGAGGTCACCCAGCGGGCGATTCTGGATGCCGTCGCCCATCCCCGGACGCTGTCGCTGGATCTGGTCAACGCCCAGCAGGCCCGGCGGGCGCTGGACTATCTGGTCGGCTTCAACCTGTCGCCACTGCTGTGGAAGAAAATCCGGCCTGGATTGTCCGCCGGCCGGGTGCAGTCGCCGGCGCTGCGGATGATCGTCGAGCGCGAGGAGGAAATCGAGCGCTTCCAGCCGCGCGAGTACTGGACACTGGAAGCCGACACCGCCAAGACCGGCCAACCGTTCCTGGCCCGGCTGGCCGAGTACGGCGGCGAGAAACTGACCCAGTTCAGCATCACCAATGGCGAACAAGCGCATGCCATGGAGCAGGCGCTGCTGGTCGCCGCCCGCGCCCAACTGGCCGAATCCGGCCTGACCGCCGCCCCCGACCTGAGCGGCCGGCTGCGGGTAGTCCGGGTCGAGCGCAAGCAGCGCAAGCGCAATCCCGCCGCGCCCTTTACCACCTCGACCTTGCAGCAGGAAGCCTCGCGCAAGCTGGGTTTCTCCACCCAGCGCACCATGCGGGTTGCCCAACAGTTGTACGAAGGCATCGACACCGGCCAGGGCGCGGTCGGGCTGATCACCTACATGCGCACCGACTCGGTCAATCTGGCCCAAGACGCCCTCGACGATATCCGCGCGCTGATCGCCCAGCGCTACGGCGCGCACAATCTGCCGGCTAGCCCGCGGCTGTTCAAGACCAAGGCCAAGAACGCCCAGGAGGCGCACGAAGCGATCCGCCCAACCACAATCTCGGCCCTTCCGGAGAGCATCCGCGCGCGTCTCAACGCCGACCAATACGCGCTGTACGAGCTGATCTGGAAGCGCACCGTCGCCTGTCAGATGATTCCAGCCACGCTGGATACAGTCGCCGTGGATCTGGCCTGCGGTCCCGGCAACGGCTTTCGCGCCACCGGCTCGACCATCGCCGATCCCGGCTTCATGGCGGTGTACCGGGAAGATGTGGACGATCCGGCCGACGACGACGAAAGTCGGACGCTGCCGCCGCTACGGGAAGGCGAATGGGTGGATCTGCTGGCGCTGCGGCCAGAACAGCATTTCACCGAACCGCCGCCGCGCTACTCCGAGGCCAGCCTGGTCAAGACGCTGGAGGAATACGGCATCGGCCGGCCCTCCACCTATGCGGCGATCATCTCGACCCTGCTGGCCCGCGAATACGCGGTGCTGGACAGCCGCCGCTTCAAGCCCACCGATATCGGCCGGATCGTCAACCGGTTCCTGACCCAGCACTTCGCCCAGTACGTGGATTATGACTTCACCGCCCGGCTGGAAGACGATCTGGACGCGGTGTCGCGCGGCGAGGGGGACTGGTTGCCGCTGATGCGGGACTTCTGGGATCCATTCAAACGGCGGGTCGAGGAAAAGACCGAGAAGGTCTCGCGTCAGGACGTGGTGCAAAGCCGCGAACTGGGCCACGACCCCAAAACGGGCAAGCCGGTGTCGGTGCGGATGGGCCGGTTTGGGCCGTTCGCGCAGATTGGCGACAAGGACGACGCCGAGAAGCCAAGATTCGCCAGCCTGCGGTCGGAGCAGCGATTGGACACCATCACCCTGGACCAGGCGCTGGCTCTGTTCCAGTTGCCGCGCGATCTGGGCGCAACCACCGCCGGTGAGCCGATTCAGGCCAACATCGGCCGCTTCGGTCCCTATGTGCGTTACGGCAAGAATTATGTTTCGCTGAAGAACGAAGACCCCTACACCGTCAGCCACGAACGGGCGCTGGAGTTGATCGCCGCGCACCAGCAGGCGGCGGCCAACAAGATCCTCCAGGCGTTCCCCGGCGCTGCCGTGCAAATCCTGAACGGCCGCTTTGGTCCCTACATCACCGATGGTAAAAAGAACGTGCGCCTGCCCAAGGGTCGCGAGCCGGCCAGCCTGACCCTGGCCGAATGCGAAACCTTGATCCGCGCGGCGCCCGAGAAGAAGAAACAACCGGTTGCCCGCCGCCGCGCCGCCGCGCCATCGAGGCTGTCCAGCGGCAAATAGGCGTATGAACCGGATGCAACTGCGCGCCGCCGCCCGCGTGGTGAAATCCGGCGGCCTCATCGCCTACCCCACCGAGGCGGTCTACGGCTTGGGCTGCGATCCGCGCAACGAGAAAGCGGTACGGCGGTTGCTGACGCTCAAGCGCCGGCCGGTTCGCAAGGGTCTGATCCTGATCGCCGCCAGCTTCGAGCAGCTTGAACCCTTTCTCCACCCGCTGACCCTGTCCGACCGCGCCCGGCTCGCCGCCACCTGGCCCGGTCCCTACACTTGGCTGATTCCAACCCGCCCCGACACGCCGCGCTGGCTGCGGGGTCGCCATGAGACCCTGGCAGTGCGGGTGACCGCTCATCCGCTGGCGGCGGCGCTGTGCCAAGCTTGCGAGCATCCGCTGGTCTCCACCAGCGCCAACTTGAGCGGCCGGCCGCCAGCCCGCACCGCGCTGGCGGTCCGCCGGCAGTTGGGAACGGCGATTGACTACCTGCTGCCCGGCCCGACCGGCGGCGCGGCACAACCGACGGAAATCCGGGATTTACGCACCGGGCGAAGGATACGCGGTGGTTGAAAGCCTTTTGTTGAGCGATGCTGACCACGGGCGGTAGTGTATGGATTGGCAAATCCACAAAAGGTTGCTCCAAGCCAATCAAGCTAGCTTTTAGCCAACTCGGCAAGCTGGATCCTGCTCAGAGGAGCCAACTCCATAACAACCAACCCACAAAGAACTTTTAATTTAATGATCAACAGGTTGGAGAATAACCAGACTGGACCAGTCCCGATAGGCGGGAATGGCGTCAGGGGTTGCAAAGGGCTGAGGAACCAATATAATTATTGTATTATAGACTTCCCAATTGATATCCGTCGTAGAAATGGATCGACCGGTCGCCCCTACAAGATTGATCAAAAGCTAGACATGTACGGACCATCATTGGCAAAACTGTATTAATGATGGTTGTCATTGAAGGGATTAATAACCATATAAAAATAGTGAAGCAAATGAGCTACACTTTTCGTAACTTTGAGAGTTTCAAGCAGAGAGTAATGCTCAGTTTTCCTGATTCGGCAAAAAGAATCGAATAGCCTGTATGGAGAAGGAGTAAAGTTATGTCTTTACAGCAATTGTACGATACTCTTTTATCGATAAATAACGATAAGAAAACAGGTAAACTTTATATCTATGTTCGAGAAAAAAGCTCCAAGCGCAGTGGGACTATTTTGGTTGGCCGTGGAGAAATTTTTGGGATTAGTTACTTCGAGAAAACAGGTAGAGCCGCCTTTGAAAATCTGCTATCCATAGGGATTGAAGAGGTGCAGTCGTTCACCCCCCTGGCTGCGGCAGGGGTGCGAGGGGGCGACCGGCGCGCCGGTCGGCGATAGCCGCTGCAATATAGGGCCAGGGCGAGTGGCCGCGTTGCCGGCAGGTGTCGATGACGC
>JBATNZ010000294.1:0-16103 GCA_049290615.1 Candidatus Contendibacter sp.
AAAAACCACGGCTGGAGAGAAATCAATTCAAAGGTCACCCTCATGTATCGACGGCTAAGCTTCTCAAAGGAATCACCCCAAAGGTAGTGGCTGGGAAGGCAGCCTAAATGACCTTAAAAGGGCTGCTTTCAGTGTCCTATTTGTGGCAATTCGGTATTCGGCTTGATAGCGCGCTTCGAGTACCCGGCTGCGCTTGTTGCAGCTCTTGAGGCTGGCCAACCCGCTGGCTATCCCGGTCATGCAGGGCATGAGCAAGACCTATTCACTTGGTTTACCCTTGTCGGTCGCTGCAATACTTGTCACGCCTTCACAACCATTTCCAGCGAGTGCTGCGCTTGACACTTACGCCTAACCACTCGTTCGAGCGGACTGGTTACAGTTCCAGGCAAGCCCGGCGACGATCTCGCGCCGGGCACACTGAATAGCATCTACAAGCGCGGGTACGCGCGGTGCTGGGCCTGGAGCCGGGGTTGGTTCCCATCGATCTGAACCGATCAATCCTTGAATCGCGGCCGCCGCTTCTGCATCGCCGCCGCAATCGCCTCGCGGGTATCGTCCGACAGCAGCATGGCGGCGTTCCAGGTAGCGACGTACTCCAACCCGCTCGCCACGCCGTGGTCGCGGCCATGGTTCAGCACCTGCTTGATGCCGCGCACCGTCAGCGGCGACTTGGCGGCGATGCCAGCGGCGATAGCCAGAACGCCATCCCGCAGTTGCGCGGCATCGGCGTACACCCGGTTCACCAGCCCCATCGCCTGCGCCTCGGTGGCATCGAACTGGCTGGCGGTAAAGGCCAGCTCGCGTAGCCGGCCCTCGCCAATCAAATACGGCAGTCGGTGCAGGCTGCCGACATCGGCGACGATGGCCAAATCCGCTTCCTTGAGCGAAAACGCGGCGTCGGCTGTAGCGTAGCGCATATCGCAAGCGGCGATCAGGTCCAGCCCGCCGCCGATGCACAAGCCCTGAATGGCGGCCAGCACCGGCTTGCGACAGATTTCCAGCGCGGTGAACCCTGCCTGCAAATCGAGAATGATCCGCCGCAACCGCTCTTCCCTACGGCCTGGCCCCAGCTCCTCGACCGAGTCCAACACCTCCCCCATCAACTCGAAGTCGATGCCGGCGCAAAAATGCCGTCCGGCTCCGCTCAGGACCGCCACCCGCGCCTCGGGCGTCTCGTCCACCCAGCGGAAGACTTCGCCGATCTCCCGCCACAGCGTTCCATTCAAGGCGTTCGCCTTGTCGGGACGGTTCAGTTCGATCTGGACGATGGCATCGGCCAGATCGACGGTCAGACAGCTAAAATCCGGCATGGAATCTCTCCAGGTAGCCAATCAGTGGATCTTGGGCGGACGCTTCCCCCAGGCCTTGAACAACACGCCCAGCTTGTCGCGCCAGGTCAGCCGCTGGTCCGCCAGCGCCTCCAGGAAATCCGACAGCACCTTGGACTTGGCCACGCCATAGAACACCAGCAGGATGCTGGGAACCAGGACCGCGATCAGAATCATCGACTTGACCCAACCCGGATGGCCGGTCTCGTCAAAAATGTTCATACCCAGAAAGCCGGTCGAGACGGTGGCGATCAAGCCCAGCGCGGTGACCACGGTCAGCCGCACCACGGTGTTCGCCTGGCGGCGCAAACCGTCGCTGTCCAGATATTGATTCATTTCCTTGACCGCCGCGCTGACATCCTGGTAAATCCGGTCGGTGTCGAGGTGCCCGGTCAACATCCGGAACAGATCCTTGGCTTGCGCCTGGTTGGAAACCTCGTGAAACCAGTAGCGGTGGGTGAAGCGCAGGAAAGTTTCGAATATCCGGCGGATTTCCCGCTTGAACGTTTTGACCGAATCCACATTGTGGATATCGAGTTGGCTGATCGCCATCACCAGCCATTCCGAGAACAGCATCAGGGTGGCCTTGTGAAAGTGGGCGATCAGGTTGACCAGGAAATACTGGTGGCGGAATTGGCCCAGCAGGCCAGTTTCCGGATCGGCGAAGAAGCGGTCGCCGGCCTTGCCGACCATGACAAAGGCGTGGCCGCAGCACAGGTAGCGACTGCCAAGCGCCGGATCGGCGGGATTCCAGAACTTGTCGTAGCAGTATCGCCGCTCGAACTGGGCCAATTCCATCTCGGAATAGGGGAGGGTATCGGAGGGTCCCGAACGGGTAATCAGGGCCAGCCGGGCGAAATCGCCGCGCGTCAGGCTCTTTGGATCGTCGAAGCTGAGATAGGCCAGCAGCGGCATGCGGTGGTATTCGATCTGCCGATAGCGGATTACGCCATCGCGGTCGGAATGGTACAGGGCCAGCGGTCGCAGCAGGTATTCCCAGTGCGCGGCGACGTTGGGGGAACGGTGCTGGCAGACGAAATGGAGATATTTACGCCGGTTTTCGTAGTCGGACACCGCCAGCGTTTCGCCCGTCGCCGACAGCCACTCCACCCGTCGCGGACATTGCCCGCCCTGGCCGTCGGCCTCCCAGAACGCCGGATAGGCCCGCCCCAGCTTGAACAGCGCGTCCTGAGCCAGCGGCAGCGGCAGGTCGTTGGCGTAGAACTCCACCGCCAGGATGATGATGTCGATATCGTAGAAAAAACAGAGGTCGATATGGGCGACCTCGAACATCACCGGCGGCGATTGCTCGTCGAGGACGGCTCGCATTCGCGCGATGTCCCGGCGGCGATAGACACGAATCGGCGATTTACCGTAGCCGGTTGGGCCTTCGCGGCCCGCGCCCTCGCCATACAGGAAGCGCTGCACGTAAGGTAGAAACGTAACGAACTCCTTGTAGTGCCGCTCCTGAAAATCGTCGGGGTCGCCGAATTCATCCGCCACTTCCCGCCAAGGACACTGCTCGCCCATCGCCTCCAGCAGTTCCCAATATTTCGAGATGCGCGGCTCTCGCATCCGGGCGTGCATCACCTGCAAGGGCCAGAGCAGGATTTGGCGGAAATGGCGGACCAGGGGGGAAGTGTGCTTTGTGATGGCGCTCACAGGTTGAATCCTTGCTTATTCCGTTGCGGGGGAGGTTTGTTTCAGGTTTTCCAGGTCAGCCAAAGGGTGGTGTTCTTGAGTCCCATGCCTGAAGCACCGCCTCGCGGACTCAAGGTTTTCCAGTCAGCGCGCGGCGCATGAATTCCGGCGTGGCCAGCGCGGCACGATGAATCTCGGCGTTGTAGTATTCGGTGGCGAACGGCTTGGCGGCAGCGTCCGCTTCGCGAAAATCAGCGACCTGACCACCCTTGCGGGCGAGGGTGGCGGTCCACCAGCCGGAGGGATAGACGCACTGCGGGAAGTGCAGGGTATGGGTATCGCTGAAGCCGGCGGCGCGCAGCGCTCGATGCAGCGGCAGCAGGATGCTGTCGAGATGGAACAGCGGCGATTCGCTTTGCTGGACCAGCAGGCCATTGGCGCCGAGCGCGCGGTGGCAGTCGCGCAGGAACGGTTCGGCGAACAGCCCCTCGGCCGGCCCGACGGGATCGGTGCTGTCCACGATGATCACGTCGTAGCAGCCCGGTTCGGCGTTTTTGATCCAGGCGATGCCATCGCCGAAGCGCAATTGCGCCCGTGGATCGCCGTTGGCCGCGCACAGCTCCGGGAAATAGCGCTCGGCGGCCCGGGTCACTGCCTGGTCGATGTCCACTTGGGTCGCGGTTTGGACGCCCGGATGCTTGAGCACTTCCCGCAGGGTGCCGCAGTCGCCGCCGCCGACGATCAACACCTGGCGTGGATCGGGGTGGGTAAACAGCGCCGGATGGGCCATCATCTCGTGATACAGGAAATTGTCACGGGTGGTCAGCATAATGTAGCCATCGATCACCATCAGCTTGCCGAAGGCTTCGGTGGCATGGACCGCAACTCGCTGGTAGGGGCTTTGCACGTCTTGGAGTGTGCCCGCGAGTTTGAGGGAGAAGGCGGAACCCGTCGCCGGGTGAATTTCGGTAAACCAGGACTGATCCAGCGTCACGTCGAGACCCCTATCGCGGAGAATGAACAGCTTTGAACGACCAACGGTACTCACCAGTCGCCTGGACCGTGGCCCAAGCGCGCGAAGTATATAACGCCGCCCGTTGGGGGGATGGCTACTTCGAAATTGACGATGCCGGACGGGTCCGGGCGCGCGCGCCGCGCCAGCCGGGCCACCCCGGCGTTGAACTGTCTGCCTTGGCCGAGACGTTGCGGACCCAGGGCTAC
Source organism: Candidatus Contendibacter sp. (assembly GCA_049290615.1). Classification (GTDB taxonomy): domain Bacteria; phylum Pseudomonadota; class Gammaproteobacteria; order Competibacterales; family Competibacteraceae; genus Contendibacter. The sequence continues at coordinate 4,191 of JBATNZ010000294.1, forward strand.
GATTTACCGGTGCTGGTCCGATTCAACCATATCCTGCACGACCGGGTGGACACGCTCTGCAACGCCTTCGCCGCCGCCATCGCCGACCTCGATTATCAAGGCGGCTATACCGCTGTCTATCCGATCAAGGTCAACCAGCAGCGGCGGGTGGTGAGCGAGATCGTCGGCCACGGTGGGCCGCGGGTTGGACTGGAGGCCGGCAGCAAGCCGGAGTTGATGGTGGTATTGAGTTTGTCCCAGCCCGGCGGCGTGGTGGTCTGCAACGGTTACAAGGACCGCGAATACCTCCGCTTGGCGCTGATTGGCCAGCAACTGGGTCTCAAGGTATTCATCGTGGTCGAGAAGTTGTCCGAACTGGATCTGGTGCTCGATGAGGCGCTCAAGCTGGGCGTGCGCCCGCAACTGGGCATGCGGGTGCGGCTGGCCTCGATCGGCGCGGGCAAATGGCAGAACACCGGCGGCGAGAAATCGAAATTTGGCCTGTCGGCCAGCCAGGTTCTGGCTGCGGTGCGGCGGCTGAAGGAACAGGGAATGCTGGATACTCTCACCCTGCTGCACGCGCACCTGGGCTCGCAAATCGCCAATATCCACGACATCCAGCGCGGTCTGCGGGAAGTGGGGCGTTATTACGCCGACCTGTGGCGGCTGGGCGCCCACTTGCAATGGGTGGATGTCGGCGGTGGGCTGGGCGTGGATTACGAAGGCGCCGGTTCGCGTGGCGACTGCTCGATGAACTACAGCATGCGGGAATACGCCAATCACGTCGTCCATACCCTGTGGGAGGTGTGCGCCGCGCAGAACCTGCCGCATCCGCATCTGTTCAGCGAGTCGGGCCGGGCGCTGACCGCCCATCACGCCGTGCTGATCACCGAGGTGATCGACCACGAACCGGCGCCCGGCGAGCAGTTACCGCCCGCGCCCGGCGCCGGCGATCCCCTGATCCTGCATAACCTCTGGAACCGGTACAAAGGCGCGGCGCGCGGGTCGGTGGTGGAGGCCTACCATGACGCCGTCTATTGGCTGGCCGAGGCGCGGGATTTGTATTTGCACGGGGTGCTGCGGTTGGAACAACGCGCCCGGGCCGAGCAGACCTATTTCGCCATCTGCCGCAAGCTGCGACCACTGCTCAATCCCGGCGTCCGCGCCCATCGCGAGCTGCTGGATGAATTGAACGCCAAATTGGCGGAGAAGCTGTTTTTGAATTTTTCGGTGTTTCAGTCCATGCCGGACGTGTGGGCGCTGGATCAAATCTTCCCTATCCTGCCGTTGCAAGGGCTGGACCAGCCGCCGACCCGCCGGGTGGTGTTGCAGGATCTGACCTGCGATTCCGACGGCTGCATCGAACGCTACGTGGATGGGGAAGGCGTGGAGACCACCCTGCCGTTGCCGCCCCACCGATCCGGCGAGCCATGCTTATTGGGGATCTTCCTGCTGGGGGCGTATCAGGAGATTCTTGGCGACATGCACAACCTGTTCGGCGATACCGCCTCGGTCAATGTGGAGTTGACCGGGGATGGCGGTTATCGGCTCATCGAGCCGGCCCACGGCGATACCGTGGCCGACCTGCTGCGCTACGTGCGGTTCGAACCGGAAGACCTGCGGGCGGCCTATCGCGACAAAATCGCCGCCGCCGAACTCGATCTGGATCAGCGCACGGCTTATCTGCGGGAACTGGAAGCGGGACTGGACGGCTATACCTATCTGGAGCCCTGAACGGGCGCCCGCTTGGCGTCAATCAACCCTCGCCGGGCAGCCGCAGCACCTCGGACAAGGTATCCAAATCCGTCATGCTGGCCTGCACCCGCGCCAGCGCTTCCATCGCCTGTTCGTGGGTGAGCCCGAGGGTGAACATGGCCAGTGCCGGCAGCCGGTGGCTCTGCTCCTCGCCCAGACCGATATGATGCAGCAGCCGGTTGGCAATCAGCACCAGATTGGAGTATTCGGCGTAGGGCTGGGTGCAATCCTCGTTATGGTGCCAGCGCACCGCCGCGACCACCTCCTCGGGCATGGCCCAAGCCTGCATCAGCCAAGCGCCGATCTGCCAATGTTCGGCGCCCAGCACATAGCGTTCCATCACGTCGAGCGGCAGGTGCCGGTTGACCGCCAGAAAGCGGTTGAACAGGAAAAAGCGGGCCGGGAACAAGTGGCCCAGCGCCAGATAGCCAAAATCGTGCAATAGCCCACTCAAGTAAGCCAGCCCCGGTTTGACGACGACCGTTTCGGGTAACTGCCTGGCCAGCTCGCCGACCAGGGCGGCGCAGTAAACGCTGTGCCGCCAGAAGGCTTGCAGACCAACTGGGCCATCGGCCGGAATCTGGAAGGTCCGACTCACACTGGAGCCAAGCAGCAGGTTGAGCGTGTTTTCGAGTCCCAGAACCTGGGTGATCGCGGTTTCCAGCGAATCCACCAGTCTTTGATGGCGATGCAGCGAGGAACGCGCCCAATACACCACCTGGGCGGCAAGGCTGGGATCCTGCTCGATGACCCGGAGAATGTCCTGGACTGTCACGTCCGGGTTGGCGCGCAACGCCAAAATGTGTTGCGCGGTTTGTGGCAGGATTGGCAGTTCGGTGATGGTTTCGACGCTCTTGCGCAGATAGGCGGGGGTATAACGGTTGGCGAAACTGATCAGATTGTCGGAAGTGAGCGTCCGCTGGCTGATCAAGGTATCGAGTTGGTCCATTGGAACCGCGAACCGTTCCCAGCGCGCCTGGGTGAGCAACGCGCGGAAATCGGCGCTCCGCATCTGAACCAGGATATTGCCGCTGCCGCCGTCGAAGTGGATTTCGTCATCGTCGTTCATATCCAGACTGTGATCGACCAAGGCGGGTATGCCGAAGGCTTCCGGCAAAGGCGGATAAGAGCTTGCCGCGCAACCGTGGCTTTGGAAAAAGCGGACGGTTTCAGGGCCGTACATCGGTTCAAGGTCGCGCCGCGATAACTGGCAAAGCATCGAAAAATCCAGGATGTGGCTACAAGGCAGAATCGCCATTATCAGACCGGATGCATCTTTCAAGAGAATCATGCGCGCTATCCGCCGGAGCGGGATCGCGAGACTCTCGGCGATCTGAGTCAGAGTCTCGCCGGATCGACAGGCGATCAACCGGTAGGGCAAACCCCGGTGATCCAGGTAGCTCCGAACGGTATCGGGCAGATTCATGACGCGAAGACCCAAGATGCTGTTGCCTTTGAAGTAACTGAAAAATTACGGCTCTTGCTCGGTTTTGACGACGATCTTCGAGCCGTTGCTGGCGAGTGGCCTGGGTAGTTGCGCCGTTCGCGCCTGAGTTGTCGTGGGTGCGGATGTGGCGGTCGCGGGCTTGACGGTCGCGGCATTCGCGGGCTTGGCGGTCGCGGCATTCGCGGGCTTGATAATCGCGGGCTTGATAATCGCGGGCTTGGAATCCGACTTGGCGCTGGCGGCGGCCATGATCGGTGTCGTAGCGTTCTTGCGTGGCGCCGCCGGCTTGCGGAGTTGATCGGCCGCGGGCTGCGTCCGGGTGGGTGATGGTGGTTGAGGTGCGTTCCTTGGGTTGACTGTTTCGCGCTGAACGTCGATCTGCCGTTTGGGCAGTTCGGTATAAAAATCGTACTTGGGCTTGGTTGGCGCGGATTCCACCACGGGTGCGACCACGGTTTTCGGCGGCGCGGCGGGCGTACTCACACTGGGCGATTGCGGCGGGGGGGGCGCAACCGCGGTGGCGGCCGCCGGCGCCGGCCGGGTCCGATCACCCTTGATGTAGGCCAGGAAACCGCTAAACAGGCCGATCAGAACCAGCGTGATGACCAATAAGCCGTGACGGCGCGCGCTCTGGCGGCGTTGCCCAGGCGCGGCGGACTTGTAGTCGCGTCGGATGCTCACATGACCTCCGGGGCCAAAACGCCCAACAGGCTAAGACCATTTTTGATGACTTGCCGGGTGGCCAGGCTCAGGTTGAGCCGGGCATCGCGCAACGCGTCGTCCGGCACCAGAACCCGGTGCTCGTTGTAATAAGTATGGAAGGCATTGGCCAGTTCCCGCAGATAATGAGCCAACTGGTGCGGTTCGTGATCGAGGGCGGCAGCTTCCACCACCTCTGGATAACGCGACAACGCCACCAGCAAAGCCTCCTCGTGCGGTTCGGTCAGCAACTCCAGGTTGGCCCGGCCGCGCGCCTCGTCCCGGGGCAGACCCTTGTCGTGCGACTGGCGCAACACGCTGCACACCCGGGCGTGAGCATACTGAATATAGTAGACCGGATTATCCCTGGATTGCGACTTGGCCAAATCCAGATCGAAATCCAGATGCTGTTCGCTCTTGCGCATGACGTAGAAGAAGCGGGCGGCGGCGTTGCCGACCTCCTGGCGCAATTCGCGCAGGGTGACGAACTCGCCGGAACGGGTGGACATCTGCGCCCGTTCGCCGTTGCGGTAGAGGATGGCGAACTGCACCAGCAGCACGTCCAGTTTGTCGGGGTTCTCGCCCATCGCCTGCAGCGCGGCCTTGACCCGTGGAACGTAGCCGTGATGGTCGGCGCCCCAGACGTCGATGACCCAGTCGAAGCCACGCTCGAATTTCTCCAGATGATAGGCGATATCGGAGGCGAAATAGGTGGTCTGGCCGTTTTCCCGCTCGACCACTCGGTCCTTCTCGTCGCCGAAGGCGCTGGAGCGAAACCACCACGCGCCATCCTGCTTGTAGACATAGCCGGCGTCGCGCAAGCGGTCGATAGTTTTGTTAACCGCGCCGCATTCCGCCAGGGTGCGCTCCGAATACCACTCGTCGTACACCACGCCGAACTCCCGCAGATCGTCGCGAATGTCGTCGAGGATGGTATTCAGGCCCCGTTCGAAGATATAGCGGTAATGGTGGTCGCCCAGCAGACGTTCGGCTCGTTCGACCAGGGCGTCAATGTACGCTTCCTTGTCGCCCGGAATCACGATGGCGCCGTTGTCGTCCCGCACCTCATCCTGGGGCAGATTCCGGAACACCTGCGCCGCCGCGACCATGTAGGCGCCGCCGCGCTCGGCGTAAAGCCGGGTGGCGATGTCGCGCACGTACTCGCCCCGGTAGCCGTTGCTGGGAAAGCGAAATTTTTCGCCGCAGTGCTCCAGATAGCGCAGCCAGATGCTAGCGGCCAGGATGTTCATCTGCCGGCCAGCGTCGTTGACGTAATACTCGCGGTGGACCTGGTAGCCAACCGCGTCCAGCAGGTTGGCGACGGTGGCGCCAAACGCCGCGCCGCGGCCGTGGCCGACATGCAGCGGGCCGGTCGGATTGGCGGAGACGAATTCGACCTGCACCCGCCGACCACCGCCGAGGTCGCTTCGACCGAAGGCGTCGCCCTGGTCCAGAATCTCGTTGACCACCGTCTGATAGGCGGTGGGGGTGAGGAAGAAGTTGATGAAGCCGGGGCCGGCGATTTCCACCCGAGCGATGCGGTCGGACGCGGGCAGAGCGGCCTTGATGCACCCGGCCAGTTCGCGCGGCGGGCGGCGGGCGGTTTTGGCCAGGACAAGCGCGATGGCGCTGGCGAAATCGCCGTGCGCCCGATCCCGGGTGCGTTCCAGCGGGATGTCCGCCGGTGCGGCGTCGGGCAGCAGCCCATCCTGACGCAACTGTTGGAGCGCCTGGACGACGAGGGTTTGTAGATGTGTTTTCAAGGGAAAGCCTCTGGCTGGGGTTTTCCAGTCAACTGATCATGCCGAGCTTGAAGTGGTAACTGATGAACTTCTTGAACTCGTTGACGATCTTGAACGAGTCGCGCAGCAGTTCCCGCTTCAGCTTGTTGAGGTCCTTGGGGTTCAGATAGTTGTCCTGCGGCAGACCCTGAAGGGCTTTTTCCAGGCCGGCCTCGGCCCGCAGGGTGGACATGTAGGTGAACGCCTCGATCAACTCGACGCCGAAAGACGGCTGGAACAGGTTGCGCTGGCTTAAGGCGGTGATGCGATTCACCGTGTTGGTTTGCGGCAACCGATACTCGAGAGCCAGGCTGCGCACGCCGTGGACGATGGGAAAGATACCGCCTTTCTTGATGTCTAGTTCATCGCGGTTTTTTTCCAGCACAAAATTGGTGAAGAAGCCCAAGGGGGTTTCGAACGCCACCGTATTCTTGGCGAACTGGCTGAAGAAGGAGCGGTGGTCGCTGAGCAGGCGATACATGCGATCCTTGACGTGCCGGAGCAGATTTTCGTCGCCGGCCACCGCCGCGGCGTCGCAGAAAATAGCGAACTGTAGGAAGGAGTCGCGGGTGGGACGGACGATCCACTCGAACAACTCGTCCTTGAAAGCCGCGACCGATTTGGCCCAGTACGGGTTCGATACCATGATGTTGCCAGGGCAGCGTGGATAGCCGAACTCGATCAGGCTTGCGGTGAATTCCCCGGTAATCCGTTCCAGATCGGGATGGGTAAAACCATCGCGCAGGATCAGGGCGTTGTCCTGGTCGGTTTTAAGCACCTGTTCCTCGCGGCCTTCGCTGCCCAATACCAGCAGGCAGGCGTTGTCCAGCAGTTCCGGCGGCGCCAGCAGTTCGAACAGTTTACGCAACACCTTTTTATTCAACTCCGACACCAGTTGCATGATGTAGCGGATCTTGGTGCCCTGGTTGTGCAGGTCGCGGATCACGTTGACCAGATCGCGGCTGGCCCACTTCAGTTCGTCCTTGGATTGCGCGCGTTCGATTTGCAGGGCGATCAGGTGCGAGTGGTTGGAGAGATAACTCAGCAGATCGATCTGTTCGAGGATGCCGTGAATGGTGGCGCCTTCCCGGATCACCAGCCGGTTGATGTTGTGGTGGGTCATCCGCAACAGAGCGTTGAACAGGAAGTCGTCCGGCGCCATGCCGATCAGATCGTAAGTGGCGAGCGTTCCGACCGACGCATCCAGCGACCGCCGCTGGATGATGGCGGCCTCCCGCAGATCGGTGGCGGTCACGATGCCGACCTCGTCGTCGTAGCGGACCAGAACCGAGCTGGTTTTGTTCGCCTTCATCGCCAGAGCGGTTTCGTGGATGGAGGTCTCGGCGGTCACATAGATCGGTGGATGGATGTAGACGTCGCGGATCTTGGCGACCGTGAACGCCGACAGTTCCCGCAGGTCCTCGGCGCCGTGCTGGGCCGCCAGCCGTTGCGAGATTCTCAGATCGTAGAATTTGGCGAACTCCGGATAGCTCCGGACGGTTTGTAGAAAGCTATCCCGCGGCAGGCGAAAACAACGGGTCGGTTCGGCGACCCTGAAACTGCGCTTGCTGGCGCCTTCCTGCAGCGCCTTGGCGTCGAAGCTGTCCTCGGCCATGTAAAACGAGGTCACGCACAGCAGCGAGCGGTCTCCGCTTTTGGCGATTTCGGCAGTCGCTTCGGCCGAATCGAGCGGGGCGGATTCATCCTGATCCACTTCCCAGACCGTGCCGTCGATGACGATGTAGAGACAGGCCGGGCGTTCTCCGGCTTTCAGCAGCACTTCGCCAGCGTGGTAGTGGCCGACGGTCATTTCCCTGGCGAGCCGTTCCAGCTCGGGTTCGGGCAACTGGCTGAAAGGGGACAGATGCGCGAGGAAGGTCTTTTGATCCAGGTAGTCGGGGGTGGCCACGGCGGCTCCGTCTGGTTGCGTCAAAATAAAACCCCCTCGCGGCGGAGGCCGGAGGAGGTTTTATCTTAGCAGATTCAAACCGGCCGGGAGGATGCCGTTCCGTTGCGGACCGCCGCCTCCCGCCGGTTCGAGACCGGATCAATGGCCGGACGCGCCCTCGGCGCCAATGCCAGTCTGGCAGCGCACGTCCTGTGCTTCGTAGGCGGCGATTTCCTGCTTGCCCTGTTCACTGTGGTCCAGGAGCGAGAAGATCCAGATGCCGAGGAAGGCCGCGGTCACCGAGATGATGGCCGGATACTTGGACGGGTACGGAGACGAACCCTTGGCAAAGCCCAGGATCTCTTCCCAAACGGTGGGGCCGAGGATGACCAGGGCCACCGCCGTGGTCAGACCAATGATGCCGCCGATCACCGCGCCACGGGTGGTCAGCTTCGACCAGAAGATCGACATGAACAGGATCGGGAAGTTGGTGCTGGCGGCGACCGCGAAGGTCAGACCGACCAGGAAGGCGATGTTCTGCTTTTCAAAGACGATGCCCAGCAACACGGCGACGATGCCCAGGCCGATGGTGGACATCTTGGACACGAACACTTCCTGTTGCTCGTTGACCCTGCCGTGGGCGAACACGTTGGCGTACAGGTCGTGGGAGATGGCCGAGGCGCCGGCCAGGGTCAGGCCCGACACCACCGCCAGGATGGTGGCGAAAGCGACGGCGGAGATGAAGCCCAGCATGTAGGGGCCGCCGACGAATCCCGAAGTGTGAATGGCCGCCATGTTGCTGCCGTTCAGGATCTTGCCCGCTGAATCCAGGTAGTCGGGATTCTTGGTGATGAAGACGATGGCGCTGAAGCCGATGATGAAGGTCAGGATGTAGAAATAGCCGATGAAGCCGGTGGCGTAGAACACCGAGCGCCGGGCCTGCTTGGCGTCGGGCACGGTGAAGAACCGCATCAGGATATGCGGCAAGCCGGCGGTGCCGAACATCAGCGCCATGCCCAGCGAAATGGCGTCGATCGGACTGGTCACCAAAGTTCCCGGTCCCATGATCTTCAGGTTGGGCGCGTCCACCGAACCCCGCACGATGGTGGCCTGCTTGAACATTTCCTCGGGGCTGAAGCCGAACTGCAACAGGCACAGGAAGGCGATCAGGGTCGCGCCGCCGAGCAGCAGGCCGGCCTTGATGATCTGCACCCAGGAGGTGGCGATCATGCCGCCGAACATCACGTAGGTGATCATCAGCGTACCGATGATAACGACGGCGTAATGATAGGGTAGGCCAAACAGGGTCTGAATCAGCTTGCCGGCGCCCACCATCTGCCCGATCAGGTACAGGATCACCACCACCATCGTGCCGGTCGCCGCCAGAGTACGCATCGGCACCCGCTGCAAGCGGTAGGTCACCACGTCGGCGAAGGTGAATTTGCCCAGATTCTTGAGCTGTTCCGCGATCATGAACATGATCAGCGGCCAGCCGACCAGCCAGCCGACCGAGTAGATCAGGCCATCGAAGCCCGCCGTGTACACCAGGCCGGCGATACCGAGGAAGGACGCCGCCGACATGTAGTCGCCGGCAATGGCGAAGCCGTTCTGCATGCCAGTGAGACTACCGCCCGCCGCGTAGAAATCCTTGGCGGTCTTGGTGCGTTGCGCGGCCCAGTAGGTGATGCCCAAGGTTACGGCGACGAACAGCAGGAACATGACGACCGCCGGAATATTGAGCGATTTCTGCACGGCGGGCGCGGCCGCCTGCTGGGCAAAGGCGCTACTCGCCAGCAGCAACAGGGGCGTGGCGAGAGTAACGGGAAGCAATCTCATAGGACTTCCTCCTTGATCTGGTTGCTCAGTTCGTCGAACACGGTGTTGGCGCGCTGGATGAAGATACCCGTCAAAATGAAGGCGGCGATGATGACCCCAACGCCGATCGGGATGCCGATGGTCATGGTCCAACCCGGGCCAATCGGCTGGGCCAGGAAGCTGGGGGCAAAGGCGATGATCATGATGAAGCCGTAGTAGATCACCAGCATCAGAATCGCCATGAACCAACCGAAACTGGACCGTTTCGAGACCAGTTCGTGGTATTTGGGGTTACTTTTTATGGCATGGACTAAGTCTTGTTGCATCGTTAGTTTCCCATGGGTGGTGGATGGCAAGTACTCGGGAATCAACCGGGGCTTGCGGCGTGGGCCACCCGGCGAGCCGGATTGCGCTTGGCCCGTTACCCAGACGCGGTCACTTCCCGATACTGCCTATTAGTGTGGTTGCTGAGCTGCGAACAAAAAAATCGCGAGCAAGAAAATATTAGCTGCATCTATCGTCAAGTAAAGGTTTGGAATAGGGTTATTTTCAGCGGAGATGATCGCGTTTCGCTGGGCAAGAGTGATAACAAACTGATTCAAAATGAGTTAAAGCGGTTTTTTGGGTCCGGTGGACGAGCCGGTTTGCTCAATAAAGCTCCACCGGATCAACATCCAGCGACCAGCGGACCTGGCGGTCGGCGGGCCGCGCCCAAAGCTGGACGATCCAGAGGTCGAGGCAGCGGCGCAGATCCTGACGCCGCGCCGCTTGCAGGAGGAGGTGGGCGCGATAACGGCCGGCGCGGCGCTCCATCGGCGCTGGGGCCGGCCCCAGCAGTTCCAATCCGTCGGCAATGGGTTCGGCCAGCGCCCGCGCGGCGTCGAGAAACGCCGTGGCGCGTTCCGGATCGACGGCTTCCGCCCGCAGCAAAGCCTGATGGGCGAACGGGGGCAGCAGCGCCGCCTCACGCTCCGCCAGAGCCGCCGCCGCGAAGGCCGGATAACCTTCGGAGACCAGCACGCGCAGCAGGGGATGATCGGGATGGTGGGTCTGGATGACCACGATTCCCGGCTTTTCGGCCCGCCCCGCCCGCCCGGCGACTTGCACGATCAGTTGCGCCATCCGTTCGCTGGAGCGGAAGTCCACCCCGTACAGCCCCTGGTCGGCATCCACGATGCCGACCAGGGTCACATCGGGAAAATGATGGCCCTTGGCCAGCATCTGGGTGCCGATCAAAATGCGGCGGTCGCCGTTGTGAATGTCGGCCAACAAGGTTTCCAGCCTGCCGCGGCGGCGGGTGCTGTCGCGGTCGATACGGGCGATGCCGATTTCGGGAAAGACCGGCCGCAGGGCGGTTTCGAGCCGCTCGGTGCCGTGGCCCACCGCGCGCAGATCCACGCTGCCGCAGACCGGGCAGACGGTGTCCACCGGTCGGTTGTCGCCGCAATGGTGGCAGGTCAGGCGGCGCTGGCGCAGGTGCAGGGTCATGCGGGCGTCACAGTGCCGACACTGGCTCAGCCAGCCGCATTCGTGGCAGAGCAGGATCGGGGCGAAGCCGCGCCGGTTGAGGAACAGCAACACCTGCTCGTCGCGGTCGAGATGCGCCCGCATTCGCTCCAGCAGCGGTTGCGACAGCCCTTCGGTCATCGGCTGGCGGCGCACGTCCAGAATCAGGATCGGCGGTTCGGTTCCCCCGCCGACCCGTTCCGGCAGGGACAGCAGGCGGTAACGCCCGCCGCGAGCGTTCTGGACGCTTTCCAGCGCCGGCGTGGCCGAACCCAGCACCACCGGAATGCCGAGTTGCTGGCCCCGGATCACCGCCAGGTCGCGGGCGTGGTAGCGAAAACCGTCCTGTTGCTTGTAGGAGGGATCGTGCTCCTCGTCCACAATCAGGATACCCGGCGCGCGCAGCGGGACGAACACCGCCGAGCGGGTGCCGACCACCACCTTCGCGGTCCCCTCGCGGGCCAGCAGCCAGGCGTTCAAGCGTTCCCGGTCGCTCAAGCCCGAGTGCAGGACCGCCAGCGGTCCCGGCAAGCGTTCCCGGAAACGGGCCAGCAGTTGCGGGGTCAGACCAATTTCCGGCGCTAGCACCAGCGCCTGCTGGCCACGCGCCAGCACCGCCTCGATCAGGCGCAGATAGACCTCGGTTTTGCCGCTGCCGGTGACGCCCTCCAGCAGGAAGACCTGAAACCGGTCCAGCTCCGCGCTGATCGCCGCGACGGCATCGGCCTGCGCCGCGCTCGGCGTGGGTGGAGTGGCGGGAACATCGGCTGCGGCGTCAGTCGTGGTCGGCGAGTCCGCCGCGATGGATTCCACCCAGCCCCTGGCGCATAACGCTCGCAGGGTGGTGGCGCTGTCGCGGACCACCGGCCGCAGGGTTTCCGCGTCGAGGCCGGCGGGACACTGGGCCAGGTGGTCGAGCACCAGGCGCTGAACGGGCGCGCGGCGCAGCGCGACGGATTCGGCCAGCGCGGTCTGACCAGCCGTGGTGATGCGCCAAATCGGCGGGGGACGGGGAATGACGGCCGACTCGCCCTGGCGCAGCA
>JBATNZ010000295.1:0-18752 GCA_049290615.1 Candidatus Contendibacter sp.
GATCAAGACCGGCTGGTCGCCCAGTTCCTCGTGCAAGGTCGCCGCCTTGTCGCGGAACAACTGGCTGGTTGAGTTGACGGCATCCTGAATCAGCGCCCGCAGATCGATGTCCTCGGTGCGCCAATCGATCCGGCCAGAGTCGATCTTGGCCATGTCCAGCACCTGATTGATCAGCCGGGTCAGCCGCTCGCTTTCCTTGACGATGATGGCGAGAAACTTGCTGCGCTGCTCCACGTCCATCTCGGGATTGGCCAGCAGGATTTCCGAGAAAGCGCGGATCGAAGTCAGCGGTGTGCGCAGTTCGTGGGTGACGGTGGAGATGAACTCGTCCTTCAGCCGATCGAGTTCCCGCAGCCGATTGTTGGCCTCGCGCAGCTCGGCGCTGGCTGCTTCCAGTTCCCGGGATTGCTGTTCCAGCCGGCGGCTGTACTCGATGACCTGGGTGCTCTCGTCGAGAATGGTCATCACCTCCTCGATGCTGAGCACCTCGCCCATTACGATGGACGAGATCATCACCCGGGCCGAGGCCGCGCCGATCGCGCCCGCCAGCAACCGCTCGATGTAATGGATCAGCCGGGGATCGGCGTGTAGCGAATCATTGTCGTTTTCGTTGGCGTAGTGGTCGAAGGCTTCCCGGGCGCGCTGCGGACCGAGGAAACGCGCCAGCAGATCGTATAGATCGGTGGTTTCCACCACGCCCCGCCATAGCAGCGAATCGCCGTCGTGACGCTCGCGCTCGAACACGTTGACGAATTGACTGCCCTGCACCTGCTCGATGGCGTGCGGCTGGCTCAGCATTGACCCCAACACCAACCCACCGACGTTGACCAGCATGCTCCAGAAGACCGAATGCATGTAGTGATCCATGTCTTGGAGGCCGAACAGGGCATAAGGCTTGAGCCACTCGATACCCAGCGGTCCCGCCTCGACGAAGCTGACGTCGATCCAACCGGAACGGGCCATGGCCGGTAACATCAGGGTGTAGGCCCACACCAGGAAGCCGCCACCCAGGCCGATCAGCGCACCCCGCCGGTTGGCCCGCTTCCAGTACAGGCCAACCAGGATCGGCGGGGCGAACTGGGCGGCGGCGGCGAAGGAAATCAGGCCGCTGGCCACCAGCGCGTAAGTCTCGCCGATAAATCGGAAATACAGGTACCCCAGCAGGATCATCGCCGCGATGCCGGCGCGCCGGATGGCCAGCAGCAGGCCGGACAGATCGGTGCGACCCGCCAGCCAGCGGGGATTGGCGCGCAGCAGGATCGGCATCACCACGTCGTTGCAGACCATGGTGGACAGGGTGATGGTCTCGAACAGGATCATGCTGGTGGCCGCCGACAGTCCGCCCAGGAACGCCAACAGCGCCAGGGTCGGCATTTGTTCGATCATCGGCAACGCCAACACGAAGGTGTCGGCGTCCATGCGGCCATCGCTGAAGATCAACCGCCCGCCCAGGGCGATCGGCAACACGAACAGATTGATGGCGAACAGATACAGCGGAAACAGCCAGATCGCCTTGCGGATGTGCGCCTCATTGACGTTCTCGACCACCAGTACCTGGAACTGACGGGGCAGGAACAGGAACGCCATCATCGACAAAAACGTCAGCGACAGCCAGCCGCCGTAGCCGCCCGGCACCACCTCGAACCGCATCAGCGCCACCAGTTGCGGGTTCGCCGCCGCCCGCTGGAACAGATCGGTGGGGCCGGCGAATATCACGAACGTCACCACCACGCCGACCAGCACAAACGCCACCAGCTTGAACAGCGACTCGAACGCCACCGCCGCCACCATGCCCTCGTGCCGCTCGGTGTTGTCGATATGGCGGGTGCCGAACAGGATGGCGAAAGCGATCAGCACCAATGCCACCAGGAAACTGGTCTCCATCCAGAACGGGTTACGGGTCGAGGCGACCGGCATCACCACTGCGGGATATTGGCGCAGCACGCTGAAGCTGGCGGCGATGGCCTTCAACTGGATGGAAATGTAGGGCAGGACGCCAAACACGGCGATCACCGTCACCATGCCGGCCAGCAGGCCGCTTTTGCCGTAGCGGGAGGCGACGAAATCGGCAATCGAAGTGATGTGGTGGACCTTGGTGATGCGCACGATGCGCCGCAGCACGAACCAGAATAGCACCGCCATCAGAGTGGGACCCAGATAGACCGGCAGGAAATCCACGCCACTGGTGGCCGCCAGCCCGACGCTGCCGTAGAAGGTCCAGGCGGTGCAGTAGATCGCCAGCGACAGGGTGTAAATGTAGGGATTGGCGATGATCGAACGGCCGGCATCGGCGCGATGGTCGCCGTAATAGGCGATGCCAAACAGCAGGCCCATGTAAGCCAGCGCGCTGGCGACAATGACACCGTCGCCGAGCATTCAGGGCGACTCGGTCGGATCGACGCCGCCGGCCTTGGTCTTGGCGGCGGTTTCGTGCGGCGCGGAATTTTCCGGGGCTGGCGCGGATGGCGCCGGTTCGCCCGGTTCGTGGATTTCGGAGCGCTCCACCGTCACGATCAGCAGAACGATGACGAGGAACCAGATCATGTAGAGATAGAAATACAGCAGCGGGATGCCGAAGGGCATCCACGCGCGATCGAACAGACCCAGGAACGGATAGTTCAACGCCAGCGCCGCGCTGACGAATAGCATAACGATGGATTCCCTGGATTGTTGTCGCATGGGGCGGGGGAGTGGGCTGAAGGTTAAAGGCTATTAAAAATTCGCCTGAGTCTTGCGAATTTCCACCATCTTGTCGGACGCTTCCAGCGCCTGGCCAAGCGTTTTAACGCCCTGCGCCTCCAGCAGGTCCAGTAGCTTGAGGAACACTTGCGCGGTCACCAGCGAATCGCCCAGCGCGGTGTGGCGATCATGCACGTCCACTCCCAGCCGGTCGGCGATGGCGTCCAGATTGTGGTCGTCGGTGTAATCGTGCAGGTAGCCGGACAGCAGCAGGGTATCCAGCACCGGATTGCCAAAGCGCACCCCGGTTTTCTGTTCCTTGAGCTTGAGGAATCGCATATCGAAGGCAGCATTATGAGCCACCAGCACCACCCGGTCGTCGCCGACGAAGGCGCGAAACTGCGGCAGCACCACGTCGATGCCCGCCTTGTCCTTGACCATGTCGTCGGTGATGCCGTGGAAACGGATCGAGGCCTTGGGAATCGGCCGGCCGGGATTGACCAGTTGGTCGAAGTTCTCGCCCGCCAGCATCCGGCGGTTGACGACGCGCACGCCGGCGATCTGGATGATCTCGTCGCCCTTGGATGGAGACAGACCGGTGGTCTCGGTATCGAACACCACATAGGTGAGCGCCGCCAGCGGATAATTGACCAGATCGCCCCATTCCTCGCGGCTCTGCTCGCCCAGGGAGAAGTCGTAGAACTCCGGCCGTTCCGGGAGCGCCTCGGCTGGCTCCTTCCACTGGCGCGCGGATGCGGGCAGCGGCAGGCGCAACAGGGCATGGCCGGGCCGGCGATGGGACTGGCTCCACAAGTCGCTGTTATGCCGACGCAGCACTTCGCCCACAGTGGTCGCGCCCACCAGATCCTGCACGTGTTCGTTCAGCCAGCTTTCCAACTGGTCGGTGGACATGGGCTTGCCGGACCAGATGGTGTCCAGATAGACCCGCCGGTTACCCAGCAGGCATTCAATCTCGAAGGTGTCGCTGAACCCGTGAGCGTGAAGCTGCTCGAGCAGATATTCGAGCAGCAGCATGATCGAATGGTTGTCCACGTTCAGCCACAGCGGCATGCCCACCATCTTGACCCGCAGGCCGACTTGCTGTTCCAAGTGGTGGATGACGCTGCCGATCAGATCAGCCGAATAGACGTCATTCATCGGCCAGCGGCTGGCGTACAGATTGCGCAGTTCCAAGGTCAGATCCTGCAAGCGCTGGCTGAGGCGCTCGCTCTCCTCGACGATCACCCGCTGGAACGCCTCGCGCTGCGCCCCATCCATGTCGGGGAAGTTCATGACGTTTTCCGCCGCCGCGCGCAGGTTGGCCAGCGGCCGGCGCAGATCCTCGGTGCGGGTCTTGATCAGGGAGCGCTCCACCTGCTGGGTCACGTCGCGAAAGGTGATGACGAAAGCGGCGCCGCGATCGCCGGCGCCCGGCAACAAACTCATCCGACAGTGGAACATGGTCTCGTCGTCCACGGTGGCGCAGACGAATTCAGCATCAGCGTCCGGGTTGCCGTCGCTGGCGTTCTGTTGGCGGTAATTCAGCAGTTGCAGCGTGCTCTCGATCGGCGCCCGGGTCCACAGATCGTAGAGGGAACGGCCCAGCCCCAGCGCCTCGCGGTTGGGCAGCAGCTTCACCGCCGTCGGATTGTAGAGCAGGACACGGGCCGCGCCGTCGCAAACCAGCACGCCCTCGGACAGTTCCCGCAACACGGTCTCCAGTCGGGCCTTCTGCTCTTCGATTTCCTGAGTGCCGGTAGCGGTGGCGGCGGCCACGTCGCGGCGGGCCTTGTGCAGGGCCTCGCCCAGCTCCAGCAGCATGGTCGGAAACTCGCCCAGCCAGTGCTGCTTGGGCAGTTCCAGGATGTAGCCGGGATTGCTGCGGGTGATGATCTGGGCGCCGCGGGCCAGGGCGCCCAGCGGAATGAAACAGTGCCAGTCGAGTATGGCCCAGACCGCCATGGTCCCGCCGACGATGGCGAACGCCGCCAGCGCCAGCCACAACAAGGCCTGGTCGCGCAGGTCGGGGGTCGGCGCCAACTGGAGCGCCTGCCAGCCCAGCCAGCCCAGGAAGGCCAAGGTCAGACCCGCCGGAACCAGCAACAGCAGCCAGAGCCTGGTCCGGTAGCCCATGGTGGTTCAGCCCGCCTCCGCCAGCAGTTCGCGGACCCGCTCGACCACTTCCTGGGTCGAAAACGGCTTGGTGATGTAGTCGTCGGCGCCCAGCGCCAGGCCCTTTTCCCGTTCGACCTCGCGCCCCTTGGCGGTCAGCATGATGATCCGAATGCCTTTCCAGTCCGGATTGGCGCGAACCGCCTGGCAGACCTCGTAGCCGTTCTTGCGCGGCATCATCACGTCGAGCAGCATCAGATCGGGCCGTTCCGCCGCGATGGCGGTCAGCGCCGCCTCGCCGTCGGAGGCGGTGCGCACCTGGAAACCCGCCTGCTTCATCAGAAATTCCAAGGACAGGACGATGTTCGGCTCATCGTCCACCACCAAAATCTTACTCGCCATATCCGCTCCCCCAATGACCAGGCGTTCTCGTTCAGGCGGGTATTATGCTAATTTTTCAGCACCGTTGCGCGTCCCGTCATACTCGGGCGCGGTCTCCGACGGAGCCCCGGTTTTCCGCTCGGCCGCTTCCTTGCCGAGCTGCCCGCTGGCCTTGGCGACGGCTTCCCAGAATTTCTGCACCATTTCCATCGAGTGAAACGGCGCGGGCAGCAGCGGTTTGAACATGTTCAGCGCGTCAAAGTTAACCACGCCACGCTGCACGCTCTCGCGCATGGTTTTCAAGATGTCGTCGTGGAGTGGCTGCACGTTTGGTAGACCCAAAAACTCGCGCATTTCCTGGGCGGTGGCTTCTACACTGACATTGACTTTCATCGACATACTTCCTCGTACTTGGCAATGGCAAATCTAGCCGCCACAAGTTCGGCGCGGCGTTGGAATCGCGGGGGTGATTTCAAGCATAGCAGGAACGACGCCGGTCTTCCGGCCAGCATCGCCACGGACGTTTTTCAGTCGGATAAAACTAATGGAAAACACGGTCTCCGGCAATGGGTTACCCGACATTCCGGCGTTTCCGGCCACGCTTGAGATGGATGAGCAGCAGGGAAACGGCGGCGGGGGTAACGCCGGGAATACGGCCGGCTTGTCCCAAGGTGTGGGGCCGATGGCGACCCAGCTTTTCGCTGACTTCGCGGGACAGGCCATGGACTTGGGCGTAGTCGAAATCCGCTGGCAAGGCCAATTCCTCGTGGCGACGCTGGCGTTCGATCTCGTCCCGCTGCCGTTCGATATAGCCAGCGTATTTGGCCTGGATTTCGACTTGTTCGGTGACTTGCGGGTCGGTCTCCCCCGGCCCGACGCCGGGTAGGCTCATCAATCCGGGGTAAGTCACCCCGGGCCGGCGCAGCAATTCGACCGCCCGGCTTTCCCGCGCCAGCGGACCTTGCAGAACTCGTTGCGCATCGGCCTCGTTCACTGGCCCCGGTCGCACCCAGATCTCGCGCAGCCGCTGGCTTTCCCGTTCAATGGCCTCGCGCTTGGTCTCAAACGCCGCCCAGCGCGTATCGTCCACCACGCCCAGCCGACGGCCGATGTCGGTCAGGCGCAGGTCGGCGTTGTCCTCGCGCAGCAGCAACCGGTGTTCGGCGCGGCTGGTGAACATCCGGTACGGTTCCGTGGCGCCACGGGTGATGAGGTCGTCAACCAATACGCCGAGGTAGGCTTCCTCGCGGCCCGGCCACCACGGCGCCTCGCCCTTGACCAACAACCCGGCGTTGATGCCCGCCAGCAAACCTTGCGCCGCCGCTTCCTCGTAACCGGTGGTGCCGTTGATCTGGCCGGCGAAAAACAGCCCCCGGATGGGGCGGGTTTGCAGCGAGTACTCCAAATCGCGCGGATCGAAGAAATCGTATTCGATGGCGTAGCCGGGCCGGGTGATGTGGACGCTTTCCAGACCCCGGATCGAGCGGACCAGCGCGTGCTGAATATCGAACGGCAGGCTGGTGGAAATACCGTTGGGGTAGACCTCGTGCGTTTCCAAGCCCTCCGGTTCCAGGAAGATCTGATGCGAGTCCTTGTCGGCGAAGCGGTGAATCTTGTCCTCGATGGAGGGACAGTAACGCGGCCCGACGCCCTGAATGACCCCGGCGAACAGCGGCGAGCGATCCAGACCGCCGCGAATGATCTCGTGGGTCCGTTCGTTGGTATGGGTGATCCAGCACGATGCCTGGCGCGGATGCTCCGCCACCGAACCCAGAAAGGAGAACACCGGGCACGGTTCGTCGCCGGGCTGTTCGGTCAATTGCGAGTAATCGATGCTGCGTCCATCCAGCCGCGGCGGAGTGCCGGTCTTGAGCCGACCGACCCGCAACGGCAGTTCCCGCAACCGCGCCGCCAGCGCGTTGGCGGGCGGATCGCCGGCGCGACCACCTTGGTAATTGGCCATGCCGACATGCATGAGTCCAGCCAGGAACGTGCCCGCGGTCAACACCACCGCGCCAGCGTTGAAGCGAATGCCGGTCTGGGTCACCACGCCAGTCACCTGCTCGCCCTCGACGATCAGATCATCGGCGGCCTGCTGGAACACCCGCAGGTTCGGTTGATTCTCGATCAGCGACCGTACCGCCGCCCGATACCGCGCCCGGTCGGCCTGGCAACGGGTGGCGCGCACCGCTGGCCCCTTGCGGCTGTTGAGAATGCGGAACTGGATGCCGGCCCGGTCGGCGGCCTGGGCCATGATTCCGCCGAGCGCGTCAACCTCCTTGACCAGATGGCCCTTGCCGATACCGCCGATGGCCGGGTTGCAGCTCATCGCGCCCACGGTCTCGATGGTATGGGTCAACAGCAGGGTGCGCAGCCCCATCCGCGCCGCGGCCATGCAGGCCTCGGTACCGGCGTGGCCGCCGCCAATCACGATGACATCGAACGGTTCGGGGTATTGCATGGGAATTAATCCGGCACTGGCAACTGCACAGCGTAGTTCGACACCGGCAGTGGCACAGTGATCACGCCCTGCTTGGCAAGGAATTGGGCGAAGCGCTTGTAGCGGGCATCGTCCAGCGCCGCCGGCCGTCGCGCCAGTCGCGGCAACGTGTCGCGCCAAGCCCGGCGGTTCAACTCGTCATCCAGATCCTGGTGTTTGGCGATGAACGCTTTCCAGGCATCGTCGGGATGATTGAGAAGGTACAGCGTGGCCTGCTCCAGCGCGGTCAGGAACCGCCGCAAGCGGAGATCGTCGAGTTTGTCGCGATTCGCCACCAGCACCAGTTCGTCGTAGGGCGGCACCCCTTCTTCTTCCGGGTAGAACGCCCGCCCCGGTTTCTTGGCCAGATCCAGTTGATTCAACTCGAAATTGCGGAAGGCGCCGATCACCGCGTCCACCTGTTTCGACAGCAGGGCGGGCGACAGCGAGAAGTTGACGTTCACCAGGGTCACGTCCTCCATTTTAAGTCCGGCCTTGGCCAGCAGCGCCTTGAGCAGGGCGTCCTCGAAGCCGCCCACCGAATAACCGATCTTGCGGCCCTTGAGGTCGGCCAGGGTTTTCACCGGCCCATCCTTCAGCACGACCAGCGAGTTCAGCGGCGTGGCGACCAGGGTTCCGATGCGTTTGATCGGCAAGCCGGCGTTGACATGAATATGTAACTGCGGTTGATAGCTAACGGCCAGATCGACCTTGCCGGCGGCGGCCAGCTTGGGCGGATCGTTGGGATCGGCGGGAGTTTGCAGTTCGACCTCCAGATCCTGGGCGGCGAAGAAGCCCTTTTCCTGGGCTACCACCAGCGCCGCGTGATCGGGATTGACGAACCAGTCCAGCATGACGGTGAGTTTCTTTGGGTCGGCGGCGGGTTTGTCGGCGGCCCAGGCGCCCGGCGCTAGCGTGACCAGACCCAGGAGTAGCAGGAAAGCGGGTAATAGTTTCGGGGTGGTCTTCATCTCGGTTCAATCAGTTTCGGAGGTTTCGGGATTGGTGGGATGCCAGGGCAACAACCGCTTGAGACCGGCATCCACGGTGAAATACAGGCTGATCGCCAGCACGGCCAGCACCAGCAACGCCGCGAACAGCAGATCGATCTGCATCCGGCTGTTGGCGTGCAGCATCAGATAACCCAAGCCGGCGCTGGAGCCAACCCACTCGCCCAGTACCGCGCCGATCGGCGCGACAGCCGCCGCCACCCGCAGGCCGGAAGCCAGCGCCGGCAGCGCGGCGGGGATGGCGATATGCCGCAACACCGCCCAGCGCCGATCCGCCGGCGCCATGACCCGCGCCAGATCCAGCCAGCCACGCGGGGTGTGGCGCAGGCCGTCATAGAAATTCGCGGTCACTGGAAAATAGATGATCAGCATCGCCATGGCGATTTTGGAACCCATGCCGTAGCCCAGCCACAGTACCAGCAGCGGGGCGATGGCGAACACCGGGATGGCCTGCGAGGCGATCAACACCGGCAGCAGCCAACGCCGCGCCCGCCGCGAATAGCCCAGCGCCAGCGCGGTAACACAACCCAACAGCGTACCCAGCAGCATACCCAGCACGATTTCCATGGCGGTGACGGCGGCATGGTCGAGCAGTGAACCGGCATTGCGCCACAGGCTGGCCATTACCGCCGGCGGGGCGGGCAGCAGGTACGGCGGCAGTTCGCCGAGCACCACGACCCCTTGCCAGACCAGCAGCAGGCATGCCAGCGTGAGCAAGCCGCGCGTCAGCCCTTTCACACCATTACCTCCAACCGCCGCAGGATGGCGCGATAGGCCGCTTGCACGGCGGGATCGCCGGGATCGCGGGGCGGAGCGCCGGGCAAATTCGGCAGGGTTTGCAAGGTCGCCGGCCGCCCGTTCATGACCAGAATATGCTCGCCCAGCCGCAGCGCTTCCAGCGGGTCGTGCGTTACCAACAGCACGGTTCGTCCAGCCAGCAGTTCGACCGCCATGGCTTGCAACCGCAGTCGGGTCAGTGCGTCCAGCCCGGAAAAGGGCTCGTCCATCAGCACCATCGGGCGGTCTTCCATCAGGGTTCGAGCCAGCGCCGCCCGTTGGCGCATCCCACCCGACAGCGCTTCCGGTCGCGCCAGGGCGGAGTCGGCCAGTCCGACCCGCGCCAGCAGTTCCAGCGCCCGTCGCCGATCCGGCCGTTCGCCGCGCAGCCGGCTGCCGAGGGTGACGTTATCCAGCACGTTCAGCCAGGGCAGCAGCAAATCCTGCTGCGCCATGTAGGCTACTCGACCGGTCAACGGCAAGCCGTCGCCGCCGCGCAACTCGCCGCTGACGCCGGGCGGGGTTAGCCCCGCCAACAGTCGCAACAGGCTGCTCTTACCGATGCCGCTGGGGCCGAGCAGGCAGGTAAAACCACCGCCGGCCAGTTCCAAATCCAGCCCGGCGAACAGCGTGAGTCCAGAGTAGACCAGCCGCGCGGCACGCAGGCTGACCGCCAACGGCGTGGCGGTCATGGGGCAGGGGATGGCGGCGAACGGTGAAGACATGTCGAGGGCGGCGTGGCAGCAATGGAGCCGGCAGCGGACACGGCCCGGCGGGATGGGTGATTGTAACGACCGGCGCGAGCCGCGCCTAGTTCGCCGCCGGGAAGTATAATCAAAGGCAATAAATATATAGATACTAATTCCTTTTGGATTTATCAATTTACCGCTAAATTAATACAAAAGATTTCTGGATTTTTGCAAAAGCGCAAGGCGCACGGCCAACGTCCCATCAAAATCGGCCAGTACGACAAGGTAGACACGCGATGACTCAGACGCAACTGTCGGCGGATACTCATTTTCAAGAAAACGCCGCCCAGCCGTGGTTCGACCTGGCGGAAATGAACCGCGAGATGGACCAGTTGCACGCCGAGCAACGGGTCGGGTGGGCGCTGGAGAATTTCCCCGGCCGCGTCGTGCTAACCTCCAGCTTCGGCGCTCAATCCGCCGTCTGCCTGCACCTGGTCACTACCCAGCGACCCAACATTCCGGTGGTGCTGGTCGATACTGGTTACTTGTTCCCGGAAACCTACCAGTTCGTTGACGAGCTGACCGAGCGGCTGGCGCTGAATCTCCACATCTACCGGGCCGGGCACAGCGCGGCCTGGCAGGAAGCCCGCTATGGCAAGCTCTGGGAGCAGGGTCTGGAAGGCATCGAGCGCTATAACTGGCTCAACAAGGTCGAGCCGATGCAGCGGGCGCTGCGCGAACTGGGTGCGGCGGCCTGGATTTCCGGCCTGCGGCGACAGCAGGCCAAGAGCCGCCAAGACCTTGACGTACTGCTGTGGCGCAACGGCCGCTGCAAGGTGCATCCGCTGATCGACTGGACCGACCGCGACGTTTTCCGCTACCTGACCCGGCACAAGCTGCCCTATCACCCGCTGTGGGAACAGGGCTACGTCTCCATCGGCGACGTGCATACCACCCGCCGGCTGAGTGATGGCATGAGCGAGGAAGACACCCGCTTTTTCGGTCTCAAGCGCGAGTGCGGTTTGCACGAGCACGTCTGAATACACGCCTGATAATCGAGCGCGAACGACGTGTGGACGACGCGCCCGTACTTCAACGCTCTTTCTCGCCGTAAGGCCGGACCTCGGTGGCGGTCAGGGTGTAGCCGGCGTTGGCCAGTTCGGTGTCGGCGCGTCGGACCGTTAGCCGTCCCGTCACCCAAACCGGATCGAAAACCCGCTGAATGCGCGCGCCCGCCGGCGCTTCCACCAGCACCGTTTGATTGAGCGGCGGCGGTGGAACGTGGATGCAAGCGCCGATGTACGGCACCAGCAAAAAACGGCTGGCGGTCTGTCCGTCGGTTTCCAGGGGAATGGCGAAACCGGGCAGACGAATCCGGGTGCCGTCCAGCGCCGCGACGACCGGTGCTTCGTCCCACAGCTTGCGCAATTTCGCCATCAATTCCTGGGCGCGGGAATCGTCGTCGCTCAGGCTGGCGATGTCGATATCCTTGAACGGCGCACCCGGATCGAAATCCGCCGGCATCAGATCGTCCCATTCCAGCGTGCGCGGGTCGGCGTCGGGCGTGGTCGTATCGGCGGATGGAATTGACTGATCCTTTGGCGCTGACGCGGACGCTGGCGACCGAGGCGACGAATCGCAACCGACGAGCAGCAGCGTCAGCAAGGCAATAGAGAAAACGAAACGGTACATGGGTCAGATCCGGATGGTCATGCCGTCGGCGACGGAATAGCGGTAAGCGCGCCAGGCCGGAAAGAGTCCCGCCAGGAACCCGCAGCCCAGCACGGTCGCCAGGAGGATCAGTTCGTGGCTCGACGGCGGCCAACCCGCGATGGTCAGTCCCAATCGGGCTTGGAGCATCGGCCCGGCCAGCAGCAGCGCCCCTTGGAGTAGCAATACGCCGAGCGCCGCGCCGGCCAGCGCCAGCGCCAGCGATTCGCCCAACACCAGCGTGAAGATCTGCCCCGGACGCGCGCCCACGGCTCGCAGAATCGCCATTTCCCGGCGGCGCTCGTTGAGGCCGGTCAGCAGCGCCGCCAGCATCACGGTCAGTCCCACCAGCACCACCAGCCCGGACACGGCCAACAGCGCGTTTTCCGCCAGACCCATCAAATCCCAAAGCTGTTGCAGGCTCAGGCCCGGCAGGATCGCCAGCAGCGGTTCGGTGGCGAATTCGTTGATTTCGCGTTGCAGTCGGAAAATCGCGGTCTTGGCTTTGAGACCGACCAGGAAAGCCGTGATGGTCTTGGGCGTCAGATCGAGCTGGCGCACCTGTTCGGCGGACAGGCGCATTCCGGGAACGGGCGCACCGCCGAGCCAATCGGCATGAATCGCTTCGATGCCCTCCAGACTGACATGCACCGTCTGGTCCACCGGCGTGCCGGTGCGCGCCAAAATGCCGA
The DNA here is from genome assembly GCA_049290615.1 of Candidatus Contendibacter sp. Taxonomy (GTDB): domain Bacteria; phylum Pseudomonadota; class Gammaproteobacteria; order Competibacterales; family Competibacteraceae; genus Contendibacter. Next base: position 12,530 of record JBATNZ010000295.1, read on the forward strand.
CCACCCGAAACGGCTTGTCGTCGTGCAACGCGAAACTGACCTCGCCGGCGCCGTGGGCGATGACGATGGACTGGCCCAGCCGGTAGCCGAGCCGGTCGGCGACTTCGGCGCCCAACACGGCATCGAACACGTCCTCGAACTCGCGGCCCTCGGCGAGTCGCAAGGGCTGGTTGCGACCGTAGCGGTAATGCTGGAAATAGGCCCGACTGGTGCCCAACACTCGAAAGCCCCGGTGCGAATCGCCGAGCGACAGCGGCACGGTCCAGGCGACGTGGGGATGAGCGGCGAGGGTCCGATAGCTGGTCCAGTTCACGTTGTTGGTCGGATCGCCGATGCGGAACACGCTGTACAGCAGCAGGTTGATCGGACCGCCGCGCGCCCCGACGATCAGGTCGGTGCCCGACAGGGTGTTGGCGAAGCTGGCGCGGGCCTGGGTGCGCAGGCGCTCGACCCCCAGCAACAGGGTCACGCTCAGGGCGATGGCAAAGATCACCAGCGCGCTGGTGAGGCGACGGTTCCACAGGCTCTTGCCGGCGAGGATCAGGATGGCCACGACTCACCTCGCGAACGGTGCGGCATTGAGGGCGGGCAGTTCGGCCACCCGGTCGAAGTGGCCGGCCAGCGAGCGATCGTGGCTGACGAACAGCAGCGCGGCGCCGGTGCTTTCGCATTCGCGGCGCAGCAGTTCGACGAAATCCAGGCGGCGGTCGGTGTCCAGGGCGGAGGTGGGCTCGTCGGCGACGATCAAATCCGGGCGACCGATCAGGGCGCGGGCCGCCGCCACCCGCTGTTGTTGCCCGACCGACAGCTCGGCGGCGGCGCGACGCTCCAAGCCGAGATCGTCCAGACCTAAATGCGCCAGCAGCCGGCGCGCTTCGGCGACCACCGATCCGGCGGCGGCGATGGCGCGGGCGCGACGGGCGGCCGAGAACCGGCACGGCAGCGTCACGTTTTCCAGCACCGAGAGATAGGGCAAGAGGTTGAACATCTGGAAGATCACGCCCAGCCGGTCGGCGCGCAGGCGGTCGCGTGCCGATCCGGGAAGTTGAGTCAAGTCGGTGCCGAACACCGCGACTTGCCCCTCGGTCGCATGGTGGATACCGGCGATCAACGCCAGCAAGGTGCTCTTGCCGGAACCGCTCGGACCGGCTAGAAACAACCGCTCGCCCGCCGCCAGCGCGAAGGCGGGAATATCCAGCACCCAGGGTCGATCCGCTCGCCAGCGAAAGCGCAGCCCACCGATGGCGATGGCCGGGATGGCGTCCGCGTCGACCGCTGGCGCGTCGGTCATGGCAGCGTGATCGTATCTTGTCCCGGAACCAGCCGCTGGCTCCGTTGCCCGGCAGGAGTCACCATTTCGACATCGAGCCGTTCCAGCTTGGGCAACTGCTGGAACACGAGGACCTTGATCTGTTTGAGCGCTTCTGGGCGGCGGCAGTCGAAGCGATAGACCACCTCGAAATCGGCGTGCGCTTCGCCGTCGGAATGATCGTGGTCAGCGTCGTGTTTATCGTGGTCATGGCCCGCCGCGCGCCCGTCCTTCAGAAGCTCGCTTTCCACCGTGCCGGGCGCGGCGACGCATTGGGCGTCGTCGGGAAGCGCCAGCACCTGGCGGGAATCCTTCAGTATCGCCACGGCTTTTTTCACCGCTTCCTTGTGCTTTGCTTCTCGCGGCGCGTGTTCGAAGCCCACCACGTCCATCGCTGGCAGGCGCAGTTCGGCGTTCAGGCTGCCGCCTTCCAAGACCAGTTGCAGCGTCCCGGCGCCGTGGACGTGGGGTTCGGCGGCGAAGAGGGCAGCACTCGACAGAGCCAAGGCGAGGGCGACGCCGGCGGAGGAGAGGTTTTTCATGCTGCGTGTTCCATGTTGGCGGCGATTAAAATTCGTTCTGCAATCGCTTGTAACCTCGCACCAGTTCGTTGTTGGCGCGGGCCACGTCCTCGGAAAACTCCGAGGCCTTGGCGGTGACGCGGGGAATCCGGTCGAGATCGGTGTTGGGGCCGATCCGCTCGGTTGAGGGCACGTAGAAGCCCGGCGGCAGGTCGCAACCGTCCACCACCGCGTTGTGGCGAACCACGCAACCATCGCCGACCGAACAGTTGAGATTTTATGCAATTTAGTTGCTTAAAAATCGCTTTAGGGAGAACACGCCGGGCAAGTACCCTGGATCGTGATTTCCGCCCGCTGGATAGTGTAGCCCGCCGGCAATCCCAGAATCAGCGCGGGGCGCAAGGTATCGAGGCAGAGCATCTTGCCGCAGCGCAGGCAACAAAAATGCGGGTGCTGATGGTTCTCGTCGAGCATCGCGCCGAACCGCCAGGATCGATCCTCGCCCGCCACTTTGTGGGCCAATCCTTGCTCGACCAGCCATTCCAGCACGCGATAAAGGGTCACGCGGTCGCAGTGCTCGCCACTGGCCACGATCCTGGCCGCCACCTCGTGATGGCTGAGCGCGTTCGGCGAATCCAGCAGCGCGGCCAGCGTCGCCAGGCGCGCCGGCGTCACCCGTTGACCCAGCGCTTGCAGGCGTTGCCGGGCGATTTCGCGGACATCGGGGGAGATGGCGATTTCTTTGATCATGGGGCGCTAATAAATCACAAGGTATTAATATATGCAATAGTGTTGCATGTAGAAGAGGCAAACGATGCTCGGCCCGGCAGGAGGCCGACCGCCGCGTGGATTATTCGGCGCGATGCGGAATAAACTCCAAGGCAATACCATGGCCCAGTGCCCGCTCGGAACACCGAATTCTTTTGCCAAGAGAAACTCAGATCATGACCGATTTCCTCAACGACGGGTTGGCGTCCCCGCTGACCGACCGCACCTCGGCGACCGATGACCAGCGCATCGAGAACATCGTGCCGTTGCCGCCGCCCGTACACCTGATTCAGTTCTTTCCGGTCAAGAACACGCCGGCGGAAGCGTTCATCTCGGAGACCCGCAACCAGGTGCGCGCCATCGTGCATGGCATTTCCGACCGGCTCCTGGTGGTCATCGGGCCTTGCTCCATTCACGATCCGGCTTCCGCGCTGGACTATGCGTCGCGCCTGAAGGCGGAGCGCGACCGGTTGGGCGAAGATCTCGAAATCGTCATGCGGGTCTATTTCGAGAAGCCGCGCACCACCATCGGGTGGAAGGGCCTGATCAACGATCCCTATCTGAACGGCAGCTTCCGGATCAACGAGGGGCTGCGTATCGCCCGCGACCTGCTCGTGCGCATCAATCAGTTGGGCGTTCCCGCCGGCTGCGAATTCCTCGACGTGATCTCTCCCCAGTACATCGGCGATCTGGTCTCCTGGGGCGCCATCGGGGCGCGGACCACCGAGTCGCAGGTGCATCGCGAACTCGCTTCCGGGCTGTCGTCACCGGTCGGGTTCAAGAACGGCACCGACGGCAACGTGCGGATCGCCATCGCGGCGATTCTGGCCGCCCGCCAGCGCCATCACTTTCTGTCGGTGCATAAATCCGGGCAGGTGGCGATCGTCGATACCCTGGGCAACACCGACTGCCACATCATCCTGCGCGGGGGGAGCCAGCCCAACTACGATCAGGCGAGCGTGGAGGCGGCTTGCGCCGAACTCGCCCGGTCCAATTTGCCCGAACGGTTGATGATCGATCTCTCGCACGGGAACACTCCCGGAGGGTTCCGGCGGCAATTGGTCTCGGGCGCGGCGGTCGCCGAGCAAATCGCCGCGGGCAGCGCGCGGATCATGGGGGTGGCGGTGGAATCCCATCTGGTCGAGGGCCGGCAGGATCTGCGCCTCGATCAGCCCCTGGTGTACGGTCAAAGCATCACCGACCCCTGCATCGGCTGGGAGGATTCCGTGCATCTGCTCGACCAACTGGCACAGGCCGTGCGCGCGCGGCGGGCATTAGCCAAGTAGAGCGATAAAAATGCGGGCTTACTTCTGTCTTTTATCCTTGCGATCCTGAGGAGGTGTGAGATGGCTGAATTGAATCTGGGGTTCGTGGCGGGGCTGGTGTTTGAAGGAGACTCGGGGGCGAAACTGCCGAAGTCGATGGTGTCGATGGGGGCGGTGTACAAACGGTCGGTGGAGCGGATGACGCTGTATACGCCGTTTGGGTTGGAGGTGAAGTCGATTGCGTATCCGCCGGTGTATTCCGATGGCGATGGGATCTTCGGCGTGGTGTTTCAGTGGGATGCCTCCGATATCGGGGCTGTGATGGATGCGGCGATGTCGGACCGGCTTGAGTATTCGATCACGGCATGGCGGCAAGTAGGCGATTATCGAGTGCCGTCGAAGAAGCGCGGGACACTGAAGCTGCGGCCGAATGCGGGCGGGATGGGATTGCCGAAGAGTGGGATCGAGTGGGCGTTCAAGAGCGCGGCGGCGATTGAGAAGGCAGCGAAGCAGATCAAAGTGTCGGCGCCAGCGGGGTTGGGGACAGCGCGGACGACGGAGTTGTACTACCTGGTGGATGTGGTGGATCTGCCGGCGTATTCAACAGCGCGATATTAGTCATTTGAACCGCCCCGGCTTTCTCGGAGGCTCCAACTTTTGAGAGTATGGAGCTATGAAGACATCAACAAATTTTTCACCTCCACGGCACAGGGGTTCGTCTCTGTGGCCTTCGTCATCGACGGGTTCGCCCGGTACATCGTCGGCTGGAAGGTATCCCGCTCCGCCCGCACCGATTTCGTGCTGGATGCGCTGGAGCAGGCTCTATGCGCGCGCCAGCCGTTCAGCCGGAGCGGTTTGATCCACCCTAGCGATCGTGGGGTGCAATACGTGTCGATCCGGTATTCCGAGCGTCTGGCCGAGGCGGGCATCGAGCCCTCGGTGGGAAGCGTGGGCGACTCGTCCGATAATGCTTTGGCCGAGACCGTCCATGGGCTGTACAAGGCCGAGGTCATCCACCGACCGTCTTGGAAGACCCTGGGGGCAGTGGAATGGGCCACCCTGACCTGGGTCGACTGGTTCAACCATCGCAGACTGCTGGAGCCCATTGGCTACATTCCGCCGGCTGAGGCCGAAGCAGCCTACTATCGCCGACTCACCGAGTCCGCCATGGCGGCGTGACTCACAGCAATCAGCCTCCGCAATTCCAGGGGTGGTTCAGTCTGTTCTTGCGTTCGTCCGAAACCTTGGTCGCGGTTTGGCCTCGACCTGTCGGATCGCGAGGCCGGCGGCGGGTGTGCGGCTGACCAACGGAGGTTGATCTCGATAAAGAAAGCGGAGGTATCGGATGAGTTGCCCGATCCCTCCGCGGCGGCTTGAAACTGCAAACGTCGGTGGATCGCTACCAGCTCATCGTCTTGGTGCCGTCCTTGAACAAGGCGCCGCCGGTCAGCTCCGGTTTGCCCACCTGGATTCCGGGCAGCAGGTCGGCCGTTTCGACGCCGTAGTGTTTCATGCACATCGGACAGGCGATGACGGCGGCGCCTTTGCCCATCAACTCGCCCAGAACCTTCTGATGCTCGCCGTATTTCGCCGCATGGGCCTTGGAGCCTACGAAGACGCCCTTGTCGTTGAGGAAAATCGTCAGCGGATGTCCCCGCTCCATTTGCGCCTTGCCGAACGTGATGGCCATGTTGGCGCGGTGGGCGTCTTCGGTGGTCATGTTCACGAATAGCGGATCGGTATCGCCGGCCAGCACGGAAGTGGTCAAACTGCCTGCGATCAGGGCCATCGCCAGAAGTAAGGTATTCACGAGTTTCATGTTCTTTTCCTGTTCAACGGGATTGAGACGATGATCAAGGCCGGTTCAGCACCGGTCGCTGCGGATTTTAACCCATGCTCATCGTATCAGGCGGGTGGCGATATTAGTTTTTCGCCATCGCCGTCGCCAACGCGGGCACGTTGTAGCGGAACATCCCGATATAGCTGTCGCCGGGCTGACCGGCGGGCGCCAGCGCATCGGAATACAGCGTGCCGCCTACGACCCCGCCCGCTTCGTCCGCCACGCGCTTGAGCAAACGCGGATCGCTCATGTTTTCCACGAACAGCGCCCGCGTCCCCTCTTTTTTGATCTGACGGATCAGCGTCGCAATTTGCTTGGCCGAAGGTTCGTTTTCGGTATTCCAGCCCACCGGCGCCAGAAACTCCACGCCATAGGCCGCGCTGAAATAACCAAATAGAACTTACGCATTGACAAGCATTGTATAATGTGCCTAGCAAGTTGAACCTTAGCCATGGATGTTTTCGTTGATGAGAGCAATCAGTCGCCCCTCTACAGCCCGTTGTACTTTAGCGACGTATGT
>JBATNZ010000296.1:0-2617 GCA_049290615.1 Candidatus Contendibacter sp.
GGCTGGGGTGGCAGCGGCAACCGGTCCGCCCAGCGCCAGAATCACCGCGGTGAGGTTGTCCTGCTCGGGCTGCGGCCGGGCCAGCGCCCGGCCCAGCAGCGCCTCGGCGGCGGCCTGCGGGTCGGGCCGGGCCAGTTCCTCGGCCAGTTCCGCCTCGCTCAGGTTCCGGTACAGCCCGTCCGAACAGAGCAGCACCCGGTCGCCGGGGTGCAGCGGTACGGGTCGGAGGTTGCATTCCACCTGACGCAGGTCCGGCATCCCCAGGAAACTGGTCAGGGCCTCGCGCTGAGGATGTTCGTCCGCTTCCGTGGCCGCGATCCGGCCGGCAGCGACCTCGCGGTCCAGTTCGCGGGCATAGACGTGATCGGCGGTGAGCAGGGTCACCCGGCCGTCGTGGTACAGGTAGATGCGGCTGTCGCCCACCGCGATCCAGTGCAGGGCCTGCTGATGCACGACCGCCGCCGCCAGGGTGGTGCCGGCGTTGTCAAGTTCGCCTTCCCGTTCGGCCAAGGCGCGCACGGCGGCGTTGGCCTCGTGCAGCAGGCGGCGCAGGGTGGTGGGGATGGACTCCTCGGCGGTCGATTGGGGAAAACCGTCGAGCAGCACCTTGACGGCGGTCTGACTGGCGGCGCGGCCCAAGGCATGGCCGCCCATGCCGTCGGCCAGCACCGCCAGCGCGCCCCGCTGGGCCAGCAGGGACGTATCCAGCAGGTCGGAAAACCCGAAACTGTCCTGCTGTTCGGCGCGGTCGCCGCGATGCTGGGCGTTGCCGGGGAGAATCGGCACCGGGCTCACGATGGCGCTTCCGGCAGGCACAGCCGCAAATCCAGCCGACCGGCCTGAATGCGGTCGCCGTCGTTCAGCGGGTGGCGGCCGTGGATGGGCACACCGTTGACCTGGGTGCCGTTGGTCGAACCGAGATCTTCGAGGAGCAGGCGGTCGCCGGCCCGCACCAGGGCGCAATGCGCGCCGGAGAGCAAATCATCGTCCGCGATCACCAGATGGCAGTCGGGGCGGCGGCCAATCACGGCGCGGTCGTGGATTTCCAGGGAGCAGGGTTGGCCGGGACTGGTGCCGACTGGAATCAGCCGTACCGGCAGGCCAGGCGGTTCGGGGGTTGCGGCGACGGTTTTGCTGACGGGAAGGGCAGCGGCAACCCCGGCACCATGGGAAGCGGACAGCGCGGCCAAACGACGCCGGCGGACGAGAATGGCGGCACCCACCACGCCCAGCACCAAGAGGAGGGCCAAGCCGGCAACCACCGCCCACAACCACCATTGGCGGAAAGGATCGGGTGCAGGCGCGACGGCGGGGGCCGATTCAGCCGATTTGGCGGCTGCGGCGGGAGGGGCCGGTTCTGGCAGTTTGGGCGGGGGTGGCGGGAGCCGGACATCAATCTCGTCGGCCAGGCGCTGGGCGCCGGATTGCCATTCGATACGCAGCCGTTGCCGGCTGCCGTCGGCGGGACAGGCGGGGCAGTCGAGGCGCACCACGAAGGCCTGTTCGATGCGCCGGCGCAGTTCGGCATGGGCGGCCGGTAGCAGGGTCTCGCCGAGGTTTTGATACGCGCCGCCGGAACGCCGGGCCAGCATCCCCAACGTTTTGAGGGCGGCGTCCTTGGCGGGAGTGCGCGGCGGATTGGCGAAGCCGAGGGCGAAAATCGGCGTCCGCTGGTCATTCAGGGCGGCCTGCACTTCGTCCAGGGTCACGCCGCCGGCAAAGTCATCCTGGCCATCCGACAACAGGACGATCACGCGCCGGCGCGGCAGGTCGGCGCTGGGACGGCGGCTGAGTTCCAACGCCCGGAGCAAAGCGAGGTTTAGGCGAGTCTGGTCATCGCTCGGTTGCAGGTGGGCGAGGTGCGCCTGCAGGGCAGCCTTGTCGGCGGTGAAGTCCTGGACCAGCCGCACGTCCGTGCCGAAGGTCAGCAGGGCGGCCCGGTCGCGCGGCTCCAGGGCGTTGACCCAGTCGCCCAGCGCCTGCCGCAGCTTGGCGAACTGGGCTTCCCGCAGCGAGCGGGAAATATCCACCAGCAGCAGGTAGGCGATGCCTTCCCCGGCCTTGGCGAACGGTTCGACGGCGGTGACGGTCGCGGGCTGCGCGCCGACCGTGGCGCTGAATTGCGGCGGGGTCAGCGGGAGGTCGGGAAGGGGCCGCTCGTTGAGGTCTTCGAGGGTCAGGTAGGCGGTGAGGGGCGGCGGCGTGGCGCTGGCCTGTTGCAGGCGCAGCAGCGCCGGCTCGGCGGCGTGGGCGAGGCCGGCCAGCAGGGGAATCAGCAGCAGCCCGCAAAGGAGACGGTGGATCATGGCCGGTCAATCCCAGTGGAAGCGGTCGTCGCACAGCGGAATGAACAGCAGTTGCGTCTGGCCGAGCTTGATCACGTCGTGGCTTTGCAGTTCGCGAGGGCTGTCCACCTCTTCGCCATTGCAGTAGGTGAGGCCGCGACCTTCGCCGGGGAGGATTTTGAAGTGTTGGGTTTCCGGGTTGAAGCTGAGAGACTGTATAAAAACTAACTCCTTGATCTATATGATTGTCGATTTGGGCTTCCAACCGATTTTGGCCCATCCAGCCGGCTGGAGACGGAATCGGCGAAAAATTTTTCTGAAAAATCAATGAG
>JBATNZ010000297.1:0-34895 GCA_049290615.1 Candidatus Contendibacter sp.
ACGCACCCCGTGGGGCCAGCGGATCCGTCTGACTTCTTCGTAACATTTTCTTTCATTGATGAGGTTGTTGAGGCGGCACATGGCGGACAGGCACAGAGTGGACAGAGTCCGAATTTTACTATGTCCTCAAAACCCAATATGAGCCTCAATTCAAAGGTCACCCTCATGTATCGACGGCTAAGCTTCTCAAAGGAATCACCCCAAAGGTAGTGGCTGGGAAGGCAGCCTAAATGACCTTAAAAGGGCTGGGTGAGGGGGTAAGTCTTTGAAACTGCGGCCCTCACCCCCAACCTCAGCCGGGCGCACAGCGGATCGCGGCCCGCCGGTCAGATGATGCTGGGCTTCTGGGTCAGGGCGAGCAGTTCGCGGATCAGGGAACTGGTCAGGCGGTCCACACGTTCGGAGAACATCGGTGGTGGTCCTGGGGAAGGCTTGGGGTCAGTGGCGAAGCGCCAGCGGATCGTCCTGGCGCGGCACCTGCAAATGCCAGCCACGTTCCTGGAGGTTGCGCAGTACTTCCGCTGTGTCCTCCTGCGCCAGTTTGCGCTCCGGAGACAGGTCCAGGTCCATGAGGTGAACCATCTCGCCGATGAGTTTCAGCAGGGTCTCGGGGATTTGGGAGAAATCATCCTTGGCGGCGAGATAAAGATAAGTATCCTGTTTTCTGCGGCTTTTGTAGATCGCGCACTGCATGAACGTCTCCAGGCGGAAGGTTCGGGAATGACTAGGGTATAATGCGAGGCTGACCAAAGCGAATAAGACGATGCGCCATGACCAATATCAACGAGTTATTGCAAGGCTTCCAGCGCTTTCGCGTCAAGAGCTTCGAGCCGAACCGGGAATTGTTCAACCGGCTGGCGATGAAGGGGCAAACGCCGCGCACCCTGCTGATTGGGTGCAGCGATTCCCGGGTGGACCCCGCCATCCTGACCGATTCCGCGCCCGGCGATCTGTTTGTGGTGCGCAACGTCGCCAGCCTGATCCCGCCCTACGAGACGGGTGGCCGCTATCACGGCACCAGCGCCGCCGTGGAATTCGCCGTCTGCAATCTGAAAGTGCATAACATCATTGTGCTTGGTCATTCGCACTGCGGCGGCATCAGCGCCCTGCTGGACGGCTACGGTGAAAACGACGAGGGCGAAGGGTATATCGCGCCCTGGGTGCGGATCGCCGCGCCCGCCCGCGACGAAGTGTTGCGGCGCTGGCCGGACGCCAGCCGCGAGTTCAAGCAGCGGGCCTGCGAGCGGGCCGGCGTGCGGACTTCGTTGACCAATCTGATGACGTTCCCGTTCATTCGCCAGCGGGTCGAGGCGGGTTCCCTGAGCCTGTACGGCTGGTACTACGATCTGGAAAACGGCGAGCTGATGCAGTACGACCCCGAAAAGGACCGGTTCTACGATCTATATTTTGGCCCGATGCCGGTGGATGCCGCCTGAGCATTCCCTAAACTTTTGCTGTTATGTTTGCACTCCTTGCCCACTTCCTCTACCCGATCCACGGACCTTTGCATGAACCCGACCTTCGCTCTTCCCATTCGCCGCGCCCTGCTCAGCGTTTCCGATAAAACTGGCCTCGTGGATTTTGCCCGCGCCCTGGTTGACTTGGGCGTGGAACTCCTGTCCACCGGCGGCACCGCCAAACTGCTCGGCAACAGCGGCGTTCCCGTCATCGAAGTGGCCGATTACACCGGTTTCCCGGAGATGATGGACGGGCGGCTCAAAACCCTGCATCCCAAAATTCACGGCGGCCTGCTGGGCCGGCGCGGCGAAGATGACGCGGCGATGGCCGAGCATGGGATTCCGCCGATTGACCTGCTGGTGGTGAACCTCTACCCGTTCGCGGCCACCGTCGCCAAACCGAATTGCGCGCTGGCCGACGCGATTGAAAACATCGATATCGGCGGCCCAGCGATGCTGCGGGCGGCGGCCAAGAATCACGCGGCGGTCGCGGTGGTCACTGACGCCGGCGACTACGACCGGGTGCTGGCCGAGATGCGGGACAACGGCAGCGCGGTGAGCGCCGCCACCCGCTTCGATCTGGCAGTCAAGGTGTTCGAACATACTGCTCAGTACGACGGCGCGATTGCCAACTATCTCGGTTCCGTCAAGGCCAATGGCGAACGCGATCCGTTCCCGCGCAGCTACAGCGTCCAGTTCCGCAAGGCCCAGGACATGCGCTACGGCGAGAACCCACATCAGAGCGCGGTGTTCTACGTCGAGCCGCAGCCGGCGGAAGCCTGCATCGCCACCGCCCGCCAGTTGCAGGGCAAGGAACTGTCCTACAACAACGTCGCCGACACTGACGCCGCGCTGGAATGCGTCAAGGGCTTCGCCGCACCGGCCTGCGTCATTGTGAAACACGCCAATCCTTGCGGCGTGGCGGTCGGCGCAACCCTGTTTGAAGCGTATGACCGCGCTTATCAGGCCGACCCGACTTCCGCTTTTGGCGGCATCATCGCCTTCAACCGGCCACTGGACGCCGTCACCGCCAAGGCGATTGTGGACCGGCAATTTGTCGAGGTGATCATCGCTCCCGAAGTCATGCCGGATGCCCTGACAGTAACTGCCAGCAAGCAGAACGTGCGGGTACTGGCCTGTGGTGATTGGCGCAATGAGCGTGCGCCGGGCTGGGATTACAAGCGGGTCACCGGCGGCCTGCTGGTGCAGGACCGCGATCTCGGTCAGGTCGCCGAAGCGGACTTGAAGGTTGTGACTCAGCGCCAGCCTACCCCTCAAGAACTGGCTGATCTGCTGTTCACTTGGCAGGTCGTCAAATTCGTCAAGTCCAACGCCATTGTCTATGGCCGGGATGGGATGATTCTCGGCGTTGGCGCGGGGCAGATGAGTCGGGTCTTTTCCGCCCGCATCGCCGCAATGAAGGCTGAGGAGGCGAAACTGGATTTGCACGGCGCGGCCATGGGTTCCGACGCCTTTTTCCCGTTCCGCGATGGTCTTGATTTAGCGGCGGATCTGGGGATTACCGCCGTGATTCAGCCGGGCGGCTCCATGCGCGACAGTGAAGTGATCGCCGCTGCCGACGAACACCGCATGACCATGGTCTTCACCGGGATGCGGCATTTTAGGCATTGATTTCCAGGGCGCTGTGACGCTGGCGGGAATTGCCGACCAAGGGCGGTATTTTGCAAAACCCCGCCAGCGATTAGCTCAGAAAATTGACGATCGCGGGTGCAACTGGATGAGGGCAATGAATGAAATAACGCGGTTTCCCGATAATGCATACCCGATTTGAGTGGGATGAAGCCAAAAATCGGTCTAATCAGTATAAACATGGCGTCAGTTTTGAGGTAGCAAGCCTGGTTTTTTCAGATCCATTTGCCTTGGCAGCCTTGGATCGGTTTGAAAATGGCGAAGAACGCTGGCAAACCATTGGCGCCGTTTATGGCGCAGTGGTTATTTTGGTTGCGCATACTGTTCAACTCGACCGCCAGACCGAGATTATTCGCGTGATCTCGGCGCGTAAGGCAACAACTCATGAAAGGCGACGATATGAAGCACAAGCTTACTGAAGCACAACAAGCCGAAATTGAGGTATTGGCGGTCATGCCGGATGAGGCTATTGATACGAGCGATATTCCGCTCCTGAATGATGAATTCTGGAAGAAAGCTGTGCGCAATCCGTTTTATCATCCAGCCAAACACACGATGACCGTTCAGCTTGATGATGATGTCTTGGCGTGGCTTCAGTCTCAAGGAACCGGATATCAAGCTCGCATCAACGAAATTTTACGCACCGCCATGTATAAAGAGGTGGGTAAAATTTAGGTGTTGGATTCCCAGCCCTACCCGCTCTCCACCTCAAAACCCACGACGGTGCGCTGTTCGCGACTGAATTCAATGCCAATCAAATGGATGGGCTGGCCCAAGGCGCGGTGCTTATCCGCATAACCCCGATCCTTGATCTGCTGGAGCGCCCGGCCCTCCGGTTCCAGTTCCACCACCTTGAATTCAAACAGCCAGATTTGGCCGTTGAACTTCAGCGTCAGATCAATCCGGCCCTGACTCGTGGCGTCCTCCGGGGTCAAGTCCAGCCCCAGCGCGGCCAGATGGCTGTAAAACACACTGGCGTAATAACCCTCGTAGCGGGCAATGGGGTTGCCGGTATGCCATTGATGGGGAATCGCGGCAAACAGGCTGACCAGATGCGCCCGCAGCGCCGCAAAGTCCCCGGCGACCAGCACGTCATAGAGCCGACTGATGGCGCACTCGGCTTGCATCGGGTCGCCCATCAACGCCTTGAGCAAGGCGTCATTGAGGGCCGTTTCCACCTCCAGATTGGGGTAGCCCAAGGTGTATTCGAGCCGCGCGCCGATCCGCCGGGAACCGGTAAAGGTCAGATAGCCGGTCTGCCACAGCAGCGCCTCCGAGCGCATCGCCTCGACATCGAAGGCGGACAGCAACGCCTCGGTCGCGTGAAGCCGCGCCAGATTGGGCGTGAAGTAGCCGCGCTGGATCAGCAGATCCACCAGAAAAGTCGGCGTGCCGGTCTCGAACCACCAGGTGCGGAATTCGCGTTTCCGAAACAGCAGCAACAAATCAAAGGGGTTGTAGACCGCCGCGCCGGTCCAGTTGTAGCCGTTATACCAGCGGCGGATTTCCTCCCGGTCCAGCCCTTCCAGTTCCGGGGCAAAAACGGTCTCCACATCCTGTTCGGTATAACCACATAACGCCGAGTAGGACGCATCCACGGTCAGGTCAACGAGATGATTCAACCCGGAGAAAATGCTCACCTTGCTGAACTTGCTCACCCCGGTCAGGAAGGCAAAGCGAAGATGCGCCTCGTTGTCCTTGATCACCGAGTACAGATTACGCAGCCCATCCCGCAGGGCGCGCGCCATGTCTGGCTCGGTCAGGTTATCGAGAATCGGCTTGTCGTATTCATCCACCAGCACCACCACGCGCTGTCCGGCAGCGGCGCGGGCCAGCCGAATCAATTCCGCAAACCCGCCGTCAATCGCCGTTTCGGTCAGGGTCAGGCCCAGCGCCGCCTGGTTGATGCGCAGTTGTTCCCAAATCTTGTGCTCCAGCGCTTCGGAACTTTGCACGACGCCCCCGCCAAAGCTGAACCGAATCACCGGATAGCGTGTCGTCCAGTCCCAGTCGGGATGAATCGCCAGCCCCCGGAACAGCGGCTCGTTGCCGGCGAACAGTTCGGCCAGCGTGTCCAGCAGCAGCGACTTGCCGAAACGGCGCGGGCGGGACAGAAAGTACTGGCCGCCCTGGTCGATCATCTGCCGGATGAAGCCGGTCTTGTCCACATAGTAGTAATCCGCCTCGCGGATCTTGGCGAAGGTCTGAATGCCAATGGGCAGTTTACGGCGGTGCATGAGGAACCTCGGACGATGGACAGGTCGGCAAACGGGAAGGAGCGGCTTCATCAGGCGCATAATGACGATAGCACAGCCCGGCGCCCGCGAAGATCATCAACGTCATGGATTCCGGGTCGGCGGGTTGCCGATATAATGCCCCATCCAACCTGACCGTCGAACCTTCGCTAACTGGCTGAAATCAGAAAAAATCATTCCTGGCTCCCATTCGTTCAAGGCGGGACTCCACGGTTACAACGAGGTCATTCACTCTATGAACATCCTGATCGTCGGCGGCGGTGGCCGTGAACACGCGCTGGCCTGGAAAGTGGCGCAATCCAGCCGGGTTCGCAACGTCTACGTCGCGCCGGGCAACGCCGGCACCGCCCGCGAACCCAAGGTCACCAACATCGCCATCACCGCCGACGATCCGCCCGATTTGCTCAAGTTCGCTCAGGGCCATCACGTTGATCTGACGATCATCGGTCCCGAGGTGCCGCTGGTGCTGGGCATTACCGACCTGTTCGCCGCCGCCGGGCTGCGCTGTTTCGGACCCAGTAAGGCGGCGGCGCAACTGGAAGGTTCCAAGGCCTTCGCCAAGGATTTTCTGGCCCGCCATCAGATTCCGACCGCCCGCTACCAGAGCTTCACCGACCCGGACGCGGCGGAAGCCTACATCCACGAGATGGGCGCTCCCGTTGTCGTCAAGGCCGACGGACTGGCGGCTGGCAAGGGCGTGATTCTGGCGCAAAGCGAGGCCGAGGCCATCGTCGCCGCCCGTGGCATGTTGAGCGGCGCGGATTTCGGCGCGGCGGGCCGGCGGGTAGTGGTCGAGGAGTTCCTGCGCGGCGAGGAAGCCAGCTTCATCGTCATGACCGATGGCGAACACATCCTGCCGTTCGCGTCCTCGCAGGATCACAAGGCCCGCGACAACGGCGACCGGGGGCCGAACACCGGCGGCATGGGCGCTTATTCCCCCGCGCCGGTGGTGACCCTGGAACTGCACGGGCGGATCATGGCCGAAATCATCGAGCCGACCGTGCGCGGCATGGCGGCGGAAGGCTGCCGCTATGTCGGTTTCCTGTACGCCGGGGTGATGATCACCGCCGACGGCCCCAAGGTGCTGGAGTACAACTGCCGGCTGGGCGATCCCGAAACCCAGCCGCTCATCATGCGGCTGCGCTCCGATCTGGTGGAGCTGTGCAAGGTGGCTCTGGAGGGTCGGTTGTCCGAGGTCGAGGCCGACTGGGATCCGCGCCCGGCCCTGGGCGTGGTGATGACAGCGGGCGGTTATCCGGGCCGCTACCGGCAGGGCGATGTGATCGAAGGTTTGCCGGCGCACGACGAGGAACTGGGCGATGAGGTCAAGCTGTTCCACGCCGGGACGCTGGAGACCAAGGACGGCCACATCGTCACTCACGGTGGGCGGGTGCTGTGCGCCACCGCGCTGGGAACTACGGTCGCCGAGGCGCAGAACCTGACCTACAACCTGGTTAAGCGGGTGCGCTGGGAAGGCGCCTATTACCGCACCGACATCGGCTATCGGGCCATCGCGCGGGAACGGGGGGAGTAATCATGGCCGTTTCCACTTCATCCTACGCATCCAAACCGCTGGAACTGGTCTGTCCCGCCGGCAATTTGCCCTCGCTGAAAACCGCTGTGGATCACGGGGCCGATGCCGTCTACATCGGCTTTCGTGACGACACCAACGCTCGCCATTTTCCCGGCTTGAATTTCGATGCCAAAACCGCCGCCCAAGGCGTGCGGTACGCTCATGCCAAGGGCCGGCGGGTGTTCGTCGCCCTCAACACCTTTCCGCAGCCGGACGGCTGGGAGCGCTGGCGGGGAGCTGTGGACCGGGCGGCGGAACTGGGCGTGGATGCGGTCATCGCCGCCGACATCAGCGTGCTGGACTACGCCCGTCGCCAGCATCCGAATCTACCGCTGCATCTGTCGGTGCAGGGTTCCGCCACCAACTACGAGGCGATCCGCTTCTATCACGAGCAGTTCGGCATTCGCCGGGTGGTGTTGCCGCGTGTCCTGTCGTTGCCTCAAGTCCGGCATGTGTTGGAAAACAGTCCAGTGGGAATTGAAGTGTTCGGTTTCGGCGGCTTGTGCATCATGGTCGAGGGCCGCTGCCTGCTGTCGTCCTACGTCACCGGCGAATCGCCCAACATGTGTGGAGTCTGTTCCCCGGCCAAGGCGGTACGCTGGGAAGATACGCCGCGCGGACTGGAAACCCGGCTGGGTGGCCTCTTGATCGACCGCTACGCGCCGGGCGAGCCGGCCGGCTATCCGACCTTGTGCAAGGGCCGGTTTGAAGTAGCCGATCAGACTTATTACGCCATTGAGGAGCCGACCAGCCTCAACACCTTGGAACTGTTGCCGGAGTTGCAGCAAATGGGCATCGCCGCCATCAAGATCGAGGGTCGGCAACGCAGCCCAGCTTACGTGACCCAAGTCACCAAGGTCTGGCGCGTGGCCATCGACGCCTGCCGGCGCAATCCGGCCGCTTACGCGCCCAAACCGGAATGGCTGCGGGAACTGGGCAAGGTGTCCGAGGGCCAGCAGACCACGCTGGGCGCTTACCACCGGACCTGGCAATGAGCATGGAGACCGCAACCATGACCGAGCGCACCCTGAAACTGGCGCTGGGGCCGGTGCTGTACTACTGGCCCAAGGAAAAGCTGCTCGACTTTTATGAGCGCATGAGCGCCGCGCCGGTGGACATCGTCTACCTCGGCGAAACGGTCTGCTCCAAGCGCCGCGCCTTCAACACCGACGAGTGGCTGGAACTCGCTGGACAACTGCGCGCCGCCGGCAAGGATGTGGTGCTGTCCACCATGGCGCTGCTGGAAGCGGAATCGGAACTCAAGACCCTGCGCCGGCTGTGCGAGAACGGCCGCTTCACCGTGGAAGCCAACGACATGGGCGCGGTGCGGCTGCTGTCCGAGCGGAAAACGCCGTTCGTACTCGGCACTGGCATCAACGTCTACAGCGACCAAACCCTGCGCTTCCTGGCCGGGTTGGGCGCCAAACGCTGGGTCATGCCGGTGGAACTGTCGCGGCAGACGCTGGCTTCGATCCAGACCGGGCGGCCGGAAGGCGTGGAAACCGAGGTCTTCGTCTACGGCCGGCTGCCGCTGGCCTATTCCGCCCGCTGCTTCACCGCCCGCCATCACAACCTGCCCAAGGACGATTGCCAGTATCGCTGTCTGGACTACCCGGAAGGGCTGACGCTGAGCACCCGCGAAGGTCAGGCCTTCCTGGCGCTGAACGGCATCCAGACCCAGTCGGCGCAGACCTATAACTTGCTGCCGGAACTGGTGGAATTGCGGGAATTGCAGGTGGATGTGCTGCGAATTAGCCCACAGGCCGAGGGGACGGAAACGGTGATCGAGGCGTTCGCCGCCTGTCTGCGGGGGGAGGGTGATCCGTTGGAGACGGCGCGGGGTCTTAATGCCGCTTTGCCATACGGCGCCTGCGACGGCTATTGGCAGGGACAGCCGGGGCTGCGGCAGGTCGCTGAACTGGCGTAGGAAGCTGGTTTCCGCTGCTGTTAATGGCGCGACACGATACTTGAAACGATCAAGTCGCCGCCCGCGCCGCCGCGCAGACACACAGAGTTTGCACGGTCTCCCGGACATCATGAGTGCGAATGATGTTCGCCCCCTGCCAGAAGGCGATGACCGCCGCCGCCAGGCCGCCGCTCAACCGCTCGCCGACCGGTGCGTTCAGCAGCAGGCCGATCATGCTCTTGCGGGAAATGCCCACCAGGACGCCGGCGGCCAGGTCGGTGAAACGATCCAGATGCCGGAGCAGGGTCAGGTTGTGGTCCAGGGTCTTGCCGAAGCCAAAACCGGGGTCTACCACGATGCGGTCGCGGGCGATGCCGGCGTTTTCGCAGACGCGAACCCGCTCGGCCAGAAAGGCGTGAACCTCGGCTGCCACGTCGGTGTAAACCGGCTCGCGCTGCATCGTGGCCGGTTCGCCTCGCATGTGCATCAGGCAGACCGGCAGACCGCTGGCCGCGGCGGCTTCCAGCGCGCCCGGCAGGCGCAAGGCCCGCACGTCGTTGATCAGACCGGCACCGGCGCGCGCCGCTTCCCGGATGATTTCGGGCTTACTGGTATCCACCGAGATGGGAACGGGCAGCTCGCGCGCCAGCCGTTCCACCACCGGCAGCACCCGGTCCAGTTCCTCCTGAACCGACACCGGAGTTGCCCCCGGTCGGGTGGATTCGCCACCCACGTCAATCAGCGCCGCGCCCTCCGCCACCATGGTCTCGGCGCGGCGCAGGGCTTCGGTCGGTTGCAGATAACGTCCGCCGTCGGAAAACGAATCGGGGGTGACATTCAGCACCCCCATGACAGTGGGCCGGCTCAGGTCCAGAAGCTTGCCCGCGCAATCCATCAGCATGGCTGAAAAACTCCAATAAAAACCCCTCTCCCGCAAGCGGGAGAGGGGCAGGGGTGAGGGGGAAACCGAACGCACTTTCAGTGCTGTCGGGCCGGACCGCCAATCGGCTTTTCGCCCCGCTGATCCTTGTCCAGGCCGACCGGCGAACCCGTTGATGGCGGTTCCGAATCGGTGCTCGAATCCACCGGTTCGCGTGGCGGCCGCCCGGCCATGATGTCGTCGATTTGTCCGGAATCAATCGTTTCGTACTTGATCAGGGCATCGGCCATGGCGTGCAACTGATCGAAATGATTCCGCAGCAATTGCTCGGAACGCTGATAGTTGCGATTGATGATGGCGCGGATTTCCTCGTCGATGACGTGGGCGGTCTCGTCGGAGACGTTCTTGTGCCGGGTCACGCTGCGTCCCAGGAACACCTCGCCGTCGTCCTCGCTGTAAGTGAGCGGCCCCAGCCGGTCGGACAGGCCCCACTTGGTCACCATGTTGCGGGCGATATCCGTCGAGCGCTCGATGTCGTTCTGGGCGCCGGTGGTGACGAAATCCGCCCCAAAGATGAGCGCCTCGGCAATCCGGCCGCCGAACAGGCTGGAAATCTGGCTTTCCAGCCGCTGCTTGCTGAAGCTGTAGCGGTCGCCTTCCGGCAGAAACATGGTCACGCCCAGCGCCCGCCCGCGCGGGATGATGCTGACCTTGTACACCGGGTCGTGCGCCGGCACCAGCCGCCCCACGATGGCGTGTCCAGCCTCGTGGTAGGCGGTGAGCTTCTTCTCCTCCTCGCTCATCACCATGGACTTGCGCTCGGCGCCCATCATGATCTTGTCCTTGGCCTTCTCGAAATCGTCCATGTCCACGTCGCGCTTGTTGGAGCGGGCGGCGAACAGGGCGGCCTCGTTGACCAGGTTGGCCAGATCGGCGCCGGAGAAACCCGGCGTGCCGCGGGCGATCACCGACGGCTTGACGTTGTCGGACAACGGCACCTTGCGCATGTGGACCTTGAGGATCTGCTCGCGGCCACGCACGTCGGGCAGCGGCACCACCACTTGGCGGTCGAAGCGGCCGGGGCGCAGCAGCGCCGGATCGAGCACGTCCGGGCGGTTGGTGGCGGCGATGACGATGATGCCCTCATTACCTTCGAAACCGTCCATTTCCACCAGCAACTGATTCAAAGTCTGCTCGCGCTCGTCGTGGCCGCCGCCCAGGCCCGCGCCGCGATGCCGGCCCACGGCATCGATTTCGTCGATGAAGATGATGCAGGGCGCGTGCTTCTTGGCCTGCTCGAACATGTCGCGCACCCGCGAGGCGCCGACGCCGACGAACATTTCCACAAAATCCGAGCCGGAGATCGAGAAGAACGGCACTTTCGCCTCGCCGGCGATGGCCTTGGCCAGCAGGGTCTTGCCGGTGCCCGGCGAGCCGACCATCAGCACACCGCGTGGAATCTTGCCGCCGAGTTTCTGGAACTTGCCGGGATCGCGCAGAAACTCCACCAGTTCGGCCACTTCTTCCTTGGCCTCGTCCACCCCAGCCACATCGGCGAAGGTGATCTTGATCTGATCCTCGCCCATCATTCGGGCGCGCGACTTGCCGAACGACATCGCGCCCCGGCCCGCGCCGCCGCCCTGCATCTGCCGCAGGAAGAACACCCAGATGCCGATCAGCAACAACATCGGGAACCAACTGATAAAAATCTGCATCAGCAGGCCCTGCTTTTCCGGCGGCTGGCCTTCGATGTCCACGCCGTGTTTGAGCAACTCGCCGATCATGGGGCTGTTGTCGGTTTCCGGGCTGTAGGTGGTGAACCGCTCGCCGCCACCCGTTCGGCCCTGAATGGTGCGGCCATCAATCGTCACCTGCGCGATCCGCCCCTGTTTGGCGTCTTGCAGGAATTGCGAATAGGACATCTGGGCGGCTGGCGCCACCTTGGGACCGAAGCTGTTGAACACCGACATCAGCACGACCGCGATGACCACCCACAACAGGATATTCTTGACCATGTCGTTCAAGGCATGCACCTCAACACTGCGAAACGGGGATAAAAGAGATTCGCGCCGCCGGTCCATAAGCGCGATGGATTGAAAGTCGCGGAATTTTTAGACCAGATCACCGATGATAGTTCCTGGCCAGCAGGTACTGCTCGGCGCTGCGGGCGCGCGACGCCTTGGGCTTGCGAATCGCGACCGTGGCGAACGCGGCGCGCAATTCGTTCAGATACGAATCGAAGCCTTCGCCCTGAAACGCCTTGGTCAGAAAATCACCGCCGGGCCGCAGACAGCGCCGGGCAAAATCCAGGGCCAGTTCGGCCAGATACATCCCGCGCGGCTGATCCACCGCCTTGATGCCACTGGTATTGGGGGCCATGTCGGAGATTACAAGGTCCACCGGCCGGCCGTTCAGCACGGAGAGCAATTGCTCAAGCACCACGACCTCGCGGAAATCACCCTCGATGCATTCGACTCCAGGCAGAGGTTCGATGGGCAGAATGTCCAAGGCGATGACCGTACCCTGCTCGCCCACCTTCTGGGCCGCCAGTTGCGACCAGCCACCTGGCGCGGCCCCCAAATCCACCACCGTCAGGCCGGGTCGCAGCAGACGGTCCTTCTCGTGGATTTCCAGCAGCTTGTACACGGCGCGGGAACGGTAGCCCTCGTGCTGGGCGCGCTTGACGTATTCATCGGTGAAGTGTTCCCGCAACCAGCGGGCGCTGCTCTTAGTGCGGGCCATCCGGATGCTGTTCCCGGTCGCGGGCGATCCGTTGCAGGATTTTGCGGGCGCGGACGACAATCCAGAACATACCCAGCACGCCATAGCTCGCCAATACCAGCAGTTGCGCCAACAGGCTGTCCATCAGTCGCCCCTGCGCCAGTAGCAGCAACATGCCGACTACCAGGATCATCGCCAAGTCGAGCTTGACCCCGTTCAGGGGACTCGGGGCTACCGTCATCCCCTTGCCGCCGGTTACACTGCGTGAGTTCTCAGCCATCGCGGTGACTCTCGTGTTCGCGCTCACCAATCCACAGAAGCGTCATCTCAAGACCCTGGCCCATCCCCGCAAGCCAGTCGTGATTGTCGGCGACAGCGGCGTCACGCCGGCTGTCATGCATGAAATCCTGCTGGCGCTCGATCATCATGAATTGATCAAAATCCGGGTTAACGCCGAGGATCGCGGAGCGCGCGAAGCCATGATCGCGGAGATTTGCGTGACGACCGACGCGACGCTCATCCAGCGGGTCGGACATATCGCCACGCTGTTTCGGCGCAACCCCGAAGCTCCGCGTATCAAATTGCCGTAAGCGGGGTGGCGCTGAATGCTGAATCAAAGATGGTGCTGGTGGTGGGACTCGAACCCACAAGGCCGGTCAAGGCCGCAGGATTTTAAGTCCTGTGTGTATACCATTCCACCACACCAGCGCGTGCGCGAGGTAGGGTCTCTATCGAATCGATCCAGCAACGACTTGTTTTTATGACGATTTTGCCGGTTCAATTTTTTTGCTGCCTTGGATGTTACCCCGCAATTGGGCGAGATACCTCCTAAAGCCTTTCTAACAATCATCAGCATTTAGGATAGTTCATCCGGGTTCCCATCGGCAACCGGGAAAATTAACGGCGGCGGTTCGGGCATGCTGCCGGGTGGCTCGCGCGCTGGGTTCGAGGAAGTCGATGTCGGCGCGGATAGGCCGCAGGTGTTCGAGCACCGAAACGATTCAATCATTCTCCAACCTGGAGGATGATCTTGCCGCGGGCGTGCCCCCCCTCGCTGATGGCGTGGGCCTGACGGACTTGGCTCAGCGGCAGCACGGTATGGATGATGGGCCGCATCCGGCCTTGGTCAATCAACTGGGCAATGGTGGCCAACTGCGCGCCGCTGGTGTGGATGAACACGAAGGCGCCGCGGGCGCCATGGGCGGCGGCGGCGGCCTCCGGCGGCGGGCTAACCACCGAAACCAGGATGCCGCCCGGTTTCAAGACCTGCCAGGAACGTTCCTGGGTGTCGCCGCCGATGGTGTCGAACACCACATCCACCTCCTTGACCACCTGTTCGAACCGGGTCCGGGTGTAGTCGATGAACTGGTCGGCGCCCAGATCCGCCACCAAGCCGGTGTTGACCGCCGAGGCGGTGGCGATGACCCGCGCGCCCCGGGCCTTGGCCAATTGCACCGCAAAGCTGCCCACCCCGCCGGCGGCGGCGTGGATCAGCACGGTTTGGCCGGCTTGCAATTGAGCCGCATCCACCAGCGACTGCCAGGCGGTCAGGGCGGCGAGTGGCACGGCGGCGGCATGAACAAGGTCCAGCGTGGCCGGCTTGAGCGCGGCATCGCTGGCCTTGACCGCGATGTACTCGGCATAGCTGCCGTCGCGTTCAATGTCGGGCCGGGAATAGACCTTGTCGCCGACCTTGAAGCCGGTCGCCTCGGGACCGACCTCGACCACCTCACCGGCCACGTCCCAGCCCAGGATCAGCGGCAGGCGGTGGTTGAGAAAACCTTGCAGATAACCCTCACGGATTTTCCAGTCCACCGGATTGACCGCCGCCGCCCGCACCCGGATCAGGAGATCGTCGGGCTTGGGCTGGGGCCGGGGGGCGTCTTCGTAATGCAGCAGTTCGGGGCCACCGTAGGCGTGAATGCGCACGGCCTTCATGGTCGTCATGAGAATCCTCCACGGGCGAGAGTTGGGTTCATGGTATCAAGCGCCCTCGATCCGGCGCCGGGTTGCCGTGCGTTAGAGTCTATCGATGCCGGTACGGTTCGGGTCCGGGCGCGTTAGGATAGGCATTCGCGCGTTGCCCCGTAACCGCCGATCACGCCAAGGAGAATCCGCCATGCCCACGTCCACTGTTAAAATGGTTTTGCCATCGCCCGCGCCCGGCACCGAGCGGACGCTGCGGGTTCATCGTTACGGCGCGGCCGGCGCGCGGCCCAAAGCCTATTTCCAGGCCGCTCTCCACGCCGACGAAATTCCGGGGCTGCTGGTGGCGCACCATCTGTCGCGCGGGCTGGAACAAGCCCAGGCGGAAGGGCGGATCATCGGCGAAGTGGTGGTGGTTCCGGTCGCCAACCCGATTGGTTTAAGTCAGCACCTCAACGGTCGACTGCTGGGGCGGTTCGATTTTGAGAGCACCGGCAATTTCAACCGTGGCTTTCCCGATCTGACGGCGGCGGCGCTGGAGCGGTTGCGGGGCCGGTTGAGCGGCGATCCGGCGGCGAACGTGGCGTTGATCCGGGGGGTGTTGCGAACCGTGCTGGCGGAGCAGGCGATGGTGCGGGAAACGGATGCGCTCAAACGGACGTTGCTCGGTCTGGCGATTGACGCGGATTTCGTGTTCGATCTGCACTGCGATGGCGAGGCGCTGTTGCATCTCTACGCCTCCCAATGGCAACGGGATGATGCCGTCGAACTGGGCGCGGACTTGGGCGCGGCGGCGGTGTTGCTGGAGGAGGAACCGGGCGGCAACCCGTTCGACGAGGCGTGCGCGAGTCCTTGGTGGAAGCTGCGCGCGGCGCTGGCGCCCGAGGGACCGACGCCGCTGGCCTGTTTCGCGACCACGGTGGAGTTGCGCGGGCAAGTGGATGTGAACGATGAGAATGCGGCGGCCGACGCGGCGGCGCTGTTGCGGTTTCTGCAACGGCGCGGCGTCATCGCCGGCGAACCGGGACCATTGTCGGAACCGTGTTGTGAACCGACGCCGCTGGACGGCGTGGACGTGCTGACCGCGCCGACGGCCGGCGTGTTGATCTACCGCAAACCACTGGGCGGGTTGGTCGCGGCGGGCGAGGTGGTGGCGGAACTGGTGGACCCGCTGGGCGAACCGCTGGGCGCGGCCCGGACACCCATTCGCAGCGCCGCCAGCGGCCTGCTGTTCGCCCGCATGACCGAACGGCTGACCCGGCCGGGGCAGAAATTCTGCAAGGTGGCGGGCCGGGAGCCGTTGAGCTACCGTCAGGCGGGCAAGCTGTTGGACGATTGAGCGACCGGGGACGACGGTTCCTGTCTGGGGCCGGCATTCGGTATGATCAGCGGTATCGATAACCAATTGAGCAGGGGGAAGACCATGGATTTAATCGGCTTTTTGTTGATTGGCCTGATCGCGGGCTGGATCGCCACCCAGTTTATGCGCGGTAGTAGCATGGGGTTGGCGGGCAATTTGGTGATTGGGGTGATTGGCGCCTTTGTCGGCGGTTTTCTGTTTCGCGTGATCGGCTTCGCCGCAGTCGGCCTGATCGGCCATCTCATCACCGCCACGGTGGGCGCGGTGGTGCTGCTGTACGTGGTGCAGGTGTTGAAGAAAGCGTAAATTTTCTCACCGATGGACGCCCTCTGGCTTGCCCTCGCCTTTTCACTGGGTCTGGTGGTCCGTCATCTGGGATTGCCGGCGCTGGTTGGCTATCTGGCGGCGGGGTTCGTGCTGAATGCGCTCGGCCAGCGCGGTAGCGCACTGCTCGACCAGATTGCCCACGCCGGCATATTGTTGTTGCTGTTCAGCGTCGGGCTGAAGCTGCGGCTCAGGAGTCTGGCCCGGCCCGATGTCTGGGGGGGCGGGCTGCTGCATCTGACGGTCAGCGGCGTCCTGCTGGGCCTGGGTTTCCTCGCCGCTCTGACCCTGCCGGCGTGGCAGGCGCTGCTGCTGGCGACAACCCTGGCTTTTTCCAGCACGGTGCTGGCGGCCAAGACCCTGGAGGAAAAGACCGAGCTGCGCGCCTTTCACGGTCGGTTGGCCATCGGCATTTTGATCATTCAGGATCTGGCGGCGCTGGCGCTAATGGCGTTCGCTGGCGCGACGGCGCCGTCGCCGTGGGCGCTGCTGGTGCTGGGCCTGCCGTTGCTGCGGCCGCTGGTGACGCGGTTGCTGGACTGGAGCGGCCACGACGAACTGCTGGTGCTCTACGGACTGGCGTTGGCGCTGGTGGTCGGCGGACTGGGCTTCGAACATTTGGGTCTCAGTTCGGAACTGGGCGCGCTGATGCTGGGGGTGTTGCTGGTCGGCCATCCCAAGGCCATGGAACTGTCCCGGGCGGTGTGGGCGCTCAAGGAAGTGCTGCTGGTTGGCTTTTTCCTGCAAATCGGCCTGCTGGGCTGGCCGAGTCCGGCGCTGCTGGGTGGCGCGGCGCTGCTGGCGTTACTGCTGCCGCTGAAGGCGGCGCTGTTCTTCTTCATCCTCATCGCGTTCCGGCTGCGGGCGCGCACCGCCTTTCTAACCGCGCTGGCCCTGACCAGCTACAGCGAATTCGCCTTGATCGTCGTACAGTTCATGGTCAACAACGGCCAACTGGACGCCGATTGGCTGGTGCTGCTGGCGCTCGCCGTGGCGCTGTCCTTTGTGATCGCCGCCCCGCTTAACCGCTTTGCTCATGCGCTGTACGAGCGGATGGAGGAGCGGCTGACGCCCTTCGAACGGCCCGAGCACCATCCCGACGAGCAACCGGTGTCGCTGGGCAGTACCCAGATTCTGATTATCGGCATGGGCCACGCCGGTGCTGCCGCCTATGATTTCCTCAAGAAGCGCCAGAACGTACCCGAACATCCGCACAAGGTGCTGATGGTGTCTGGCATCGATTCAGATCTGGTCAAGGTCGAGCGACATATCCATGAAGGACGGCGGGTGGTGTACGCCGACGCCGAGGATCCCGGCTTCTGGCATCGCCTGCGCTTGGACGGCATCAGAGCGGTGGTCTTGGCGATGCCAGACCCGGAAGCGAAGTGCATCGCCAGCCGGCAATTGCGCCGACGCGGCTTCCCGGGGTTGATTGGAGCGGTTAGCAGCTATCCCGAGGAGGAAAAGACGCTAAAGGCGGCGGGCGCCGACATGACTTTCCTGGCGTTCAACGAGGTGGGCGTCGGTCTGGCCGAGCATGTCTGGGAAGCTTTGCAGAAGCGGGCTGGGCAACAGGCTGAAGGCGCGGGGGGCTGACACCTATCCGCGCCGACGTGGTCTATATGCGGCACATCCCCAACCGGCGAGGAGCAACCATGAGCTACAAAATCAGCAAGACCGACACCGAATGGCGCGCGCAACTGACCCCGGAGCAGTTTGAAATTTGCCGCCGCAAGGGCACCGAGCCGGCTTTCACCGGCGCGTATCACGACTGCCACGAACCGGGCGTCTACCGCTGCGCGTGTTGCGGCGCTCCGCTGTTTGATGCCGAGGCCAAGTTCGATTCCGGCAGCGGCTGGCCGAGTTTCTGGCAACCGGTGGAAGCGGACCAGGTCGCCACCGCCGAAGACCGAAGCTGGCTGATGCGCCGCACCGAGGTGTTGTGCGCCGATTGTGGGGCGCATTTGGGCCATGTGTTCGACGATGGCCCGCAACCGACCGGTTTGCGCTACTGCATCAACTCAGCTTCTTTGAATCTGGCTGGGAATCGCTGATCGCTTTCGTAGCCTGGATGAGCGGCTGGTAATCGTGGGGCGGTGATGGAAAAGTGGGGCCGGTTGAACCGGCTGGAAACCGGTCCCACGTCCCCATCAACCCCGCCGCGCCTGTCCCCACTGCTCCTCCAATCGCTTCACCGACACCGGTGCGAGGGTCTTCAATTCTTGGGCGAATTGCGAGACCCGCAATTCCTCCAGCAGCCAGCGAAAGCGGGGAGCGCAACGTCATTCCATCCATCTTGCCGTAACCTCCTCACTTCTTGACTGTCGCGAATTTATAAGCTTAGACTAAAAACAATACTTTTAGCTGGGGAATGCCATGTTGTCCACGAGCGCGCGGGTTGTCTTGTCCGGTTTGCTGCTGGGACTGCTGCTACCCCTGGAGACAGAAGCGGCGATTATCGGAACATTCGAAGGACCGGCCGATGGGGAAGCGGCGGCCGGGGTGGGCATCATCCGGGGCTGGGCCTTTTCCGATGCGACGGGCGTGCGCATCAGCCAGGTGAACTTGCGGATCGACGACCGCCAAACAATTGCCATCCCCTGTTGCAGCGCCCGCAAGGACGTGCAAAGTGCGTTTCCCCAATATCCGGCCGAGAACACCTACAACAGCGGTTATGGCGTCACCTTCAACTACGGCAACCTGACCGCCGGCCCGCACCGACTGGTCGTGGAGATTCAGGACAGCGGCGGCGCCCAAACCCAATACGCGCACGCGGTCACGGTGATCAAGCCGGGCGACCTCGCCTTCATCGACCGGGTGGATTTGACGGCGGCCCGCGCGGCGCGGGACGGCCAGGACATCCTGCTCTCCGGGGTGCGGGTGCGCGACAAGGCCAGCCAGCAGGTTTACCAGGTCGATGCCCGGCTGCGCTGGTTCCCGAATATCCAGGGGTTGGGGCTGGTGGACGCCACCACCGTGGGAGCGGCCAGCACCCGGCTGGTCGAGGCCGCGCCGGTCGAGGCGGTCGCCGCGGCCAGTCAGGCGGTCGCCGAAATTCCTTACGCGGTGTTGGAAAGTCCTAACAGTGGTGAAACCGGAGCCGGCATCGCCATCATTCGCGGCTGGGTCATCGCCCCGGCGAGCCACACCATCCAGCAGGTGCAACTCCTCGTGGACGGCCAACCGACGCTGACCATACCCTGCTGCTCGCGGCGCGGCGACGTGGCGGCGGCGTTTCCCAACGAACCCAACGCCGCCAACAGCGGGTTCGGCGCGACCGTCAACTATGGCAACCTGACGCCGGGCGTCCACCGGTTGACCGTCGCCATCCAGGACAGCGGCGGCGCGCAACGCCGGTTCACCCGCGGCATCCTGACCCGGCGGCCCGGCAACTTCAGCTTTCTCACCCAACTGGATTTCAGCAACGCCACGGCGCGCGTTGCCGGCGGCGAACTGGTGGTGGCGGGGGCCGTGGCCACCGACAAGGCCGCCGGCCAGACCGCGCGCAGCGATTTGCGCTACCGCTGGGATGGGGCCGCGCAAGCCTTCGTGCTGGCCGAAGAGAGCGTCGATACGGTCACCGTCACCAATACGAACTGCGCGGTGAACGGCGATATCTCCAGTCTTGAAGCGCTGCGCAAGAATCCAGGCACCGATGGGATTTCCCTGGAAGAGGCGGTCCGAACCATCAATAAGATGCGCAACTTGCTGGCAGGCGGCGGCAGAGTGGCCATGGATTTTACAGTGGGTGGCCAGTGGCCGTCGGAGTGTCCTTCCATACTCTTCGGCGGGATCGCTCTGAACGGCGATATCGATGGCGATGGCGTTCCCAACGTGATTCTGTCAGGTGCCCTGGGGACTTCTGGTAGCGATATCACCATCCGGAATTTATTGATTAAGAACGACCCAGGCGGACAAGCAGCGGTTCGAATTGGCGTTTCCATTGGCCGTTCGGCATCGGATATCGCTTTTCTGGCCAACAAGATCATTACCGGGAAGTACGGAGCCATGGGCATAGGTTCGGCGGGGCCACACGTGGGCGAACCAGAGCAGGCGGAGTCAATCGCCATCCCAGCGGCGGCTGACAACACTTCGCTCAGGCGGGTATTGATCAGCGGCAACGAAATGAAAAGCAGTGGAGACGGATTGCTTCTTGCCTCATTAGACGACGGGGCTGATCCCGCTTTAACTGAGCTGACTCAAATCAATATCTTAAACAATCACATGACTTGCGAAAATGAATCATACTGTCACGTTATTGCATTCGGAGATGCTCAGAATTCAAAACCAGCGATCACCATGGAGGCGGCGGTGAATGAAAATACCATCATCAACAAGGCGGCTGGAGGAAGCGCCGTTTGGGTCAGTGGTATTTACCAAGACCGACCAGTAGCGGTCAGCACGAAAATCATGGAAATGATGGGCAATTCTATTTTTAATCAAAATGATAATATTGAATATGACAAACATGGCATCTTTTTGCAAGGCGGATATACGGAACCCTCACAAAACAATACGATCTTTGCCAAACTACTGGAAAACACTATCGAAGGTCATTTTCTCTCAGCGATTTATTCCGTGGCTGGATCGCAGGGAGCCAATAAAAACACGGTTATGTTAGAAATAAAAAACAATACCCTTAACCTCCAGCTCTCGAAGTCATCGGAGGGAGCGGTTATGGTGCAGGGCGGCAACGATGCTTCATCCAACACCGTTGATGTCGAGCTTTTCCAAAATAGGGTCACTACCTCGCCTCAGAGCAACTCATCCAGTGGGGGAGGCATCCTCCTATCCGGCGGAACGGGTTGCCTCGGTTGTAATCCACCTGCTCCCAGCCTCGATAACCTGATCACGGGAAATCTCACCTCCAACACTACCCAGGACACCAATCCCGACAGTCCCAATATCGCCGTTTTTGGCGCGGTGCAAAATGACCCTACCAAAACGGTAATAAACAATCAGGTGCTCGCCGACATCATCGGCAATGTCGCGCGTCGCATCATCTGCGAAGATCATGTGCCGGGCAATACCGCCAAATGCACCTGCCAGGACAATACTGCCCAATGCACTACAACGGCCTCAGCGGCCAGTTCGGGACAACAATCCCTGCCGACCCCAGCTTCCGCCCGATTTGTCCAGCAATTAACTGGCCACCAGAGCCGCGTTATGGCGCAGGAACAGGAATTCCGGGACAAGGCGGAACAAACCGAAGACCAACAGTTACGCAGCCAGTATCTGGAAATCGCCGACCGCTTTCGTAACCTGAATGAGCGGCTGGCCGCCAGGATCAAACGCGGCTGGTAATCGTGGGGCGGTGATAGAAAAGTGGGGCCGGCTGAACCGGCTGGAAACCGGTCCCATGTCCCCATCAACCCCGCCGCACCCGTCCCCACTGCTCCTCCAACCGCTTCACCGACACCGGTGCGAGGGTCTTCAACTCTTGGGCGAATTGCGAGACCCGCAACTCCTCCAGCAGCCAGCGAAAGCGAATCAGTTCTGGGTCATGCCGTTCCTCTCGGGCGTTCCGCTCCATTTGCTGTTTGCAATGTTCCCATAGCCGGATGATGTCCCCGCGCCGCTGGCGGTCCCGGTCCGGCGTCTGCCGGAGTTTTTGCAGCCGCAGGGCAATGGCGCGCAGATATCGCGGCAGATGCGGCAACCACTCCGGCGGGGTCCGGCTGAGAAAGCCCGGATAAATCAGCCGCGCCAGTTGTTCGCGAATGTCCGCCATCGCTTCGGCCCAGACCGGCGATTCGTCGGTCAGCGCCCGACGGACCTCGTGATACGCCGCCAGAACCGCGACGGCCGTATCGCAGATTTCCATTCTCACGGTGGCCAGCCGGCTCTTGCCGCGTTCCAACAGCGTCTCGAACGCCGCCAAGTCGCGCGGCAATGGCCCGTCGCTCAAAAAGGCGTGGTCGAGAATGGCGTTCAGCAGATCCTCGCGCAGCGTCTCCTGCGTCCCCAAGCCAACATAGTGCAGGGTCATGCGCTGGAAGTGCGGCAGGTCTCGCGCCAGCGGCTTGAACGCTGGTCCCAGCCGCCAGCCGATCAATCGTCGCAAACCGGCGCGGGTCGCCGCTTCGGCCCGGGCTGGCGAGTCCAGCACCCGCAGCGCCAGCGTACCGTCCACTTCCGCGACCAAAGCCGGATAGCCGCGCAATTGAATCCCGTTGCGGACGAAACTCACCGTTTCGGGCAATTCGCCGAAATCCCAGTCGCGCAACCGCTCCCGCTCGAACTCCGGGGTCGGCAGCGCGGCAAAGCTGGTCCGCGCCTCGCCGCGCAGTTGCGCCTGAATCGCCGGCCAGTCGCGCCCGACCGCCAGCGCCTTGCCGTCGGCGTCCACCACCTGAAAGCGCATCCGCAGATGCATCGGCACCGCGTCCGGATTCCAGTCCTCTTCGGAAATGCGCACCCCGGTCATGCGGTGCAGCCGCTCGGCCATCGCCTCGCTCAGCGCTGGCCCGTCCGGTTCCATAACCTCCAGCAACGCCTGGACATAATTGGGCACCGGCACGAAATGGCGCCGCAATACCTTCGGCAACGACTTCAGCAAGGCCGCCATCCGCTCCGCCCGCAAGCCCGGCACCAGCCAGTCCAACTGCTTCGGATCGACCTGATTCACCGCCGCCAGCGGCACGGTCAGAGTTACGCCGTCATCCTCCGCGCCCGGCGTAAACCGGTAGCTTAAAGGCAGTTTCAAGCCGTCGAGATCGAGATGATCGGGAAAGCGCTCGCTGTCCGCCGCCGACCCCGCCTCCGCCAGCAACGCGGCGCGGTCGAGAAACAGCAATCGGGGATTCTCCCGCTCGGCCCGTTTGCGCCAGGTTTCAAAGGTCGGGCCACTGTAAATGCCTTCCGGGATACGCTGGTCGTAGAAGCGGTAAACCGTCTCCTCGTCGGCCCACAGATCGCGGCGGGCGCGGACTTCCAATTCTTCCAGTTCCGCCAGCAGTTGCCGGTTATGCTGAAAAAACGGCGCCTTGCAGTGAAACTCACCCTCAACCAGCGCGTGGCGGATGAACAAATCCCGCGCCAGCGCCGGATCGAGCGGCCCGTAATTGACCCGGCGGCCGGCGATGATCGGCAAGCCGTACAGCGTGACCTGTTCAATGGCGGTGACCTGGGCGCTGCGCTTCTCCCAGTGCGGCTCGGCGTAGCTGCGCTTGAGCAGATGGCCAGCCAGCCCTTCCACCCACTCCGGTTCAATGCGCGCCACGGTGCGGGCGTACAGTCGGGTGGTCTCCACCAGTTCCGCCGCCATCACCCAGCGTGGCCGCTTTTTGAACAGCCCGGAACCGGGGAACAGGTAAAAATTCCGCCCGCGCGCCCCGAGATAGGCATTTTCCTCCTGTTTCAGGCCGAGATGACCGAGCAGGCCGGTCAACAGCGCCCGGTGCAGACCATCGTAAGGCGCCGGTTCGGTGTTGAGCCGCATCCCCATCTCGGTCACCCGCCCCAGCAGTTCCTGGTGCAGGTCGTGCCATTCCCGCATCCGCACGAACGACAAAAAATCGGCTTGGCAAAGATTGCGCAACTGGTTTTTGGACAGTTGGCGGGCCTGCTCGTGGTAGTAGTCCCACAGCTTGAGCAGCGCCACGAAATCGGAATGCTCGTCGCGAAACCGGCGATGCTTCTCGTCCGCCGCCTGCTGTTTTTCCAACGGCCGTTCGCGCGGATCCTGAATCGCCAGCGCGGCCACGGTTACCAGCGCCTCGCCCAGACCACCCTCCCGTTGCGCCGCCAGCAACATCCGCCCCAAGCGCGGGTCCACCGGCAATTTGGCCAGTTGCCGGCCCAGATCGGTGATGCGCCGCTGCTCGTCCACCGCCTGCAACTCGAACAGCAGCCGGAACCCGTCGCTGATCTGGCGCGAATCCGGCGGCTCCACGAAAGGGAAATCCTCCGGTCGCCCCAGATTCAGCGCGCTCATCTGCAAAATCACCGCCGCCAGATGGGTGCGCAGGATTTCCGGATCGGTAAACGCCGGGCGGTTCTGAAAATCCTCTGCCGAATACAGCCGGACGCAGATGCCCGCCATCACCCGCCCGCAGCGACCAGCGCGCTGGTTGGCGCTGGCTTGCGAAATTTTCTCCACCGGCAAGCGTTGAATCTTGCTGCGCGGGCTGTAGCGGCTGATGCGCGCCGTGCCGGGATCGATGACGTAACGGATGCCTGGCACGGTCAGCGAGGTTTCCGCCACGTTGGTCGCCAGCACGATGCGCGGCCGGCCGCGCGACTGGAACACCCGGTTCTGCTCGGTGGCGGACAGGCGGGCGTACAGCGGCAACACTTCGGTATTGGGCGGATGGTGCTTGCGCAGGCTTTCCGCCGTTTCCCGAATCTCCCGCTCGCCGGACAGGAAGACGAGAATATCGCCCGGCCCTTCCTTCCACACCTCATCCACCGCGCCCAGAATCGCCTGCTGCAAATCACGGTCGCGCTCGTCCTCGTCCGCCGCCAGCAATGGCCGGTAGCGAACCTCGACCGGATAAGTCCGCCCGGATACTTCGATGATCGGCGCGCCATCGAAATGGCGGGAAAACCGGTCCGGGTCGATGGTGGCCGAGGTGATGATCAGCTTCAGATCGGGCCGGCGCGGCAGCAGCCGCTTGAGATAGCCGAGCAGGAAATCAATGTTCAGACTGCGCTCGTGGGCCTCGTCGAGGATGATCGCCTCGTATTGGTCCAACTGCCGGTCGCTCTGGGTTTCCGCCAGCAGGATGCCGTCGGTCATCAGTTTGACCACGCTGTCCGACCCTACCCGGTCGGAAAAGCGCACCTTGTAGCCGACCCGGCCGCCGACCGTCGTTCCCAGTTCCGCCGCGATCCGCGTCGCCACCGACCGGGCGGCGATCCGGCGCGGCTGGGTGTGGCCAATCAGTCCCGCCGCGCCCAGCCCAAGCGCCAGGCAGATTTTCGGCAATTGCGTGGTCTTGCCGGACCCGGTTTCGCCGCACAGAACGACGACCTGATGTGTGCGGATGGCGTCGGCGATGGCGTCGCGATGGGCGCTGATTGGCAGACTGTCATCGAAGCTCGGCTGGGGCAGCGTGGCGCGGCGTTCCCGCAAGCGCGCGGCGGCGGCGTCCAATTCAGCGCTCAGTTGCTCCAGAGCGCGATCAGTCGGCTTGCCCTCGCGCCATCGTCGGCGCAGGCCGTGCAGACGACGGGCGAACGTGGCGCGGTCGCGGGTCGGACAGTCGGACAGATGGGCGTGCAGGGCGACGAGCAGTTTTTCCACAACGATTTCCAAGATTCTATTTGTAAAAGGATTTACCTTCATCGGACGGGGCCGCGGGCCGCCATTCTCGCATTAAGCCTCGGGCGGACGCCGATAAATCCACTTGCGGAACGCATGGCTTTCGCGTACTTTCCGCTGCGGGTAGAGGTTGCCAACCTCCAAACGCCCCGCGTCGGCCCTCCTTGAATCCCGAACCTCCCACTTGGGAACCCGGCATTCCAAGCGTCGGCAACAAGGAAATACTGCTTTGAGGTTTTGCATTAATGCGTACTGGCACTGTGAAGTGGTTTGATGAGGCTAAGGGCTTCGGTTTCATCGCCCCCGAGGACGGCAGCAGCGATGTATTCGTCCATTACTCGGTCATCGAGGGCAAGGGGTTCCGAACCTTGGCGGAAAACCAAAAGGTCGAGTTCGACGTCAAGGCCGGACCCAAGGGTCCGCAGGCCACAACGGTCAAGCAACTCGCGGTAAAATAACGTCCCCACCAAAGCGATTGAGCCAAGGCCCCGCTTCACGCGGGGCCTTGTCGTTTCCGCCACCCCATTTTCCCGGACCTGACAACATCAGGTTTGTTTGCCTGAGTCCCGGCTATAATGCCCTGCCCGTTTCAGCCCGATAGAACGCACCGTGATCGAACAACTCCGCAACATCGCCATTATCGCCCACGTGGACCACGGTAAGACCACGCTGGTGGACAAACTCTTGCAACAGTCCGGCACGCTTAGCGACCGGGGCGCCCCGGTGGAACGGGTGATGGATTCCAACGACCTGGAGAAGGAACGCGGCATCACCATCCTGGCCAAGAACACCTCCCTGCACTGGCGCGATTACCGCATCAACATCGTGGACACACCCGGCCACGCCGATTTCGGCGGCGAAGTCGAGCGGGTGTTGTCCATGGTGGATTCGGTGCTGCTGCTGGTGGACGCGGTGGACGGCCCGATGCCGCAAACCCGCTTCGTCACCCAGAAAGCCTTCGCCATGGGTTTCCGGCCCATCGTGGTAATCAACAAGGTGGACCGGCCCGGCGCCCGACCGCACTGGGTGCTGGACCGCACTTTCGATCTGTTCGACCGGCTGGGCGCCAGCAACGAACAACTGGACTTCCCGGTGATTTACGCCTCGGCGCTGCACGGCTACGCCGGACTGGACGAGAGTGTGCGCGCCGGCGACATGACCCCGCTGTTTGAAACCATCGTCGACCACGTCCGCCCGCCCGAAGTCGATCCCGCCGGGCCGTTTCAGCTTCAGGTCAGTTCGCTGGGTTACAACAGCTATGTCGGGGTGATCGGCATCGGCCGCATCCGCCGGGGCAAGATCAAGACCAACACCCCGGTGGTCATCCTGGACCGGGACGGCCATCGCCGCAACGGCCGGGTTCTGCAAGTCCTGGGCTTTCAGGGCCTGGAGCGGATCGAATTTCCCGAAGCGTCCGCCGGCGACATCATCGCCTTCACCGGGGTGGATGGGCTGGGTATTTCCGATGTGCTGTGCGATCCCAGCCATGTCGAAGCGCTACCGCCGCTCAAGGTGGACGAGCCGACCATGAGCATGACCTTCCAGGTCAACACCTCGCCCTTCGCTGGCCGCGACGGCAAGTACGTCACCAGCCGCCAGGTGCGCGAGCGGCTGTATCGGGAACTCATACACAACGTCGCGCTGCGCATCGAGGATAGCGACGACCCGGACAAATTCAAGGTTTCGGGCCGGGGCGAGCTGCACCTGTCGATCCTGATCGAGAACATGCGCCGCGAGGGCTACGAACTGGCGGTTTCGCGCCCGGAAGTGATCCTGCACGAAGTAGACGGTGAACTGCACGAGCCTTACGAGCAACTGACCGTTGACGTGGAAGAGCAGCACCAGGGCGCGGTGATGGAAAAGCTCGGCGAGCGGCGCGGCGATCTGCTGGACATGCAGCCCGACGGCAAGGGCCGGGTCCGGCTGGATTACCTGATTCCGGCGCGCGGCCTGATCGGTTTCCAGACCGAATTCCTGACCACCACCTCCGGCACCGGCCTGATTTACCATGTCTTCGACCGCTACGGACCGATGAAGAAAGGCGCCATCGGCGCGCGGATCAATGGGGTATTGATTTCCAACGCCACCGGCAAGGTGCTGGCCTATGCCCTGTTCAACCTGCAGGAACGGGGGCGGATGATGGTCGGTCCCGGCGACGAGGCTTACGAAGGCATGATCGTCGGCATCCATTCCCGCGAAAACGATCTGGTCGTGAATCCACTCAAGGCCAAGCAGCTCACCAACATCCGCGCCGCCGGCTCGGACGAGAACATCCTGCTGACCCCACCGGTGCGGCTGAGCCTGGAGCAGGCGCTGGAGTTCATCGATGACGACGAACTGGTGGAAGTGACCCCGAAAACCATCCGCTTGCGCAAGAAGCTGTTGCTGGAACACGACCGCAAGCGGGCGGCGCGGCAAGGTGGCAACTAGAATTTCCGCGAAATTGGAGTTGTTTTTGTTCCAATACCCATTTTTTTTAATATAGTAGCCAGGGGCTGTTTGAGGCAGGGCGCTTCCCCCAATTTGGGAACCACAAGCCCGCGGCCCGAACCAATTTTACTGGGAGATTTAAACGTATGGCAGAACAAAAACTTGGCAATCCGGCGGTCGTTGGCTTGGCCGGCTTCGGTCTGACTACCCTGGTCTTGCAATTTCACAACGTCGGCTGGATGCCCAGCATCGGCCCGGTGGTGTGGCTGGGCCTGGTCTTCGGCGGCACGGCGCAACTGATCGCCGGTTTGCAGGAAATGAAGACCGGCAACAACTTCGGCTACTGCGCCTTCACCTCTTACGGCGCGTTCTGGATTGCTCTGTGCCTGATGTTGCTGGGCAACAAGTACGATCTGTTCAAGGCCGGCACCGAGGACGTTGGCTATTTTCTGGTAGCCTGGACCCTGTTCACGGTGATCCTGTGGATCGGCTCCTTGCGCATCCACGGCGCGATGGCCTTCACCTTCACCACCCTGTTGATCGGCTTCATCCTGCTCGATCTGGCGCATTTCGGCTATCCCGGTCTAACCGTGGTGGCGGGCTACGAACTGATGGTCTGCGCGCTGGCGGCCTGGTACATGATGGCGCGCATCATCCTGAACGAGATCTATGGCAAAGAGCTCCTGCCCGCGGGCAAGCCCTGGGTTTCCTGAGCGGCCCGACTCCATCGCACTCGCCATCAAATTTTTGGAGAATTTCAAGATGCGGAAAACAACTCTCGGTTTCGCCAGTCTGGCCCTGGTGCTAGGCGCCGCGCCGGCGTGGGTCGCCGCCGCCGATCCCAATGCCGCCAGTCCCGAGGAAGTGGTCGCCAAGGTTCACGAGGCTGTCCAGTACCTGAACGACAAGGGCCTGGCGGGCTTCTCGGACTTCAACAACAACAAGGATGCCCGCTGGGTGTGGAAGGACAGTTATGTGTTCGTCTATAGCTGCCGGGACAACGCGATGATCGCGCATCCGCTGCGGCCGGATATGGTGGGCAAACCGATCCTGCAGATGAAGGACGACAAGGATCACCTGCTGTTCCAGGATATGTGCAAGGCCGGCGCCAATAAAGATGGTGGTTGGGTCGAATACTGGTGGCCGAAACCGGGCGAAGCCAAGGCTTCCCGCAAGATCTCCTTCGTCCATAGCGCCGAGGTTTCTTTCAAACCCGACATCCAGGTCGGCGCTGGGATTTACGACGAGAAGATGAGCGTCGAGGACTTAAACAAGATGGCCGCGCAGACCAAGCAACTGAAGAAAGACGCGCCATAAACAAACCTTAAACAAACCTTGGTTTGTTGAAGCACTCAAACCGCCCCGGTCAAAACCCGGGGCGGTTTTTTATGGGCGCGGCGCTCCGCCGTGGGGCGGCACCACGTTGGCATCGGCACGGTATTGCACTTCCTCGTAGGGGCGGTCCTTGGGCGGCTTGTCGGTCACCTGCGTCCGACCCTGGTCGTCGCGCCAGCGATAGAGCGGCCCGGTGTATTGCGGTGGGCCGGGCAGCCAGCCGCGCGCCCAGGACGGCATGGCTTGCGGTGTTGTGTATCCGTACAGCAGCACGCCGCCCAGCGCCCCCAGCACGAGCAGCACCACCAGCCCCTTCACGGCCAATCGCCCCGCAACGCCACCACCCGCTCGCATAGCAGGGTCGAGGTGGCCTGCTCGGCCGGTACCGGTTCGCCCACCGTCAGTTCAATCCGCGACCAGAACCGCCGTGGGAAATGGCTCATCGCCTTACCGTAGCGGCGACTGAAGAAACTGCCCCACAACCCGCGCAGCGCCATCGGCGCCACCGGCGCGGGCGTGCGCTGGATGATCTGCTCGATGCCGGACTTGAACGGACCGATTTCGCCGTCTGGGGTCAGCCGCCCTTCCGGAAAGATGCCCACCACCTCGCCCTCTTGCAAATAGCGGGCGACCCGGTCGTAGGCTCGTTCCAGAAGTTTCGGATTCTCGCGTGCCGAGGCAATCGGAATCGCGCCGGCGGTGCGGAACACGAAATTCAACAGCGGAATCCTGAAGATCTGATGATCCATGACGAAGCGGATCGGCCGCCGGCAACAACCGATCACCACCAGTGCGTCCATGTAGCTGACATGGTTGCACACCACCACCGCCGGTCCCTCGTCGGGAATGTTCTCCAACCCCCGCGTCTTCAGCCGGTAACCGATGTTCACCAGCATCCAGACGATGAAGCGCATCAGGAACTCGGGAACCAGAGTGAAGATGTAGACCGCCACCGCCGCGTTGAAAATCGCCATCACCAGCAACAATTCCGGGATGCTCAGCCCCTGATCCAACATCACCACCGCGATAATGGCCGCCGCCACCATGAACACGGCGTTGAGGACGTTGTTGCCGGCGATCACCCGCGACAGATGGCTCGGCTCGCTGCGCTGTTGCACCAGGGCGTACAAGGGCACGATGAAGAAGCCGCCGAAAACGCCGATCAGCACCACATCCATTACGATCCGCCAACTGCCCGACTGGCTCAGAAAAGCCAGCACCCCCAGCAATTCCCCACCGGCCGGGGGTCCGGCCGGGGTGGCGAAGAACAGGTCCACCCCAAACACCGTCAGGCCGATGGAGCCGAACGGCACCAGGCCAAGTTCCACCCTGTGCCCGGACATCCGCTCGCACAGCAGCGAACCCGCGCCGATGCCGATGGCGAACAGGGTCAGCAGCAAGGTCACCACATGCTCGCCGCCGCCCAAGGTGAACTTGGTAAAGTTGGGCAACTGCGCCACATAGACGCTGCCCAGGAACCAAAACCAGGAGATGCCAAGCACCGACTGGAACACGGTAAAGTTCTGGTAGGTAAATTTAAGGATGTTCCAGGTCTCGCTGACCGGGTTCCAGTTGATCTTCAGGTCCGGGGCGGCGGGCGGCGCCTGGGGAATCGCCCGACTGCTTAAATAACCAAGCACGGCGATCAGGATAACCGCGCAGGACACCCATAAATGGCCCTGTTGCCAGGCGATCAGAACGCCGCCCAGGATAGTGCCCAGCAGGATGGCCAGATTGGTGCCCATCTCCACCCAGGCGTTGCCGCCAACCAGTTCCTCCGGTTTCAGATGCTGCGGCATGATGCTGTATTTGGCCGGTCCGAACAGAGTCGAATGGAAACCCATCATGAACAGCATGGCGATCAGCAGTGGCACGTTGTTCAACATGAATCCCGTCGCCGCCCCGAGCATGATCGCGATTTCCAGCAGCTTGACCCAGCGGATGTAGCGTGACTTTTCGTACTTGTCGCAGAGCTGTCCGGCGGTGGCCGAGAATAGAAAGAACGGCAGCACGAACAATCCGGCGCAGAGATTGATCAGGAAGTTGGAACGGTTGGGATCGACGGATACCACCTGGAACGCGATCAGGATGATCAGGGCGTTCTTGAACACGTTATCGTTGAACGCGCCCAGGAACTGGGTGACGAAGAACGGCAGGAACCGCCGCTCCCTCAACAGGGTGAATTCATTATCGTGAGCCATGCAGCGGAGCGCTCCAGAAAGCGGATGATTCGGATCAGTTTCGGTGATGCGGATGGGCGTCGAACCCGGCAGAGCCTCGACCAGGCCAGTCCCCATCAAAAGGAAGTTTTATTGAGTAACATGAGCTTGGCGCGCGGGTCGGCTTGACTTGAGGGACCGGTCTGGATATTCAGCCGAAGTGGTCATAACCCAGCCGCTCCAGGTGGAAGGCGGCCCCATCAGCGCGGACCAGCCGCAATCCCGGTTCGGTTTCAATCACGCCAATGCGGGTGCAGTGGCAATCCCAATTCGCCGCGGCGGCTTCCAGCCGCGCGACGCGATCCGGCGGTACGGTGAAGCACAGTTCGTAATCATCGCCGCTGGCCAGCGCGGTGACGATGGCGGTGTCCCGGTCAAGACTGGCGGTCAGGGCCAGCGACAGCGGTAGCCGCTCGATGTCCAGCCGCGCCCCGATTCCGCCGCGTTCCAGAATATGGCCAAGGTCTTGCGCCAGTCCATCGGAGATGTCGATGGCGGCGCTGGCGATCCCGCGTAGCGCCAGTCCTTGGGTGACGCGTGGTTCCGGGCGCTCCAATCGTTGCTGGACGTAAATCGAATATTCGGAAGCAATCGCCACCTTGCCGAACGCCGCCGCCAGCGCCAAACCAGCGTCGCCCGGCGTACCCGTAACGTAAATGCCATCGCCTGGTTTCGCCCCGTCGCGGCGCAGGGCCAACCCCGGCGGCGCGAAGCCGTGCGCCTGGAGGGTGATGACCATGGTCGGACCATGCGTGGTGTCGCCGCCGACCAGTTGCACACCGTAGCGATCCGCCAGCGCGAACAGGCCCCGGCAGAACCGGCCCAGCCAGTCCTCATCGGCCTTGGGCAGGGTCAACGCCAGCGTAGCCCAAGCCGGGGTCGCGCCCATCGCCGCCAGATCGCTCAGATTCACCGCCAGCACCTTGTGGCCGAGACCTTCCGGGTCGGTGGCGGCGAAGAAATGCACCTCCGCCACCAGCGTATCCAGCGTCACCACCAGGTACTGGCCGGCGGGTGGAATCAGCAGCGCGCAGTCGTCGCCGATGCCCAGCGCCACGTCGGGACGTCGCGGGCCGTGGGCGGCGAAATAGCGGTCGATCAGGGAAAATTCGGAAGTCGACATGAGGAATGGCGGAATTCGCTGGCGCCAGATCAGGGTTCAGGGATGCTGCAAGTCGCGCCGGGCGGTGGAGATAGTCACGGTGAAGCCGGCGATGACATCGCTCAGGGTCATCAGCACGATCAGAAAGAATGTCATGTTGGCCATTTGGCGCATGACCAGCAATTCGATCAGGGCGATGATGAACACCACCAGCGACAGGACGTGGTTGAGAATGGCGCCCGTGGAACTGCTGGTGGCGCGGTAGACCTCGACACACAACAGGATCAGGCCGAGCACCAGCAGCAGGTCGTCGCCCCGGAACGTCAGCGTGATACCAGACAGTAGCGGCAACCCAAACAGCACCGCCTCCAGCCACCCCGGCGCGGCCAGGGCGAAAAGGGAATAAACAACAACGATAATCGCGAGCAACGGAAAACTGGCCATCGCTTCTCCTCCAGAGCAAACAATAACGGGCCGCCTTTTCAAGGCGGCCCGTGTCAGGCCCAAGCGCGTTCAGCCCTCGAACCGTCGGAACACCAGCGTGGCGTTGGTTCCACCGAAACCGAAGCTGTTGGACATCACCACTTTCAGGTCGGCATTATCCGCCCGCTCGCGCACGATGGGCATCCCTTCCGCCGCCGGGTCGAGGGTCTCGATGTTGGCCGAGGCAGCGATGAAGCGGTTGTCCATCATCAGCAGCGAATAGATCGCCTCGTGGACGCCCGCCGCGCCCAGCGCGTGGCCGGTCAGGGATTTGGTGGCGCTGATCGGCGGAATCCGCGCGCCGAATACCTCGCGGATCGCCTCCAACTCCCGGATGTCGCCGGCCGGGGTGCTGGTGCCGTGGGTGTTGATGTAGTCCACCGGCTCGCTTACTCCCTCCAGCGCCTGCTTCATGCAGCGCAGCGCGCCCTCACCCGAAGGCTGCACCATGTCGTAGCCGTCGGAAGTCGCGCCGTAACCGATCAACTCGGCGTAGATCCGCGCGCCGCGCCGGCGGGCGTGCTCGAACTCCTCCAACACCACGATCCCGCCGCCGCCGGAAATCACGAAGCCGTCGCGGGTGGCGTCATAGGGCCGCGAGGCGGTGTGCGGCGTGGCGTTGTATTTGGTGGACAGCGCGCCCATGGCGTCGAACAGATGGGTCAGGCTCCAATGCACCTCCTCGCCGCCGCCGGCGAACACGATGTCCTGCTTGCCCCACTGGATCAGCTCGGCGCCGTGGCCGATGCAATGGGCGCTGGTGGCGCAGGCGGAACTGAGGCTGTAATTGACGCCCTTGATCTTGAACGGCGTCGCCAGGCAGGCCGTGGTGGTGCTGCTCATGACGCGCGGCACCATGTACGGCCCGACCCGCTTCAACCCCTTGTTGCGCAACAGATCGGCAGCCTCAACCAGGTTCTGTGGGCTGCCTCCGCCGCTGCCGGTCACCAGCCCGGCACGCGGGCTGGACACCATTTCATCCGGCAATTGGGCGTCGGTGATGGCTTCGCGCATGGCGATATAGTTAAACGCGGCGGCGTCGCCCATGAACCGCAGCACCTTGCGGTCGATCAGTGCCGCCAGATCCACCCGTAGCGGCCCGCGCACGTGAGA
Source organism: Candidatus Contendibacter sp. (assembly GCA_049290615.1). Lineage (GTDB taxonomy): Bacteria > Pseudomonadota > Gammaproteobacteria > Competibacterales > Competibacteraceae > Contendibacter. The sequence goes on from JBATNZ010000297.1 coordinate 34,000, forward strand.
GCGCAAACCCCTTTCCTGGTAATCCGGCGCAAATTCCAGGCCGCTGCGACCCTGCCGCAGCGACTCCAGCACTTCCCAGCGGTCGTTGCCGATACTGGACACGATACCGATACCGGTAATCACTACCCGTCTCATCGTCGCTACCCTCAAAAGCCGTCGGTCGAAGTGAACAATCCGACCCGGAGATCCTTACCAATGTAAATGGTTCGGCCGTCGACCTCCAGGTTGGCGTCGGCGATGCCCATGACCAATTTACGCAGGATGACCCGCTTCATGTGGATGTGATAGGTCAGTTTCCTGGCTTCGGGGCGTACCTGCCCGGTGAACTTGACCTCGCCGCAGCCCAACGCCCGCCCGCGCCCCAAACCGCCCATCCAGCCCAGGAAAAACCCGACCAGTTGCCACATGGCGTCCAGCCCCAGACAGCCCGGCATCACCGGATCGCCGATGAAGTGGCAGCCGAAAAACCATAGGTCAGGATGAATATCCAGTTCCGCGATGATCTCGCCCTTGCCATACTGGCCGCCCTCGGCGCCGATATGAACGATGCGATCCATCATCAGCATGTTCGGCAGCGGCAACTGGGCGTTGCCGGGGCCGAACAACTCGCCACGGGCGCAGGCGAGCAGATCCTCGCGGGTATAGCTGGATTTTTTATTCACGACCTTGGATATCCTGTGGCGTGGTGGGGAGGCCATTCATTAAAATAAAATTCGGACCGATAATTATAAAGGATTTTTACCGGATGGATGAGCAAACGATTCATTAGACAGCAATTCTCATTTTGACGATGGCCCGCTAGAGTAGCCGCCCCCCTTGACTGGAAGTACTTTGATGAGTGTACCGTTTGGTCGCGCCGTTCTGACGTTGGACGACATTACGAAACAAATCCGCCG
>JBATNZ010000298.1:0-3789 GCA_049290615.1 Candidatus Contendibacter sp.
GGTGAGGGGCGTGGATTCAACGACTTACCCCCTCACCCCCGACCCCTCTGCCTCATGTGATGGAGAGAGGGGACTGAATGATTACGCGAGCATGTTCTCCACGTTGCGACGAGGCGAGTGCATCCTCCTTGGAGACTCGGTGATGATGCCGACCCGCATCAAAGTTGACCAACCAAACCCAGCGCCAGTCAGCGATGATGCTTCTTTCTATAAGTCGTGGAACGAAGCCCCAAAGGATGTCGATTTTGCCAAGATGTTGAAGGCGTGGCGAGACCAGGATGTTGTGCCCTGAACACCATGCCCCACGCCTACACAGAAGGCCAGTTCGTCGAGCAGCCGGCTAACGCTTCACGATCTTCAACCCTCCCTCTCCCAGCGGGAGAGGAGAATCGGGCTGTTTGCCGTGTTCGGCTGGCATTGGCAGACGGTGTCGGCGATGGAGGAGAACCTTGCCTCGCCCGGTGAGGAAGTTTTGCAACATGCCAGACATCACCCCGCTGCCCGCCGGCTACGCCGCCTGGCTGGCCGAGCTGAAAACCCGTATCCATACCGCCCAGCAACGGGCGGCGCTGGCGGTCAACCGTGACCTGCTGCTGCCGCGCCTGCTCTCCGGCCAGATCGACGTGGAGACGCCCCTGACTGAACCTGCCGGCATTGGGAGAACATCATGACGACCGTTACGACCCGTGAAGCGCGGGACAATTTATCTCGCCTCATCGATGATGCGACAAGCTCGCACCAACCGATTCTGATTACTGGCGAGAGAAACAATGCCGTGCTGATTTCCGAAGAGGACTGGTCAGCAGTTCAGGAAACCCTGTTTCTGCTGTCCGTTCCGGCGATGCGGGAATCCATCATGGAAGGACTCAAAACACCGGTGAGCGAATGCGCCAGGGAGCTTGACTGGTGACCTGGACACTGGTCTATACCGAACAGGCACAGAAAGATGCCAAAAAGCTGGCCGTTGCGGGGTTGAAGGTGAAGGCTCAAACGCTCCTGTCGATTCTTGAAATCAATCCATTCCAGAACCCACCTCCTTATGAAAAACTGATCGGAGACCTTGACGGCGCCTATTCACGACGGATCAACATTCAACATCGACTCATTTATCAACTCATTGATCAGGAACGAGTGGTCAAGATTTTACGCATGTGGACGCATTACGAATAGAACCCGGGAACATCCAAGAAGAATCATGCCTGACATCGTTCCGCTACCCGCCGACTACGCCCCGCTACTTACAGAAATCAAGGCACGGGTACACGCCGCGCGGATCAAGGCGGGGCTGGCCGCCAACCGGGAGCTGCTGGCCTTGTACTGGGACATCGGCCGCTTGATCTCGCAAGCGCAGGAAACGCGGGGCTATGGCAAGCAGGTGGTGGAACGGCTGGCGGCGGATGTGCAGCGCGCGTTTCCCGGCATTGCGGGATTCTCCCCACTGAACGTCTGGCGGATGCGCGCCTTCTATGCCGCTCATGCGAAGGCCGCGCCGATTCTGTCACCAGCGGTGACAGAATCCAGAAACGCGGAAAACCTGTCACCCGCAGTGACAGATTCGAATGGCAAACTCAGCACGGTATCGATGCCGCCAGAACCCTTCGCTTCGCTGCCCTGGAGCCATAACCTGGTGCTGCTCCACAAGCTGGAATCCTCAGATGACCGTCTCTGGTATGCCGCCCGGGCGCTGAATTTTGGCTGGTCACGCAATGTGTTGGCGCTGCAGATCGAATCGCAGCTACATGTCCGCCAAGGTAATGCCGTCACCAATTTCGCTGCCACCTTGCCACCGGCAAAGTCCGATCTTGCCCAAGACATCACGAAGGACCCCTATCTTTTCGATTTCCTGGCCCTGCGCGATGGCGCCAACGAGCGCGCCGTCGAGGATGGGTTGATCCAGCATGTGGAAAAATTTCTGTTGGAATTGGGCGCGGGATTTGCTCTGGTCGGCCGTCAGGTGCATATCGAAATCAGCCTGCGCGATTTTTACCTCGACCTGCTGTTCTATCATCTGACATTACGCTGCTTCGTGGTGATCGACCTGAAGGTGGGCGAGTTCACACCGGAAGCAGCCGGCAAGATGAACTTCTACCTCTCAGCAGTGGATGAGCGCTTCAAACAGCCGGGGGACCAGCCCTCGATCGGCCTGATCCTCTGCCGTAGCAAGGATCGGGTGATTGCCGAGTATGCACTGCGTGACCTGAACAAACCCATCGGCGTTTCGGACTATGTGACTCGTCTGGTGGACTCCCTGCCCGAGGCGCTGGAAGGCAACGTGCCGAGCGTGGCGGAGCTGGAACAGGCGTTATCGGACGATCAGCCATGACTGCCCACGCCTACTCCGAAGACCAGCTTGTCGAGCTGCCCGCCATCGGGCTGTTTGCGATGACTAATGAGTGGAGACTTCGACGATGACCCAGCTCTTTTGCCACCTCGACTCGCAGGGCATTGCGGCTTTAATCCTCTCCGCCCAACGGTTTGTATGCTACGCTGGACCGGGAGTGCAGAAAGCCCCAGCGCAGGCGATGGCCGAGGCATCTGCTCGGATAGGAGTCGAGATGGTTACCGTCGCGCTCGACTTCGACGAGCGCGTCATGCGTATGGGCTTCGGCGACATGGAAGCCGTCAAGGCGCTGCGGTTGGCTGGCATCATGGTTCGCGATGCCCCGGGGATGCGCACTGCCTTGGTGCTTGTCGATGACGAGGGCTACCTCTTCACTCCGACAGCACTTTACCTAGAGGCGGAATCGCACAGCAAGCAGGCTGCTAATGCCATGCGCCTGACCACGGAGCAGTTCCGCGAGGCCTTGGCGCGACTTTCGCCGGTGGCCAAGGCCATCGCCGTCGCCCAGGCGCAGAGCGAGCAGGAGCGCGAGCGGATTGCCGGTCTCCCAGTGGAAGTGGGCAGCGAGTTGGTCACCGAGGAAAAGTTCGACCAAGTAGACCAGAGCCTGAAGGAAGCGCCGCCGTTTCAATTCGACCTCGCCCGCCAGGTGCGAGTGTTCAACGCTTACCTGCAATACGTCGAGCTGAAGCTCACCGGGGCCGCGATCCAGCGCCACCGCCTCGCCATCCCGCCGAACATTCTCAAACTCGGCGGCAGCAAGGACCTGGAGGGGCGCCTGCGCACCACCTTTGACCTGATCGAGAAGGGCGGCAAGCTATCCTCCAAGAAGCTGGAGGACGATCTCAACGAGATCCGAAAGAATTTCACTCCTTCACTTGGCAAGGATCACGGCCGCGTTGTCCTTAAATCAGCCAAGCCGCATCTTGAAAAGCGGCTGGCGACCTTCAAGGACGATCTGGAGGCACACCAAAAAAAGGTCGCCGACGAACTGCAGGGCCAACTGGACGAGTCACGCCAGCAGATCATCAACTATTACCTGCCCCGCGTGATCGAGAACCCGCCGGACGCCATGCTCGGACAGATGCTGTCCCCGAAGAAACCCACCAAAGAAGATGCGCGGCTTTGGCTTGACGCGGAGCTGAAGCGCGTATTTCCCAAAGCCGAAGCACTCATTCAAAAGATGCAGCTCGACGTGCGCTACAAGGACGTGACTTTCGAGACCCTCAACAGTAAGGACTTCCTCAATTCGCTCAAGGATGCATTCCCGCGTGTCAACTGGGACAAGGCTTACTCCGAGTTCCGTGCAGCGGGCGAGGCCACCAGCCCTCTTAAGGTCATTGATAATTTCTTGTATAATAACACAATTTTTGAAATATCTTGAGGTATTCCTATGTTTGGCGAAGTCTTGGAGCGGTTTATCCAGAACCGACCTGTCGCGGTGATGG
>JBATNZ010000299.1:0-3265 GCA_049290615.1 Candidatus Contendibacter sp.
CGTGCATAACGTCAGGCGCCGCGGTCGGGCCTTGCTGGGGTCACTCCTGGACACTTTATTGCAGCCGGTAGCATGTCCTCAAAACCCAATATGAGCCTTCACCCATTCATGCTGGATCACCCGCGCGCCCTGGGCGCGGGCGATCTCCAGGGTGGCGTCGGTGGAAAAACAGTCGGCGACGACGATTTCGCTGGCAATGGCCCGCACGCTGGCGAGGCAGCGCGCCAGGTGGCGTTCCTCGTTGAGGGTCAGGATGATGGCGACGAGCTTCATGGATTACCGCAAGGGCAAATACAGAATCTGGCCTTCCCATTCGTTTTCAAGACTGGTTTCGGCCAGCAAGAGTAAGTCCTCGATCACCGTCCTGATGGCAACTTGGCGGCTGATCTCAAACACACCCGGCATCGGCTGATTTGCCCGAATCCGGTCATAGGCGTATCGAGTGATTGTGGCGACATCGTGGGTGAGCAAAATCCGCTGTTCAAGGGCGGTCCAGGCCAGTACGGTCGGGTCGTCCGCGCCAGAAAGTTCAGTATCCTGAATCCGAATGATATCCAGAACGTGGGCGCGGCGCAGCAGACCTCGAACGATGTCGTTATTCAGGTTTTCGTCAGCGGCGAATCGGAGCATGGTTCAGGTCATTTCGCCGGTGCGCCGCGCCTGTAGTCTGGCCCGAATGTTCGTCGGGTTAAAACGCGCTTCATTTTGTTGTCGGATCTGTTGGGCGGCTTGTCGTCGCCGGGCGAGATAGGCTTCAATTTCGGCATGACGACGGAGATAGTAGCCGATCACCGAATAGATATCGGCCAAGGACACCGTAGGATATTGTTGAGCGATTTCCTCGGCGGTCGCGCCGTCCTCAAAAGCGTCGATCAAGGTATCGAGGGTTACCCGGGTATGAAGAATGCGCATGACGCCATCGCGGTCGGTGATCACGGGAATAATTTCCGTGGTCGTGGGTGTGCTCATTACGATCATTAGGCGTCTCCGCATCGTGGAAGTGGAGTCATTGATGTTATCCCGGTCGCCGCGCCACCGCGATCATGGCCTTGGCCAGCGCGGGGACGCGGCCGACCCGTTCGAAGCGAATATCGCGGAAACCTGCTTCTTCCAGCAGGAGGGTGAGGGTCTTCATGGACCAGAACTTGATGTGGCCGTGATCCCAGAGGGCGGTGAAGTGCCGGTCCATTTTGCCGCTGAGCGCGAGCGCGAGGTTTTTCCAGTAGCCGTGGTAGGGCGTGGACAGGATAGCCGTACCCCCCCTGTAACAATGAAAATACGGTCGCGGCGTACTGGCGGGGAAAATAGACGTGTTCGACCACTTCCAGACTGAGGACGACCGGGAATTGGCCGTAGCACGCCGCCAGATCGTCGTAGGCCGAGCCGGAATGGAGCTTGAGTTCGGGATGGGCGCGTTGCGCTTGCGCGATGCCTTCGACGGAGGGATCAACGCCGGTCACGTCCCAGCCGCGCCGGGTCAATTCGTGGGCGACGCTGCCGTTGCCGCAGCCGAGTTCGAACAGGCGCCGCTGATCCGCCGGCAGGTTCAGCCCCTCCAGCAGGCGAAAGACGGTGGGCAACAGGTAGCCGTGGGAACAGCTCAAGCCGGCGTGGTCGTAGTGGTAGCCGGAAATAGCGGGGGATGTATCGGTCATGGTTTCTGTGCCGCGCTGGTCGTGGATCGGAGTGGCCGAGGTTTAACCGGTCGAGCGGGATTCCCTGCGGCGACCGTCCAGGGTTCGATGTCGTGGAACACGCTGGAGCGGGCGGTCACGACCGCGCCATCGCCGATCATGACGCCCGGCGCGACGAACACGTCGGCGGTGACCCACGCCCGTTCGCCCAGGGTAATCGGAGCGGTGGTCAACGGCATGGCCGGGTCGGTGTAGTCGTGGCTGGCGGTGCAGAGGAAGCTGTATTGACTGACCGTGGTATGCGCGCCGAGCGTGATCCGATCCACGCAGTAACAGTCCACGTGATGGCTGAGGCAACTATGATCGCCCATTTCCAGGTTCCACGGCGCCCAGATTTTGGCCGAGGGATAAGGGTGCGCACCTTGCCCAATCTTCGCTCCAAACAGCCCCAGTAGAAATCGCCGCCAGCCGTGCAGCGGGGTCGGACTGGGGCGATAGAGCAGCAGCCAGACCCCGTTCCACAGCGCGCGTGCGAGCTTGTTGCGGAGCGAGAGATGTTTGATGCGGAGTTTAACGGGCATCACATTTCCGAGCGATTTCCAGGTTCTGCCTTTCGCCTCGGGCCTTTGCGCCTGTTATCTTTTGCCTCCAGCAAACACGCTTTCCAGTGAAGGGGCCGTCAGCGCCCGCCGGAACCAGGTCGACAATTGCGCCGAGTCCGCCTCCGCCAGGCGGCCGCGCACCATCTCCGACACCGGCCCAAACCGGGCCGCCAGCAATTCTTCCAGCAACTCGCATAGCGTCTGTTCCCGGCCCTTCTCCATGCCCTTCTCCATGCCCTTCTCCATGCCCTTCTCCATGCCTTTCCTGATCGCGATCTGCTCCAGACTACTCACATAACGCATTTGCTTTTCCTCCTCGAACTGCTGCACCTCAGCCCACAATTGATTTTCCAAGCCCTCGGGCAACGCCAGCACCCAGTCAACAAACCGGAGCAAATCCAGGATCGCCGGGCGTTGATAACCACGCCGGTACAGACTGCGAATCAACTCGCGTTTGACCCGGTAGCGGGCTTCATCCAAGCCGGCGGTCTCCCGCGCCTGCAAATGCGCCTGGGTCACAACGGCAAACGGGTTGGATGAGGCCTCCAGTTCCGCCCAGCGGGAACGATAGGCGCTCAGGCTGACCACGGGAAAGCGCAGCCGCAGCAGGCTGCCCCAGCGGCCGTAGCCGAACCTGCCGTAGGCGGCCGGATGCGGTTCGCCCAATACCGCGAGGCTGATCACCGGACGGCCGTAGAGATCATACGACCGGTAGTTGTAGACGAACATACGGCGGGCGAAGTCGGCGGTATTCTCGCCCTGGACTTCGACATGCACCAGCACCCAGTCGTCCGCGCCATCGCGGCCGGTGACCCGCATCAGGGCGTCCGCCCGCCGCTGCCCCAGGGCGGCATCCCGCACCACCTTGTGCAGTTCCTTGTCCAGTGGGGTGTAGTTCCGCGACCAGCCCTCTTAAGGTCATTGATAATTTCTTGTATAATAACACAATTTTTGAAATATCTTGAGGTATTCCTATGTTTGGCGAAGTCTTGGAGCGGTTTATCCAGAACCGACCTGTCGCGGTGATGG
>JBATNZ010000300.1:0-2507 GCA_049290615.1 Candidatus Contendibacter sp.
CCATCCCGACCGCGACGTTTCCGCCCGTGCCCGGTTCGCCCCGACAACAAGGCCGATGCTGGCGGTTGGTCGGCGTCTTCCGCCATGGCTGGTCGTTGATCGTGGCCGCACTCTTCAATCATCAGCCCTTACCTATCGGCCACGGTTGCCCGGAACCCTGGCCCGCCCTGCCCATGTCCCCTGACATCTTATCATTACCAGTGCTCGAAGGTGAGACATGAAAAAACCTACACTTGTAAGGGGAATGGGTGAGGGTGCGATGGCCGAAGCGCCGTTCCAGCGGCACCGACACGAACCAAAACAGCCGGCCAATCCGGGCGGGGGGCAGGTCGATGTCGGGCAGCAGGCTGGTGGCGGCGGCCAGCGCCCAACTGATCGCGTCGGGCCGATAGCCGAACAGCGTCGCGCCGCCCAGGTACAGCACCGAAGCGAAGGCGAGGTGGGTGGGGAGGGTCATCCGTCGCCTTCCGGTCGAGTCCACGCCTGCTTCACCGTCCAGGCCATCAGCGCGACCGCGCCGACCAGCACCAGAAACGCCAGCGTGGTATCGTGATTCAACAGCTCCCACCGGCTCAGGATTTCGGTCCAGTCGTGGAAGTCCTCGGGGTCCAGGCCGCCGACCAGCGGCAGTTGGTGCGCGCGGGCGTCGGCCACGTAGCGGGCGATGTTCAGCCCGTTCTCGGCGAGCCAGAGCAGACAGACGTAAAAGCCATACCGCTGTTCCCGGCGATGGAACTCCCAGGCGCAGGCGGCGGGCAGCAGCAGTTGCATCAGGGTGCCGCCGTACACGCTCAATCGGGCCGACAGCAGGCCGAAAATCGGATGCCCTGCTTCATGAAAGGCCAGGTTGGCGCTGTCGAGAATGGGAATCCAGCCCCAGAGCGCATGACCGAGCAGCAGCAACCCGGCCAGGAGGGTCAGCAGCAGGGGCGGCCAGCGACTGGAAGGGTGGGTCATTGCCAAGGTCATTCATCACAGAACGCGCGGGCCTCGCGAATCACCCGGTCGCTCAGGAAAAAGCCCGCCTCTTGGCGCAACCGCTCCAGCAGCGGCCCGACCTCGGCGATCAGGCCGCGCGCTTTCGCTTCGATCAGCACGCCCACCACGCCCACCGTTTTCAGCCCCAAGCGTTGCGCCGTGCGCCGGCCTTCCTTCTCGTCCATCAGCACGAAGGGCGGTGGACATTCCACCGCCAGGGCGATAGTTTCCGCTTCGCCCGGATCGAGGCGTTCCCGTAACGCCGTCACCAGGGGGCGATTCACCACCGCCCGCCGCACGATCCAGGCGGCGTCGGCCACCGCATCGCGGCCCGGCCACGCTTGGCCGCCGGCGTTCAATTCCTCCCAGACCGCCTCGGCGATGAGCAGCTCGCCATAAAGCGGGCGGAGTAGATCGAAGTGACCGATGGCGGCGAGATTGGTCAGCGGTGATGTGTTGCTGATGACCAACATCATTCCAGGCGGCCCCGTTCGCGCAACGTTTTGATGTCATCCTGCAAGTCGGCGGTGTCGTAGTGCGCTTCGATGCGCCGCAGACCGAGCCACTGCCGAAACTCCCACAGCGACAGGCCGGCCAATTCACGCGCCTTGCCCAGTGATAACCGCTGCTGGGCATAGAGGGCCAGCGCCAGTTCGCGCCGCAGTTCGTGAGTATTCATCTGGGCGGCGTCCAACACCCCTTGCGGGATTTCGAGCGTCGCGGTGGCTTCTTCCAGCATGATGAAGGCTCCGTTCCAGGAAGGTTGTCGATGATGGACAGTATGCCGGATCGAGCGCTCGCTGCTAATTCGCCTTGCCCGCCCCCCGGAACAGGAACACCCGGATGCTGATCACCACCGCCGCCAACATCCCGGCGAAGATGTACAGCTCGGTGTCGCCGGTGCCAATCGCCAGATAACGCGCACCGACCACCGAGGCCAGCGCCACGATCATCACCGGGGTGAAGTCGAAATAGCGCACCCCGGCGGCGTGCTTCATTTCTCGAATCTTGCGCTTGTCCACCAACCGCTCCTTGGCGGAATCGTCCAGCAGGTCGGCGATGGCCTGGGCGTTGCCGCCGGATTGTTTCACCACATGGCCGACGAACAGGGCCGGCGACTCGATCAGCATCCCTTGCCGGGCGATGTAGGTTTGCACGATCGCCCGCGTCGCGTCGGGCGACAGCGGCGGGATGTCGATCTCGGTCATCTTCCACCACAGCTTGGCCAGGTTGGCTTTCTTCTGGCGGGCGCCGCCGAGCACCTGAGCCACGGCGAACACCGCCAGCCAGAACGCCACCAGGGTGGGGGTCAGGTTGGTGAGATCGTCCACGGCGATCAGCACCTGGCCGGGATGGTCGTGCAGGGCCGGGATGATCGCCGCGGTCAGATCCCGCATGCTCAGCCGGTTGACGTTGCGGCGAATCCTGGCCCACTCGATCTGTTCGGGCGGCAGGCTGGGATACGGCTCGGGCAGTTCCAGCGCCGCCGGGTCGAGCAGGCCGACCGCCAGCAGCTTGCGGGCGAGGTC
>JBATNZ010000301.1:0-24001 GCA_049290615.1 Candidatus Contendibacter sp.
CCGACGAACGTAGAGCTAACCGGGCGCGACACGGAAAGCTGGAGAAACAAAACCGCATTATAACCGCGCTCCGGTTGAGCGCCATGTTAGGCATTGACGCCATTCACTTTGACAACGACACTTTGCCCAAGAACCTGCTTTTGCTCTCGCGCGGTGACAAACTCTGTGTTGCATGGGTTGTCGACGATAGCGATGGCATCTGTAGCGTCAAGCTTGGTGAGAGCGGTACTAAGTTTTGAGACAAGATCCTGATAAGCAGCGAGTGCCGTTACGCCTTTTGTGAAAGGGCCAAACGTGGCATCAGCGGGAAGCTGTGGGCCGAGGTTGATGGCTGCCAACTTGCACTCGAAGTGATCTTGCGCCCACTTCTCCAAATGAACTGAGAATACTCGTTTGTTTTTTGTGTTGATTTGAATTTCTTGGATTGGTAACACGACTCTCTCCTTAAAATGCCTAACATGAAGTAGACCTCCTAAATGACGCCTTTGATTACGTCATTTTTGACGCATAATCATGGCGAGTCCAGATCAAGTTGTTGTTAAGTCTAGCAAGTTGCATGATAACAACAACTTTAATCAGCCCGTCATGGGCGTCAGCGCTGGCATCAACGATGTTACGGTACTTCCTCCACAAGAATGCTACCACCGTCTGCCATAGCAACCATTAAAGTAGAGGGGGTTATGACTGTCAAGCCCAAGTTGCTCGATCAGGTTCGCGCAAAAATCCGCCTCAAACACTACAGCATCCGCACCGAACAAGCCTACCTGGACTGGATCAAGCGCTACATCCTGTTTCACGGCAGGCGGCACCCCCAGGAAATGGGCAAGCCGGAGGTCGAGCGGTTCCTGTCCCACTTGGCCGTGGAGCGCAACAGTTCCTCCCTTAGAAAGGAGCAAGGGGGATTTGAACCTCGTGGGCTGACGCAACTGATCAAAACCCCCGCCCCTTTTTCAAAGGGGGAGACCCAGTCCGATTGGGTATGGCCTTTGCGGGAAATCGTCTCACTTCTTCTTACGGGGGATATACAAATCGGTGATCGTTCCCTCGAACACTTCCGCTGCCATGCCAACCGATTCGCCCAAGGTTGGATGCGGATGGATGGTCAGAGCAATGTCCGCCGCGTCGCAACCCATCTCAATCGCCAAGGCCAGCTCGCTAATTAAGTCGCCGGCATGAGTGCCCACGATGCCGCCGCCGACAATCCGATGCGTGTCCTCATCGAAAATCAGCTTGGTGAAACCCTCATCGCGGCCATTGGCAATCGCACGACCGGATGCAGCCCAGGGAAACTTGCCGACGCCAATCCTGATGCCTTCCTTCTTGGCTTCCTCTTCAGTCAGACCCACCCAGGCAACTTCCGGATCGGTATAGGCCACGCCGGGAATGACCTTGGCGTCGAAGAAACTCTTATGCCCGGCGGCGACTTCGGCGGCGACATGCGCTTCATGCACCGCCTTATGCGCCAGCATCGGTTGGCCAACGATATCGCCAATCGCGAAGATGTGCGGCGCGTTGGTCCGCATCTGCTTATCCACCGGGATAAAGCCGCGTTCGTTGACCGCGATTCCCGCTTTCTCAGCGCCGATCTTTTTGCCGTTGGGCGAACGACCCGCTGATTGCAGGATCATGTCGTAAAGTTGCGGTTCCGCTGGCGCATTCTCGCCCTCGAACGTCACCCGCAACCCTTCCGGAAGGGCTTCGACCGCGACCGTTTTGGTCTTTAGCATGATTTTGTCAAAGCGACTGGCGTTGTGCTTCTGCCAGACTTTAACCAAATCCCGATCCGGTCCCTGCATCAGCGCGTCCAGCATCTCCACCACCTCGATGCGCGCGCCCAAGGTCGAATAGACCGTCGCCATTTCCAGTCCGATGATGCCGCCGCCGATCACCAGCAGGCGCTTGGGAATGAAGCGCAGTTCCAGCGCGCCGGTCGAATCCACAATGCGCGGGTCATCCGGGATAAACGGCAGATGCACTGCGGCGCTGCCGGCGGCGATGATGCACTGATTGAAACGGATGACCTTCTTTTCTCCGGTCTGGTCCTGCCCATCGCCTGTAGTGAGTTCGACTTGCAGATGGTGCGGATCCAGGAAGCTGCCATAGCCGCGCACAGTTTCCACCTTGCGCGCTTTCGCCATCCCGGCCAGTCCACCGGTGAGTTTGTTGACCACCTTGCCCTTGTGGGCGCGCAGCGTGTCCAGATCGACGGTCGGCTTGCCGAAGACGATGCCGAGTTGGGCAAAGTGCTCGGCTTCATCCATGACCGCCGCGACATGCAGCAGAGCCTTGGAGGGAATGCAGCCGACGTTGAGGCAGACCCCGCCCAAACTGGGGTAGCGCTCCACCAACACGGTCTTCAGGCCCAGATCGGCGGCGCGGAAGGCGGCTGAATAGCCGCCCGGACCCGCGCCGAGAACCAGCATTTCGGTTTCGATGTCGGGTGCGCCCCTCACCCCTAACCCCTCTCCCAAAGGGCGAGGGGAATGTTTGCTCCCCTCTCCCACCGGGAGAGGAGCGGGGAGGGAGGGCGCTTGTTCGGCGCTGGTCGCCAGCACCAGCACCACATCGCCCTCCGACACCTTGTCGCCGACCTTGATTTTAACTTCCTGAACGACGCCAGCCGCCGGAGAAGGCACCTCCATGGACGCCTTGTCGGTTTCCAGCACGATCAGGGAATCTTCCAGGGCAATGGCATCGCCCGGCTTGACCAACACTTCGATGACGTCCACGCCCTTGAAATCGCCGATATCGGGAATTTTCACTTCAACGATCTGACTCATGGCGGTCTCCTTACAGCATCACGCGACGAAAGTCGGCGAGGAGTTGGGCGAGATAGACATTGAAGCGGGTCGCCAAGGCGCCATCGATCACCCGATGGTCAGCGCTCAGCGACAGCGGCAGCATCAGACGCGGCGCGAAAGCCTGGCCATCCCATACCGGTTTCAACACCGATTTGCTGGCGCCCAGGATCGCGACCTCCGGCGCATTGATGATCGGCGAGAAGTAGGCGCCGCCGATGCCGCCGACCGAGGAGATGGTGAAGCAGGCGCCCTGCATCTCAGCCGGGCCGAGTTTGCCATCGCGCGCCTTTTTAGCGAGTTCGCCAGTTTCCGCAGCGATCTCGAAAATGCCCTTCCGGTCGGCATCCTTCACCACCGGCACCACTAGCCCATTGGGCGTATCGGCGGCAAAGGCGATGTGATAGTACTGCTTGTAAATCAGGTCGTCGCCGTCGAGCGAGGTGTTGAACTCCGGGAATTTCTGCAACGCCCTGACGCACGCCTTGATCATGAACGCCAGCATGGTCAGCTTGGCGCCGCCGCCCTTCTCGTTCTCCTGGTTGATTTGGATGCGGAAGGCTTCCAAATCGGTGATATCGGCGTCCTCGTGATAGGTGACGGCGGGAATCATCACCCAGTTGCGCGACAGGTTGGCGCCGGAGATCTTCTTGATTCGCGCCAGAGGCTTCGATTCCACTGGACCGAATTTGGCGAAATCGACCTTGGGCCAAGGCAGCAGATCCAGCACGCCGCCGCCGGTGGTCCCGCCAGCGGCCGTCGCGGGCGCGGCGACACCAGTCATGACCCCCTTGACGTAGGCGGTGACATCTTCCTTGAGAATCCGTCCTTTGGGACCGGAACCCTTGGCCAGCCGGGTTAAATCCACGCCCAGTTCGCGGGCAAACCGCCGGATCGAAGGGCTGGCGTGAACCCTGGCGAAACTGGCGGCGGGAACTTCGCTGACCGGCGGCGCTTTCACCGGCGGGGCAGGCGGCGCGCCTTGCGGCTTGGGGGTGCGCGGGCCGAGCGCAATCGCGCTGAGGGTATCGGGCAGTTGCGGTTTGGCGGTTGAGTCCGCCGCCGTAGCGAGTAGCAGGATCAGATCGCCCTGAGAAACCTTGTCGCCGATTTTGAGTTCGACGGCTTGCACGGTTCCCGCGAACGGCGAGGGAATGTCCATGCTGGCCTTGTCGCTTTCCAGCGTTACCAGCGGTGTATCCATGTCCACCCGGTCGCCGGGCGTAACCAGCACTTCGATCACCGGGATATTCTTGAAATCGCCGATGTCGGGCACGCGCACCTCGCGCACCTCGCTTGCGCCCGATGCGGGAGTCGCCGGAACGGACTCATCGGTGGCCGACGCCGGTTCGGCCAGCGTCACACTCTCCTGAATTTCCAGATACAGGATCGGATCGCCCTGGGAAACCTTATCGCCGGGTTTGACCTTGACCTCCCGGACCAGACCGGCCAGCGGTGAGGGCACTTCCATACTGGCCTTGTCGGTTTCCAGAATAATCAGCGGGGTTTCCACCTCGATCACATCGCCCGCCGCCACCATGACTTCGATAATATCCACACCCTTGAAGTCGCCGATATCCGGCACATGAATTTCTTTAATCATGCTCATGCGTTGTCCTCCTTGCGCCGGGCTTAAACGGTGACTGGATTGGGTTTGTCGGCGACGATGCCATATTTTTCAATGGCCTCGCTCACCTTGGCGACGGGTACGGCACCTTCCTCGGCCAGCAGTTTCAGCGCCGCGACCGTGACATAGCGCCAGTCCACCTCGAAATGATGGCGCAGCTTGACGCGGGTATCGCTGCGGCCAAAACCGTCGGTGCCCAGCACCCAATAGCGGCGGGGAATGAACGGCCGCAATTGCTCGGCGTAGAGTTTCATGTAGTCGGTAGCGGCGACCACCGGGCCGGGATGACCGTCGAGACAGGCGGTGACGTAAGGAATGCGTGGCGGCTGATCGGGATGCAGCAGATTCCAGCGATCCGCATCCTGCCCGTCGCGGGTCAGGCCATTGATGCCCGGCGCGGCCCAAATATCGGCGGTCACCCCCCAATCGTCGCGCAACACATCAGCAGCAGTCATGACCTCGCGCAGAATCGAACCGCAGCCCAGCAGTTGCACCCGTGGCCCATCGCCTTCGCCGGATTTAAACAGGTACATCCCCTTGAGAATGCCGTCCTGAGCGCCTTCCGGCATGGCGGGATGGTGGTAGTTCTCGTTCAGCGTGGTGACGTAATAAAAAACATTCTCCTGCTCCTGGACCATCCGCCGCAGCCCGTCCTGAATGATCACCGCCAGTTCGTAGGCGAAGGTGGGATCGTAGGACACGCAATTAGGGATGAACTGGGCGAAGATCTGGCTGTGGCCGTCCTGATGCTGCAAGCCTTCTCCAGCCAGGGTGGTGCGCCCGGAGGTGCCGCCGATCAGAAAGCCCCGCGCCTGAATATCGCCTGCTGCCCACGCCAGATCGCCGATGCGCTGGAAGCCGAACATTGAGTAGTAGATGTAGAACGGCACCATGTTGACGCCGTGATTGGCATACGCCGTGCCCGCCGCGATCCACGACGACATCGCCCCGGCTTCGTTGATGCCTTCCTGCAAAATCTGCCCTTTCTTGTCTTCCTTGTAGTACATCAACTGGTCGGCGTCCTGCGGCTCGTACAGTTGGCCGCGTGGCGAGTAGATGCCGATCTGGCGGAACATGCCTTCCATGCCGAAGGTGCGAGCTTCATCAGCGACGATGGGGACGACGTAACGGCCCATCGCCTTGTCCCGCGCCAGTTGGGTCAGGATGCGGACGAACGCCATCGTGGTGGACATGTCGCGCTCGCCGGTGTCCTGCAACAGCGGGTCGAAACTGGCGAGGACGGGCGCTTGCAACGGCGGCGCGGTGCGGCGGCGCTGCGGCAGATAACCGCCCAAGGCGGCGCGGCGGGCTTTGAGATATTGAATTTCCGGGCTGTCGTCCGCTGGCTTGAAGAACGGCGCGGCGTACAATTGATCGTCGGAAATCGGGATATGAAAGCGGTCGCGGAAGTCCTTGAGCGCCTGCTCGCCCATCTTCTTCTGCGAGTGGGTAATGTTCTTGCCTTCGCCCGCAACACCCATGCCGTAGCCCTTGACGGTCTTGGCCAGAATGACGGTTGGCTGGCCCTGATGCTTGGTGGCTTGGGCGTAGGCGGCGTAAATCTTGTGCGGATCGTGGCCGCCCCGGTTCAGCCGCCAAATGTCCTCGTCGGACAGATGGCTGACCATCTGCTTGAGTTCGGCGTACTTGCCAAAAAAATGCTCGCGGGTGTAGGCGCCGCCCTTGGCCTTGAAGTTTTGATACTCGCCGTCCACACATTCTTCCATCAGCTTGCGCAGCAACCCTTTCTTGTCGGCGGCCAGCAGCGGATCCCAGTAGGAACCCCACAGCACTTTGATCACGTTCCAGCCGGTGCCGCGAAAATCGCCTTCCAGTTCCTGAATGATCTTGCCGCTGCCGCGCACCGGGCCGTCGAGGCGTTGCAGGTTGCAGTTGATCACGAAGATCAGATTGTCCAGATTCTCGCGGGCCGCCAGCGCAATCGCGCCGAGCGATTCCGGCTCGTCCATCTCGCCATCGCCACAGAAACACCACACCTTGCGGCCTTCGGTATTCACCAAACCCCGGTTGTGCAGATACTTCATAAACCGGGCCTGATAGATTGCCTGGATCGGTCCCAGCCCCATCGACACGGTGGGGAATTGCCAGAAATCGGGCATCAGCCACGGATGCGGATACGAGGACAGGCCGTTGCCGTCCACTTCCTGCCGGAAGTTGTCGAGTTGCTGCTCGCTCAGCCGCCCTTCCAGATAGGCGCGGGCATAGATGCCGGGAGCAGAGTGGCCCTGAACGAACACCAGATCGCCGCCGTGTGCGTCGCTGGGAGCGTGCCAGAAATGGTTGAAGCCGACATCGTACAGGGTGGCGCTGGAGGCGAAACTGGCGATATGGCCGCCCAATTCCGAGGTGATGCGGTTGGATTTGATCACCATCGCCATGGCGTTCCAGCGGATCAGCGAACGAATCCGCCATTCCATGCCGGGATCGCCGGGCGTGTATTCCTCGTGATCCACCGGAATCGTATTGATATACGGGGTATTGGCGCTGTAGGGCATGTGGACGCCAGCAGCGCGGGCTTTGTCCTGCAACGCGCCCAACAGGTCGTGAGCACGCTGCAAGCCTTCTTCTTCAAGGACGGCGTCGAGGGCTTCGAGCCACTCCTGGGTTTCCTGCGGGTCCTGGTCGCTGTCATTCTCGGTAGTCATGGCGGATCCTGAGTAGTTATCTCGTGAATTATGGGCGTCATCGAACTATAGACCGGCAATTGAAAAATATATCCATCGCCGCCAGGATATGGACGTAGTGGGTCGAGGCGCGGGCGGCGGGATGACGACGCCCGCAAAGATGACCTTCCCCTTGCCCCTTAGTGATATAAGATCGAACAGTGCGCGACCATTCATCCCCGGCGATTCGCCGCCCGCCCTCCTTCCAGTGATCTTCCATGACCTTCATCCGCAAGTTATCGCCTGTTTTTTCAGGTTTCCCGCGCGCGCTGGCCCTGCTGGCGCTGGCCACGCTGCTGGCTGCCGGCTGCGCCGCCAAGGGCGATCCGCCGACATCGGTTCCCGCTGGTGTCCGGGAAAACGGGATGCTGATCCTCACACCCGCCGACAACAACCGAAGCGCCGAACTCCGGGTGGGCGAACGCCTCGTGGCGCGGTTGCCGGAGAATCCCACTACCGGTTACACTTGGGCCATCGACGAAACTAACAGTCGGTTGCTGACGCTCGATAGTACCGACTACGCCTCGTCCGATGCCGGATTCATCGGGGCGCGTGGCCAGCGCACCTTCACCTTCGCCGCCCGTCAGCCCGGCGAGGTCGCGCTCAAGCTCAAGTACTGGCGGTTCTGGGAAGGCGACGCCTCGGCAACCGAGCGCTATGTCGTCAATCTCCGCATCCTGCCCTAGACCCGCCGCCCCTAAACGACGATGATCCCCGTAGCCCTGAAGACCCCTGGAACAACGAGGTGGAATTGCTGGCGGTCTGCTGCCTCGACATGGGTGGGTTCAGGGCGGCAGCTCGCAGCAATTCTCATTTTGGCGCTGTCACCCACAAGCTGTTGGGGGTTCCCGTTTCGTAGCCCCAACGGGTTGATGGAAATTGGTCAAAATGAGAATTGCTGGGCAGCTCGTTTGCTCCTTGACAGGGCGGAAGGTTGTCGAATATTCGCGAAGCTCGCATTATGCTATTCATGGCTGACCAGCACCCGAGCCAAGCGGAATGACGCTGGTCATGTATTGGAATCGGGTAACGCCGGTTATTTTCAAGCCGGGTTTTGGTGTTAATGACGATCTGTTCTTTTCCTAACGCTAGGGGGAAAAATCATGAAAAACCGCATCGTAACGACTCTGGGCATATTGGGTATGTTGTTGACGGCGGGCTGTGCGACCACGTCGGACAAGCCACCGATGAAGGCGGAGAAGGCGCCGGCCGTAACGCAACAGGCGCCGGCTCCCGATCTGAGTACCCGTGAAACGATAACTGCCACTGCGACGGTACAGGCGATTGATCTCCAGACGCGCGAAGTCACGCTCAAGGATCAGAAGGGCCGGGTTGCCACGATCAAGGTGAGCGATCAAGTTCGCAACCTGCCGCAGGTCAAGGTAGGCGACCAGGTGGTGGTGACCTACCAACAGGAGCTGGCCATATATCTCACCGGCAAAGCCGGCACCGGTATCTCCACGAGGACGGATACCCTCAGCGCTGGCCGCGCCCAGCCGGGTCAGTTGCCAGCAGGCGTGGTGCGCGATACCGCCCGGATAACGGCAAACATCATCTCGGTCGACAAGCGGAAGCGCCAAGTCCTCGTCCGGGGCGCGACCAGAACAGTCCTGGTGAAGGTGCCGTCCGACTTTGATATCACCAGGTTCAGGGTTGGCGAGGAAATAGAAGCGGAGTTTGTTCAGGAATTGGCGATCGCCGTGGAACCGGCGCCCGCCAAGCCGGTTAAGCGCGGGCCAGGCTTTAACAGTAAGCGGAGTTAAGCCCGCCGCGAACCCGGTTGTTTGAACCTGGAGAGCCCGCCGCAAGGCGGGTTTTTGTTGTCAGTGGAGCGCGTTTTGCGAGCGGACTCCTTGCATCGGTAGCTGGGTTATACTCCATATCCACGCGCCCCGCGCCCGCCGATATTCTTAATCCTCCGACGAATGCCATGGACAAGACTTACGAACCGCACGCCATTGAATCTCGCTGGTACGCCTTCTGGCAGGAGCGGGGCTATTTCGCGCCCAGCGGGCAGGGCGTACCCTACTGCATCATGATTCCGCCGCCGAACGTCACTGGCACTCTACACATGGGCCACGCCTTCCAGGATACGATCATGGACGCGCTGACCCGCTACTACCGGATGAAGGGCTGTAACTCTTTGTGGCAGCCGGGCACCGATCACGCTGGCATCGCCACCCAGATGGTGGTGGAGCGGCAACTGGCTGGCGAGGGCAAGACCCGCCACGATCTGGGGCGCGAGGCGTTCATCGAGCGAGTGTGGACGTGGAAAGCGGAATCCGGTGGCACCATCACCCGCCAGCTGCGGCGGATGGGGGCGTCGGTGGACTGGGCGCGGGAACGCTTCACCATGGACGAGGGGCTGTCGGCGGCGGTGCGGGAGGTGTTCGTCCGCCTGTACGAGGAAGGTTTGATCTATCGCGGCCAGCGGTTGGTGAACTGGGATCCGGTGTTGCACACCGCCGTGTCCGATCTGGAAGTGGCCAGCGCCGAGGAAAACGGCTTCCTCTGGCATATCCGCTATCCGCTGGCCGAGGGTGGCGGCGATTTGATCGTGGCCACCACCCGCCCGGAAACCATGCTGGGCGATACCGCCGTCGCCGTTCATCCCGACGACGAGCGCTACAAGAGTCTGGTCGGTTTGCAGGTGGCCCTGCCGCTGACCGGTCGGAATATCCCGATCATCGCCGACGAGTACGTGGACCCCAGTTTTGGCACCGGCTGCGTCAAGATCACCCCCGCGCACGATTTCAACGATTACGCGGTCGGCCAGCGTCATCACCTGCCGCTCATCAATATCTTCACCACCGACGCCAAAATCAACGACAACGGCCCGGACAAGTATTGCGGCCTGGATCGCTTCGAGGCGCGCAAGCGGATCGTCGTCGATCTGGAAGAACTGGGGCTGATGGAGGAGATCAAGCCGCACAAAATGATGGTCCCGCGCGGCGACCGCAGTCATGCCATTGTCGAGCCGTTCCTCACCGATCAATGGTATGTGAAAACCGGGCCGCTGGCCGGTCCCGCCATCGCCGCCGTCAAGACCGGCAAGGTCAAATTCATCCCGGAAAACTGGGAAAAGACCTACTTCGACTGGATGAACCGGATCGAGGACTGGTGCATTAGCCGCCAGATATGGTGGGGCCACCGCATCCCGGCCTGGTACGACGAACAAGGGAAGGTCTACGTCGGTCGCGACGAGGCGGAAGTCCGGGAGAAAAACCGACTCGGGCCGGAGGCGGCGCTGACGCAGGACCCGGATGTGTTGGATACCTGGTTCTCCTCGGCGCTGTGGCCGTTCTCCACCCTCGGCTGGCCGGAGCAAACCGAAGCGCTCAAGACCTTCTACCCGACCAACGTGCTGGTGACCGGCTTCGACATCATTTTCTTCTGGGTGGCCCGGATGATCATGATGGGCCTGAAGTTCATGGGCGACGTTCCCTACCGCGAGGTCTACATCCACGGCCTGGTGCGCGATCAGGACGGCCAGAAGATGTCGAAATCCAAGGGCAACGTGCTGGACCCGCTGGATTTGATCGACGGCGTGGGATTGGAGGAACTGGTCGCCAAGCGCACCACCGGGCTGATGCAGCCCCAAATGGCCCCGGCTATCGAGAAGGCCACCCGCAAGCAGTTCCCGGCCGGCATCCACGCCCACGGCACCGATGCTCTGCGCTTCACCTTCGCCGCGCTGGCGACCACCGGCCGCGACATCGTGTTCGACATGGGCCGGGTCGAGGGTTACCGCAACTTCTGCAACAAGCTATGGAACGCCGCCCGCTATGTATTGATGAACACCGAGGGTCGGGATACGGGTCTGGGTGGCGGCGAAGTCGAACTCGGTCAGGCCGACCGCTGGATTTTGTCCCGGCTGCAACACACCATCGCCGAGGCCAACGCGGCCACTCAGGGCTACCGCTTCGACCAGGTAGCGCAGGCGCTGTACGAGTTCACCTGGAGCGAGTTCTGCGACTGGTATCTGGAGCTGTCCAAGCCAGTGCTGAACGATCCCGCCAGTTCCGAAGCCGCTCAGCGCGGTGCGCGGCGCACGCTGGCGCAGGTGTTGGAAACCTTGCTGCGGTTGTTGCACCCGCTGATGCCGTTCATTACCGAGGAAATCTGGCAACGGGTCGCGCCGCTGGCCTTAACTCCCTCCCTCCGCGCGGGGGAGGGTTGGGGTGGGGGAGCCTCCATCATGCTCCAGCCCTACCCGGAGGCCGACCAGACGCTGGTAGACAGCGGCGCGGTGGCCGAGATCGAGTGGCTGCGCCAGTTTCTGGGGGGCGTGCGCCGCATTCGCGCCGAGATGAACATCGCGCCCGGCAAGCCGCTACCGGCGCTGTTGCAGCACGGTTCGGACGATGACCGGGCGCGGCTGGAGCGGCAGCGCCGGGCCTTGATGACCTTGGGCCGGCTGGAAGCCATCGCCTGGCTGGGTGAAGATGAGCCGGCGCCGGAAGCCGTCATCGCTCTGGCCGGAGGGATGAAAATCCTGATCCCCATGGCTGGCCTGATCGACAAGGCGGCGGAAACCGCCCGTCTGGACAAGGAAATCGCCAAGCTGCGCAAGGAGGCGGAACGCGGCGTCGCCAAGTTGGGCAACGCCGACTTCCTGGGCCGCGCTCCGGCCGAGGTGGTCGAAAAGGAACGCGCCCGCGTGGCGGAACTCCAAATCGCCGTAACCAAACTGGAAGAGCAATTGGCGCGCATCCGGCAATTGTGAATCCTGGAACCCCACACCGATCTTGAAAGATTAAGGAATACCAATGGACCCTCAAGAATCCGTATCCGCAACCAAACCCAAGCTGGGTGAAAGAGTCACCAAGGTCGCCACGCTCTACAACCCGCGCACCTGGAAGGAAAAGGGCTTGTGGTGGACTCTCGGTCTGTTTCTGGTGACCTATGTTATCGTCTTTATCGTGCTCGGATTTATCTGGTCGCGTTCGCCCGGCGAGTTCGATCCGCGCGAAAACGCGCTGAAAGTCGCCCAAAACGATCAGAAAAAACTGGTGCCGGGCTATGTGACCACCGCCACTGCCATCCGCATCGCCGAGACCTTGCTGGACAAGCCCGGTGGCTATCTCACCAACGACCTCACCCCGCCAGGGATTTATCTGGACAATATCCCCAACTGGGAATTTGGGGCGCTGACCGAACTGCGCGATCTGGCGCGCTCCCTGCGCAACGAATTCAGCCGTTCCCAGACCCAGTCGGTCGAGGATAAAGATTTGCAGGTGGCCGAGCCGAAGTTCAACTACGACTCGGACTCCTGGATTTTGCCGTCCACCGAATCGGAATACCGCGCGGGGATCGAGGCGCTCTACCACTATCTGAACCGGTTGGCCAACGACAAAGCCACCGATGGCCAGTTCTTCACCCGCGCCGACAATCTCAGCGCCTACCTGCAAGTGGTCGAGAAGCGATTGGGCAGTCTGGCGCAACGGCTGGCGGCCGGCGTCGGCCAAGCCCGCTTCAACACGGACCTGGCCGGCGATCCCAGCGCCCGCCAGTCCACGCCGACCCCGAGTGAGTCGCAGTTTAAAACCCCATGGTTAAAAATCGACGACGTGTTCTTCGAAGCGCGCGGCTATACTTGGGCGCTGGTGCATACCCTCAAGGCGCTGGAGGTGGATTTCAACGATGTGCTCGCCGATAAGAATGCTGTGGTTTCGCTCAAGCAGATCATCCGCGAACTGGAAAACACCCAGAGTTTTATCTGGAGTCCGATGATCCTGAATGGCACCGGGTTCGGGCCGATGGCCAACCACTCGCTGATCATGGCCTCGTACATCTCCCGCGCCAACGCCGCGATCATCGACCTGCGCAATCTGCTGTTGCAGGGCTAGGATGGCGGATTTCAACACCCACCTGATGGGAGCGGCGGCGGTCAGCGGGTTGGCCGCCACCGCGCTGGTCATGACCGGTATGTTTCCGCATCAGGCCGTCATCGGTTATTTCGTGCTCGGGGTCATCGGCGGCCTGTTGCCGGACCTCGATTCGCCCACCTCCATCCCCATCCGGATCGCTTTCTCGGTGTTGGCGGTGGTGGCCGGTTTCCTGGTGGTGTTCACCTTCGGCGGACGTTATTCGCTGGTGGAACTGGTCATCCTGTGGTTCGGTTGTTTTCTATTCATCCGTTATGGCCTGTTCAATCTGTTCGGCCGGGTCACCGTTCACCGCGGGTTGATTCACTCCATCCCGGCGGGCATCGGTTGCGGGCTGATCGCGACCCTCATCGCTTTCAATGTCTTTAACGCCTCCGTTACCCACTCCTGGCTGTGCGGAATCTTCGTGGTGCTGGGCTTTTTCGTCCATTTGCTGCTGGACGAGTGTTACAGCGTCGATCTGTCCGGCAAGAAGCTGCTGAAAAGCTCTTTTGGCACTGCTTTCAGCCTGGGCAGTCTCAGGCAACCCGGCGGTACGGCGGCGCTCTATCTGGCGGTCGTCGGGCTGTTTTTTCTCTGCCCTTCGCCCCGGCCCCTTGCCGAACTGATGCTGGACCGCGCGACCTACCGGGGCGTGATCCAGCGCCTGGCACCCGGTGAAACCTGGTTTCCAGGCTTTCTGCGCCGCGTGACCCCGTCCAGTCTGATCGAGCGGTGAAGGTTCGATCCCGTTGCAACCAGGATAGGTAGCGTTCGCGAAACAGGCGAACGGCCTTGGACGCATGGCGCGCCCCTGCCGGACCACCAGCCGTTTGCCGGCGCCCGGTCACATGGCGAAGCATACGGCGGATTGCATCACTATGATTTCATTCGCCACTATTCGCCGCCTTGTGCGCGATCCCCGTGCGCAAGATCGTTGGCGTGCTCATCGGCGCGGTTTAGTTCCCGGATTTCGCCACGCTTCATCCGGGCTACCACTCCTCAATTCAGCTCTCGGATCAAGCCGGCTTTAAACGCCAGGCTCGTGCCCTGATACAGACTGATGGCTTCCTCGACAGCGGCTGGGTCATTGTCGGTCGGCCGCGTGGCGAGCGAGTCCCAGTCCACGGTTTCAACGCGGACGCGCTGGCCCGGCTCCAGAATGACCAGCTTGTCGTTTTCGAGATAGCCGACGGTCTGGTAGGTGCTGATCAGCGCGTGTTCCCTGCCGGGTGGCAAGCGGTTCACGTCGTGGCCGATGAACTTGCTGGTATAGGACCAGTTCAGCAGGCCGAGCAGGGTGGGCGCGATGTCGATCTGCGCGATCAGGCGCTCGCTGCGCGCCGGGGGGAACAGCCTGGGCGCGTAAATCAGCAGCGGAATGTGGTAGCGCGCCAGCGGCAGGTCGGTCTTGCCCGCCGCCGATGCCTGATGATCGGCTACGATCACAAACACCGTGTTATCGAACCAGGGTTTGCCGGCGGCGCGCGCCAGAAAATCCCCCAGCGCCCAGTCGGCGTATTTGACCGCGCCGTCGCGCCCGGTCTTGGAGGGAATGTCGATCCGGCCCTCGGGATAGGTGTAGGGCCGATGGTTCGAGGTGGTCATGATGTGGGCGAAAAACGGTTTACCCGTGGCATGGTCCGCGTCGAAGGTCTCCAGTGCCTTGGTGTAAAGATCCTCATCGGCGATCCCCCAGACGTTTTCGTGGTGGATCTGGCTCTTATTCACGGCTAGGCGGTCGATCACCGCATAGCCGTTGTGGCTGAAGAACTCGTTCATGTTGTCGAAATAGCCATAGCCGCCGTAGATGAACGCGCTGGTATAACCCTTGGCGTTGAAGGCCGACGCCAGCGAGAACAGATGCTCGTTATGCGGGCGCCGCACGATGGCGTTGCCAGGGGTGGGCGGCACCGACAATGCCAGCGCCTCCAGCCCACGCACGGTACGAGTTCCCGAGGCGAAAGCGCGGGGGAAGAACAGGCTCTCCCGCGTCAGACGGTCCAGGGTCGGCGTGAGATTTCGCGGGTTGCCGAAGGTTTGCATGAAGTCGGCGCTCATGCTTTCCATGCAGACCAGCACCACGTTCGGGTGCAGTTCCGATCCCTGGGATACGACCCGGTAAGCCAGTTCGCGCGGGTCGGCGCTTAACGGCTTGCCGCCAGTCAACAACATTTCCTCGCGCAGCCGGGCGTAAACGGTCTTTTCCGGCAGGGTTCGATAAAACCGGGCGTAGTCGAGTTCATTGTCCTTAAACGCGCGCGCGAACTCGAACAGACCGTTCCCGGCGATCTCGCGGGCGTAGACGTTCGGGATGCTGTCGCGGGCGTTGCCGGAGACAATGGTTAGCAGGCTAGCCGCCAGCAGGGCGTGCGCGGCGAAGCCGGTCAGGCGGAATTTCAGCGGGGTTGGGCTGGTTAGTTGCCGCGTGATCCGTTGGCGGACCGAGAACGTCGCCAGCAACGACAGACCGCCGAACGTTCCCAGAATCCAGCCGATTGGATAGGATTCACGGATGTTGCCGATCACTTCATTGGTGTAGATCAGGTAATCGACCGCGATGAAGTTGAATCGGGACGAAAACTCGGTCCAGAAAAACCATTCCGACGCAGCGCCGAACAGCAAGGCGAAAATGCCGCCGGCCATCCCCAGCAGAACCAAAACCTGCGTGAGCCGGAGCTGGGTCCAACGCATTGGCAGCGTCGCCAGCAGCAGACCGAAGGGCAGGGCGAGCAGCAGGGCGACCGTTAGATCGTACAGCAGGCCCAGAGAGACCGCGCGGGCGAGCGTCCCGGCCGTCCAGTCGGCTTCGCTCCCCACGCGCAGTGCCAGCGCGAACCGGGTCAGGGTAAACAACAGCACCAGGGCGACGACGACGTCCAGCACGAGGCCATAACGACCGGCCGAACGCCGTTTGCCAGGGAAGTTGTACCCATCCATTTGATTTAGGACCACCCGTTCACGCTCCCAACCCGACCACCCGCCGCGCCTGCTCCACGCCCATGTCGGCTTGGTCCGGCGCTTGGCGCAGCGCGCGGTTGATGGCGCTGACCACCGCGTGCAGCGAGGCGGTGACGATGTTGCTGTCGATGCCGACGCCGAACAGTGTTGCCGGCTCGCCGTCCATGCGAATTTCGACATAAGACGCGGCGGTGGCGTTGGCGCCAGCGCCGATGGCGTGCTCGTGGTAGTCCACCACCCGCACGTCCAGCCCGCAATGCCGGTTCAGGGCGTCGGTGAAGGCGTCGATGGGACCGTTGCCCTTGCCGGAAATCGGCCGTTCCCGCCCGTGTTCGCGGATGGTGGCGGTCAGCTTGCGCGCCCCGCTGGTATGGCTGTCGGGAATGGTGCGGTGTTCGACGAAGCGGAACGGCTCGGCCGGTTGCAGGTATTCCGCCTCGAACGCCGCCCAGATATCGGCCGAAGTCAGTTCCTTGCCGGTGGCGTCGGCAATCGTCTGCACTCGCTGGCTGAACTCGATCTGCAGGCGGCGCGGTAGCCGCAAGCCGTGATCCTTCTCCAACAGATAGGAAATGCCGCCCTTGCCGGACTGACTGTTGACCCGGATCACCGCCTCGTAGCTACGGCCCACGTCGGCGGGGTCGATCGGGAGATAGGGCACGTCCCAGACCTCGCCGCCGGCGTTGGCGGCCAGGCCTTTCTTGATAGCGTCTTGGTGCGAACCGGAAAACGCGGTGAATACCAGTTCGCCCGCGTAAGGATGGCGCGGATGCACTGGCAACTGGTTGCAGTATTCGGTGGCGCGCACCACGGCGTTAAGGTCGGAAAGATCCAGACCGGGATCGATACCTTGGGTGAACAGGTTGAGCGCCAGGGTCACGATATCGACGTTACCGGTACGCTCGCCGTTGCCGAACAGGGTCCCCTCGACCCGGTCGGCGCCAGCCAGCAGGGCCAACTCGGCAGCGGCGACGGCGGTGCCGCGGTCGTTGTGCGGATGGACGCTGATCAACACGGAATCGCGGCGCCGGAGATGGCGACAGAACCACTCGATCTGGTCGGCGTGGACGTTGGGGGTGGCCATTTCCACGGTCGCCGGCAGGTTGAGGATGATCTTGCGCTCCGGCGTGGGTTGCCAGACCTCGACCACCGCCTCGCACACCTCCAGCGCGAAATCGAGTTCGGTGGCGCTGAAGCTTTCCGGCGAGTATTCAAAGGTCCACTCGGTGGCGGGATGCTCGGCGGCGATCTCCCGCATCAGCCGGGCGCCGGTCACGGCGATCTCGACGATGCCGGCCTTGTCCAACCCGAACACCACTTGCCGCTGAATTGGTGAAGTGGAGTTGTAGAGATGGACGACGGCCTTTTTCACGCCCCGCAACGCCTCGAAGCTGCGGCGGATCAGGGGCTCGCGCGACTGGGTCAGCACCTGGATGCCGACATCGTCGGGAATCAGCCGGTGATCGACCAGATAGCGGACGAAATCGAAATCAGTCTGCGAGGCGGCGGGAAAGCCGACCTCGATCTCCTTAAACCCCAGTTGCACCAGCAGCTCGAACATGCGGCGCTTGCGGTCGGTGCCCATCGGCTCGATCAGCGCCTGGTTGCCATCGCGCAAGTCCACGCTGCACCAGGCCGGGGCCTGGGTGATGGTTCGGGATGGCCACTGTCGGTCCGACAGGCGAACGGGTGGGAAGGGGCGATATTTTTGGGTGGCGTCAACACGCATAAGGAAATTCCTCTCTCGACGGTATACAGGTATCGGTTGTTCAGGTACGAACGCGGCGCGATACGGCCGCCGGACCGCCGCTAGGCCCGACGACCGCGGCTTAGTCGCAGCAGGGCGAGGGAGAGGGCAGGCATGAAAAAGGAGCGGTAAGCGCTGGGAGGAGCGTAAGGGGGGATGAGGCAGGATGGATGCGGGTCGGACATGGAACGCAATCCTCGATGAACGGTTCGGCAACGATGGCGACTTGAAACGGCTTGGCCCCGGCGCTCCAGTTAGGAGGCCGGGCGGCTCAGTCGCAGTTCGAACCGTTCACGGGATTGCGCGTTCATCATGAATTCAAATTAACCCAAGCGATGATTCCAGGTCAAGCTAAGATGTGAATCATTATCATTTTGGACCATACGGAACCCGTAAGCCGGCGTTTGTGCCTTTCCCCATCACAGCGAGGATTTGTTTATGCCCGATAAATCGCAAACCCTGCAAACCGTCACGGTCTGGGATCTGCCAACCCGGCTGTTTCACTGGACGTTGGTGGCGCTCGTGATCGCGCAATGGTGGACCGCCCAAAGCAGCGGCACCATGGATTACCATGTCTGGGGCGGTTACACGGTGCTGGCGCTGGTGCTGTTTCGCCTGATCTGGGGCGTGGTGGGCAGTGAGACCGCCCGCTTCGCCGATTTCGTGCGGGGGCCGGGCGCGGCGCTGGAGTATGTCAAGGCGTTGCATCGCGGTGAAACGCCTCACTATCTGGGCCACAATCCCATGGGTGGCTGGTCCATCGTGGCGATGCTGGTTCTACTGCTGGTGCAGGTCGGCACCGGGCTGTTCGCCAACGACGACATCGTGATCGAGGGGCCGCTGTACGCATGGGTGTCGAAAGACACCAGCGATCTGCTGACCACAGTCCATAGGCTCAACTTCAATCTGTTGCTGCTGGTGATCGTCGTCCACATCTCGGCGGTGCTGTTCTACCTGCGGGTCAAACGCGAAAATCTCATCCATCCGATGCTGAGCGGCCGCAAGCATCTCCCGCCGGAACTGGCCAATCCGACCCCGCGCATCGTGAGTCCGTGGCTGGGCCTGGCGGTGCTGGCGGTCGCGGTCGCGATGGTCTGGCTGTTGGTACGCTGAACGACGGCGGAGCGGAAATGAAAAAGGCCATGCTTGCGCATGGCCTTTCGAGTTGATGGTTCCTGGCGGAGCCTTGACTTAATCCTTGCGGAATTCCTTGTGGCAGGCCTTGCAGGTTTCGGCGGTTTTGCCGAACTGCGCCTTGATGGCCTTCTCGTCGCCACCCCTGGCAACTTCGACCAGCTTGGTGGCTTCCTGCTGGAAATTAGTCATTTTGGTTTCGAATTCGCTCCATTTCGTCCAGATTTCCGGCTTGGCCTCGGTGTCCTTCACCACATCCGGCCCGGTACCCTTCGAAAAACCCTCGGGGGCCGCCTTGCTCATCATTTCGACATACTGGGCGTGACGGGCCACGGCGGCGGCGTCGAACGGGATTTCGCCCTTCATCATCGCGCCGATGGGTTTGAAATTCCAACCGATGATCGTGTAGACCGATTGGCGATACTTGACCGCGTCTTCCGGTTTCGCATCGGCTGCGTTGGCCGCCGTCAGTACGCCCATGCCCAGGATTCCACCCGCCAAGATCATCGCTAATTGCTTGTTCATTAGTTTATCCCCCCAATTGTGACTAAACAGGTCCGATATAAAGCAATCTTGCCACAGGTTCGCTATTTTGCAAGGTCAAGCTGAAACCAGGCTGAATCATTGGGCGTCGCCGTCCCGGAGATACAGCGCCAGCCAGACCGTCGGCGGGTTTTGGCTGGTCCATTCGACCCGATGCCGGCGGTGCGCCGGAATCCAGACGTAATCACCCGGCGTCAGGAGGCGCGCGGCATCCTCGTCGGCGAAGCGCAGCCCAGCCTGACCCTGCAATAACGCCACCCATTCATCTTCATCCTGGTCGTACCATTCTTCGGTTGGGGTGGCGTGGCCGATAGAGATGATGCGCTCCAGCCGGCAGGCGCTGGTGTGCAGCAGGGTGTCAAATTGTTCTGCCGGCAGGGCGGCCGGGATGCCGGCGAACAGATGGCCGTTGTTGAAAATCATCGGGGTCGAACTCCAATTGTCAGCAATGCCGCAGTGCGGAACGGCTAGAATTTGACTGGCCATCAACTTACTGAAAATTCACCCCGCAACGCCAGCTTCGGGAGGCACTACCTCATGAATGCTAACACTATTGCCAACCGCACCTTCGCCGAGATCGAGATCGGCGAGAAGGCCGACCTGACCCGCACCCTGAAACCGCTGGACATCCAGCTTTTTGCCATGCTGTCCGGCGACTTGAATCCCACTCACCTGGACGAGAAATTCGCCCGCCAGCATCAGGCCGGCCAACGGGTTGGCCACAGCATGTGGACGGCCAGCCTGCTCTCGGGACTGTTCGGCTGCCAGTTGCCGGGGCCGGGCAGCGTGTTCGCGGCCCAGTCGTTCCGCTACCTGCGGCCGGTCTATCTGAACGACACCCTTACCCTGACCGCCGAGGCGCGGGAAAAACGCCCGGACACCCGGATCGTGGTGTTCGCCTGCGCCGCCGTCAACCAGCGTGGCGAGACGGTGATGGAGGCGACGGTGGAGGTGATCGCGCCAGCCGAGAAGATCGTCGCGCCACGGCCGGAACTGGCCTCGATGGCGATTCAGACCCATGACAAGTTCAATCGGCTGATCGAGTATTGCGCCCCGCTGCCCGACATCGTCACCGCCGTCGCCCATCCCTGCGACGAGTCCTCGCTCGCCGCCGCGGTGGATGCGGCGGAGGCCAGTCTGATCCTGCCGATTCTGGTCGGGCCAGCGGACAAGATTCGCGCTACGGCGGATAAATATCAAATCGATATTGGCCGCTTCGAGATCGTGGATGTCCCGCACAGCCACGCCGCCGCCGCCAAAGCGGTGGAGCTGGTGCGCAACGGCCAGGCGGAAGTGCTGATGAAGGGGAGCCTGCACACCGACGAATTGATGCACGAAGCGATGCGCGCCGATACCGGAATTCGCACCGAACGCCGGGTCAGCCATGTGTTCTGCATGGATGTGCCGTCCTATCACAAACTGCTGCTGGTTACCGACGCCGCGATCAATATCTATCCCGGGCTGGACGATAAGCGCGACATCTGCCAAAACGCCATCGACCTGGCCCAGATCCTGGGGATCAAAATACCCAAGGTGGCGATTCTGTCCGCAGTGGAAACCATCAGCGTCAAGATCGCTTCGACCACCGAGGCCGCGTCGCTGTGCAAGATGGCCGATCGGGGACAGATCACCGGTGGACTATTGGATGGGCCGCTGGCGATGGACAACGCCATTAGCAAGGTGGCGGCGGAAATCAAGGGAATCAAGTCGGAAGTGGCGGGCGATGCCGATATCCTGCTGGTGCCAGACCTGGAGGCGGGCAACATTCTGGCCAAGCAGCTCACCTTCATGGCGCAGGCCGACGCCGCCGGCATCGTGTTGGGCGCGCGGGCGCCGATCATTCTCACCAGCCGTGCCGACAATGTCCGTACCCGCATGGCGTCCTGCGCGGTGGCGGTGCTGATCGCTCACACCCGGCGCGGCAGCCGGTAGCCGACGGGATCGGTCTGGCGTTGGCGCATCGGCGCGGCGACGGTCAGTTCCCGCCACTGGCCGGGCGCCAGCCCGTCCAAGGTCCAGCCGCCGATCCGGCTACGGATTAGACGCAGGGTTGGATGGCCGACGGCGGTGGTCATTCGCCGAACCTGGCGGTTGCGCCCCTCGCGCAGGATGATTTCCAGCCAAGCGGTGGGAATTGCCGCCCGGTAGCGGATCGGCGGATCGCGCGGCCACAAGCCGTCCGGTTCGGCGATGCGCCGGACGGTGGCGGGCAGAGTGGGACCATCGTTCAACTCGACCCCCCAGCGTAGTCGCTCCAGCGCCGCGGCGTTGGGGATGCCCTCCACCTGCGCCCAGTAGGTCTTGGGCCGCTGGTGGCGCGGGTGGCTGAGGCGGGCCTGCACCGCGCCGTCGTCGGTCAGCGCCAACAGTCCCTCGCTGTCCCGGTCCAACCGACCGGCGACGTACACGCCGGGGATGGCGAGGTACGCCGCCAGCGTCGGGCGACCGGCGGTATCGGTGAACTGGCTGAGCACCCCATGGGGTTTGTTGAACAGGATCAGCCGCGCCATTCAGAACAGCCTGCCCAACATCAGATACAGCGAGGCGTCGCCTTTGGCCAAGCCGCCGGCCAGATAAAGCGGTCCCAGCGGCGTATCCACGCCCAGGAACAGGCTGCCCGCCGGAATCAGCGAATCGAAGGTGATCTCGTCGATGGCGTTCCAGGCCCCGCCGACTTCCAGCGAACCGCCCGCGTATAGAGGAATGGTGAATGCCGCCGAGGCGTTATCGAGTCGGTACATGTAGATCAGTTCGCCAAGGGCGGCATATTGCCCCGAGATTTGGCCTATCTGGTAACCCGACAGGTTCAGAAATCCCCCCAGTAGAAACAGATCCTGAACGCCCGGATCCCCCGACAGCCTGCCGGACAGAATCACGCGCGGGATGAGTGTCTGTTTGCCCCAGGTGTAAGGTTTGGCGGCGCTCAGGCTGAGCGTGCTGAAATTATTGCTGGCCCCCAGCGCGGTCAGGGAGTCGTAGAAAACCAGATTTCCATAGTAACCCGAGGTTGGGAAATTGAGGTTATCCAGCGTGTCCGCCGCCCAGCGAATCGAATAACCGCCATCGTCGAAGCTGCCTTCGTTGATTGTGTTCGCGTTAGTGGAGATTTGGCCAAAGCGGAGATCGTTCTTGCCAGGACCATACCGCAAACCCAACGACAGCCGGCCCCAGTGCTCCAGATTGCGCCCCACTTCCATGCCGATGTTGGCCCGATAGATTCGGAAACTGGCGTTGTCCTCGTTGGAATCGTTGAGCAAATCCTGGTTGTACTGTTGGTAGCTGAGGTAGGGGTTGATGAAGTATTCCTGGGCTGCGTCGAGCGGTTGGTAGAAATCGGTTTCCAGTTTGATATTGCCGCCGATCTGGACGAAGGTGCGCCATTGCCCGCCGAGAGAGTTGAGCTGGGACATGGTGTAGGCGGCGCTGAGGTTGAACAGGGAATCTCCTTTCATGTTGGCGCCGAGAAAGAGCCCGAAATTGAGGGTGTTGGTGCCAATATGTTGCTGCGTGGCCTCGACCACCAGTCCGGTTTTGCCATCTTCCTCGACCAGCGAGTAGGTGACCTGCTGGAAATCACCCATGCCGTAGATCATGTTGAGATTGCGATTGAGTTCCTGGGGATCGAGCGGTTCGCCCGGCTTGACGTGCAGTTGCTTCTCGATGACTTGATCGGACAACCGGGTATTGTTCTTAATCCGGATGAAGTCGATGACCGGCTGGTGGTTTTCGGGCAGCTCCGGCCGTGCGGCCAGATGCGCTTGATAAACAGCCGGAGATAACGACAGCCGGCTCAGTTCGCCCCGCTTGTCCTGAGCCGCGGCATAGCCGATGGTGACCGCTTCCTGGGAGCGGTCGAAGGCAATACTGGAAATATCCCCCAGATCCGGCGTGATCAGGATGTCCCGGCGCCCCAGGGTTTTGATCTGTTGCTGAGCGTTGCGCACGGTCAGGATGGTGGTGAGTTGTCCGGTGATGGAAAGCAGCGAATTCAGTTCGCTGGCGGGAGCCAGCGGCGAGCCTACGTCCACAACGATGATGACATCCGGATGGCAGAGTTTCCGCACCACATCCACGGGGATATTGTCCGATACGCCGCCGTCCACTAGCAGTTTGCCGTCCAGTTCGACTGGCACCAGAATGCTGGGGATGGACATACTGGCGCGCATCGCCATGGCCAGATCGCCGGATTTCAGCACCACTGGCGTGCCGGTGGCCAGGTCGGTCGCCACGGCCCGGTAGGGAACCCGCAACTGGTCGAAGTCGCGGATCTCGGCGGCCGGCAGCGACAGTTCCTGCAACAGCAGCAGCAGGTTCTGCCCTTGCAACAGCCCCTGGGGAAGTCGCACCTGGCCGTCCTTGACACCGACGCCGTTGTTGGTCAGGAGAACGCGCTGTTGCTGTTTGGTGCGGAAGGGTAAATCGGCGCGCGGTGGTCCGTCGGTGAACGCTTGGGGCCAGTCGATGCGTTGTACGGTCTCGGTCATTTCCTGAGGGGTCATGCCGGCCGCATACAACCCACCGATGATCGATCCCATGCTGGTGCCGGCGACGCAGTCGACCGGAACGTGCAACTCCTGCAGCATCTTCAGTACGCCAACATGGGCGATGCCACGCGCCCCGCCGCCGCCCAGGACCAGACC
>JBATNZ010000302.1:0-27818 GCA_049290615.1 Candidatus Contendibacter sp.
GTATGCCGGCGACGCCGCCAATGACGCGCCGGCGCTGGCGGCGGCGGCGGAACTGGGCGGCGTCGCGCTTGGAATCGGAGCGGAGCCGCCGGCGGAAGCTGCTGATCGACTGCCCGATCCCGCCGTCCTGACCGAATTGTTGGCGGCATTGACCGACGCTCTAACCGCCGTCCGTTCCACCGCCTGAATCCATCCGCGTTTGTGGAACTCGTTCTCGACCCCACCTTCCTTCTGTTGCTGGATGCAGTCGCTCGCACCGCCTCTTTCACTAGCACGAAACCGAGGAGATATGCATGGCTCGTAACCCGAAGAAAGGCTGGACCGGCGCGGACGATCCTCTCTGGTACAAAGACGCCATCGTCTATCAACTGCATGTCAAAGCGTTCGGCGATAGCAGCCAGGATGGCATCGGCGATTTCCGGGGCCTGATCCAGCGGCTGGATTATCTCCAGGAATTGGGGGTGGATACCCTGTGGCTCATGCCTTTTTATCCCTCGCCCTTGCGCGATGATGGCTACGACATTTCCGATTACCAAAATGTCCACCCCGATTACGGCACGCTGGCCGACTTTCGGGCCTTCGTCCGCGAGGCCCATGCTCGGGGTCTCAAAGTCGTCACCGAGCTGGTGATCAACCACACATCCGACCAGCATCCCTGGTTCCAGGCCGCGCGCCGCGCGCCGCGCGGTTCACCGGAACGGGCGCTCTACGTCTGGAACGATGACGACCAGAAATTCCCGGAAACCCGGATCATTTTCACCGATACCGAGACCTCGAACTGGGCTTGGGATCCGGTGGCGCAGCAGTATTACTGGCACCGCTTCTTCTCCCACCAGCCGGATTTGAACCACAACAATCCGGCGGTGGTGAAGGCGGTGATCAAGGTCATGCGGTTCTGGCTGGATTTGGGCGTGGACGGACTGCGGCTGGACGCCGTTCCCTACCTGTGCGTGCGCGAGGGCACCCACAACGAGAACCTGCCCGAAACCCACGCGGTGATCAAACGGATGCGGGCGGTGGTGGACGCCCGTTACCGCAGCCGGATGTTCCTGGCCGAGGCCAACCAGTGGCCGGAAGACGTGCGCGACTATTTCGGCGACGGCGACGAATGCCACATGGCCTATCACTTCCCGCTGATGCCGCGCATGTACATGGCCATCGCCCAGGAAGATCGCCACCCCGTCGTCGATATTCTCGAGCAGACGCCGGGCATTCCCGACCCCTGCCAATGGGCCATCTTTCTACGCAATCATGACGAACTGACGCTGGAGATGGTCACCGACCGGGAGCGGGACTACATGTACCGCACCTACGCCGCCGATCCGCGGATGCGAGTGAACGTCGGCATCCGGCGACGACTGGCGCCGCTGATGGATAACGATCCGGCCAAAATCAAGCTGATGAACAGTCTGCTGCTGTCGATGCCGGGCACGCCGATCCTCTACTACGGCGACGAAATCGGCATGGGCGACAACATCTACCTCGGCGACCGCAACGGCGTCCGCACTCCGATGCAGTGGAGTCCCGACCGCAACGCCGGCTTTTCTAAGGCCGATCCGCAGCGGCTGTATCTGCCGCCGATCATGGACCCGATTTACGGCTACGAAGCGGTCAATGTCGAGGCGCAGCAACGCGAGCCGGCCTCGCTGCTTAACTGGACGCGACGGCTGCTCGCCGTGCGACGGTCCTGTCGGGCGTTTGGTCGCGGCCGACTGGAACTGCTGCGCCCCGGCAACCGCAAGATTCTGGTCTATACCCGGACCTACGCCGATGAGGTCGTGCTGTGCGTGGCTAACCTGTCGCGCTCGGCGCAGCCGGTGGAACTCGATCTCAAGTCGCACAAGGGATTGGTTCCGGTTGAGATGCTCGGTCAGACCCCATTTCCGCCCATCGGCGAGTTACCGTACCTGCTCACGCTGCCTCGCCAAGGATTTTACTGGTTCCGGCTGACCCGAACCGCGCCGCCGGCCTGGCATGAAGATGTGCTGCCGGGCTTGGAACTGCGGGTGCTGGTCTTATTTCAGGGTTGGAAGAGCTTCTTCCCCGACCAGGTTGAGCCGAATCGGCGGGCGATGGCGGCAGCCTTGTACGAGCGGCTGGTCCGGCAGGTATTGCCGGAGTTCCTTCCAACCCAGCGCTGGTTCGCCGGCAAGGGCGGTCGGATCGAGAAAGTCGAGTTCGAGCAGTACGATATCTGGCCCGACCGCAACGAATGGTTGCTGGCGCGGATCAGGGTCTGGCTGGTCGGTCGGTCGGAGCCCCAAGACTACGGGCTACCGCTGGCGCTGGCGTGGGAGGAGGACGGCGACGAGAAGTTGCGGCCGCTGTGGCCCTACGCGCTGGCCAAGGTCCGGGTCCGGGCCCGGATGGGTCTGCTGTACGGCGCCTTCGCCGACGAGCGGTTCTGTCAGACCCTGGTCGGCATGATCGCGCGTGGCGCCCGGATTCCGCTGGGCCGGGGTTGGTTGCAATTCTCCGCCACGCGGGTTTTCGCCGAATTGGCCGGTGACTCTCCGGAATCGTTGCCGGCCAAGCGGCTGGCGCTGGACAGCAGCAACACCACCATCGCCATCGGTGATCGGCTGATGATGAAAGGCTATCGCCGCTTGCGGCCCGGCCTCAATCCCGAGTTGGAGATGGGCCGGTTTCTCACCGAGATCGCCTTTCCGAACATCGCGCCGCTGGCCGGCGCGCTCGAATACGAGGATGAGGCGGGCGACCGCATCACCCTGGTATTGTTGCAGGGCTTCGTGGCGAATCAAGGCGATGCCTGGAGTTATACGCAGGATTATCTGAAACGCTTTCTGACGGACTGTCTCGAACAGCCGGACGAGGTCCGGAAAGCCGGTGGGGACGCACACAATATCTATCTGCTGTTTGCCGCGACTCTGGGTCGACGCACCGGGGAATTGCATCGGGCGCTGGCGCAAACCACGGGCGATCCGGCCTTCGATCCCGAGCCGATTGCGGTGACCGACATGGCCGAATGGCTAGACCAGATCCGCAAGGAAGCGAAGACGACGTTCGAGCAAATGGAACAGGCCCGGCATCGGCTTCCGGAGCCGGCGCGGTCGCTGGCCGAACAGGTGCTGGCGGCCGGGATCGGCTTGCCGCGGGCGGGCCGCTACGCCTCGCTGGCCACACAAGTTCTGGAGTGCCGGGGCGCGGCGGCGGCGCGGGCCGCGCAAGTCGAGGCGCTGACCCCACGGGCCATGAAGACCCGCTATCACGGGGATTATCACCTCGGCCAAGTGTTGGTGGCCAGGGACGACGTGATCATCATCGACTTCGAGGGCGAGCCGTCGCGGTCGCTGGCGGAGCGGCGCGGCAAACACTCGCCGCTGCGGGACGTGGTCGGCATGTTGCGCTCGTTCAGCTATGCCGCGCATGCCGCCCTGCGCCAGGTCACCGCCGATGGAACCTGCGACCGGGCGGCGCTCTGGCCGCAACTTGGCGATTGGGAACAGCAAAGCCGGGCCGCGTTTCTGAACGGTTACCTCGAAGCCGCGGGGAACAGCCCGGGATATCCCACCGATCCCGATCAGGCGAAGGTGCTGCTGGAGCTGTTCGCCCTGGAGAAGGCTTGTTACGAGTTGCGTTACGAGCTGGATAACCGCCCCGATTGGGTCGAAATTCCGCTCGGGGGTTTGCGCGATCTGCTATCACCGCCAACCAAGGATGCGCCGCGATGAAACAACTAAAATCTCCTACATCAAGATTATCAAACCGCAATCCACTGGAGGATAAACCCATGCAACAACGCGAACTCGACAGCACCGGATTGCACTTCAAGGCGATCGGCCTGGGCGCCATGCCGCTATCCATCGTCGGACGGCCAGACGAGGCGCAAGCGTTCGCCGTCATCGAAGCCTTCATCGCCGGCGGCGGCAATTTCATCGATACCGCGAACGTGTACTGTCTGGACGACGACGACATCGGCCACAACGAGCGGCTCATTCGACAGGCGCTCAACCAACTCGGCATCGGCGACCAGGTGTTCGTCGCCACCAAGGGCGGGTTGCGCCGTCCCGGCGGAGCTTGGATCGTCGACGGCGAGCCCGACTGGCTGCGGCTTTCCTGCGAGCGCAGCTTGCAGGCGCTGCGAACCGATTGCATCGGCCTTTATCAACTGCACGCCGTTGATCCCAAGGTGGAATTCAACCGCTCGCTGGAGGCGCTGATCAAGCTGCGGGAAGAAGGCAAGATTCGCCACATTGGGCTTTCCAACGTCAGCCCCGCGCAACTGGAACTGGCGTTGAGTTCTACCCTGATCGCGTCGGTGCAGAATCACTGCAACCTGTTCGACCAGCGGGATTTCCACAACGGCCTGATCGACTTCTGTCAGGCGCGGCGGATCACCTACATTCCCTACAGCCCGGTCGGCGGCCATCATGGGCACACTCGACTCGCGCGGGAGCCGCTACTGCTGCAACTGGCCGCCAAATACGAAGCGACTCCGCATCGGATCGCCCTGGCCTGGCTGCTGCACAAGGGCCAGCACATCCTGCCGATACCGGGGGCCAGCAAGACCGCCAGCATTCGCGACAGCTTGCAGGCGACCCATCTGGCGCTGAGCGCCGAGGATATCGCCGCCCTCGACCGGCTACCCGATCAATAACGGTTGGGCTGGCACGGTAGCAGTCACCGCCGTTGACCCCGCCGGCGGTATCTTCGAATCAGAGACGAGCGCCGGAACGATTCGCGCCCATGGAACTTGCCCTGGACCCCGCCACTCTCCTGCTGCTGGGCGGCGTCGCCCTGTTGGCCGGTTTCATCGACGCCATCGCCGGCGGCGGCGGGATGTTGGTGATGCCAGCCTTGCTGAGCACCGGAATGCCGCCGCATCTGGTGGTCGGCACCAACAAGCTGGTCGGCACCTTCGGCACTTTCAGCGCCTCACTGACCTTCATCCGCAAGGGACTGTTCCAGCCGGCGCTGTGGTGGGCGATGAGTTTTGGCACTTTCGTTGGGGCACTGGGCGGATCGGTGCTGATTTATCTGCTGAGCGCCGGAGTGCTGAAGAAACTACTGCCGCTGGCGATCCTGCTGGCGGCGGCGTATCTGATCTGGCCGCGTCGCGCCCGGCGGTCCACCGTTCACCCGCAACCACCGCTGGCACCCGATTCCGTCCGGCGCGGGGTCAAGCTGCTTGCCGGCGGTTTA
Source organism: Candidatus Contendibacter sp. (assembly GCA_049290615.1). GTDB lineage: Bacteria > Pseudomonadota > Gammaproteobacteria > Competibacterales > Competibacteraceae > Contendibacter. The sequence goes on from JBATNZ010000302.1 coordinate 5,164, forward strand.
ATCGGCTTTTACGACGGCTTCATCGGTCCCGGCACCGGCGCGTTCTGGATGGCGGCGGCGATGAAGCTGTTCCGGCTGGACCTGGTGGCCGCCGCCGGCGTAGCCCGGTTCATGAACTTCATCAGCAACCTGACCGCTCTGCTGACCTTCATGCTCCTGGGCAATGTCAACTATGCGGTCGGCCTGAGCATGGGTGCGTTGCTGATGCTCGGCGCCTTCGCCGGCGCCCACAGCGCGATTCGCTACGGGGCTCCGTTCATCCGTCCGGTATTTCTGCTGGTGGCGCTGTTGATGGCGGGACGGTTGCTGGCAATCGGCTAATGGCGTGGAACCCCGCGGGTGGGCGATGTTGCGCAAAGCCGCTCATAAGCGAAGTTCCACGCCATCAAGTTTTTTCACAGCCTCTCAGCCCTCCCTGCCTGGTGGTTTTGCAATATTGCCGGACTATACGTTGCGAACGGCGCTCCCGTTAGCGCCTATGCTTAACTGCCACATCCCAGCATCCCAGTTTCCGGTCCAGGGGGAAAACCAGACATGAGCAGCCTCGAACCCAAAAGCATCGGCGTCCTCACCAGCGGTGGCGACGCCCAGGGCATGAACGCCGCCGTGCGCGCCGTCGTCCGCGCCGCGCTGCATCAGGGCGCCACCGTCCATGCCATTTACGAAGGCTATCAGGGCATGGTGGATGGTGGCGACCGCATCCGCTCGCTATCCTGGGACGATGTCGGCAGCATCCTGCACCGGGGCGGCACCGTTATCGGCACCGCCCGCTGCCCGGCGTTCCGCGAGCGGGAAGGTCGGCTGCGCGCCGCCCGCAACCTGCTTCAGAACGACATCGACCGGCTGGTGGTCATCGGTGGCGACGGCAGCCTGACCGGGGCCAACACCTTTCGTCAGGAATGGCCGGAACTGGTGGCGGAACTGCGGCAGCGGGGCGAGATCGACGAAGCGGTCGCTCGACGGCATCCGGCGCTGATGATCGTCGGGCTGGTCGGCTCGATCGACAACGACATGGTCGGCACCGACATGACCATCGGCGCCGACTCGGCCCTGCACCGGATCGCCGAGGCCATGGACGCCCTGAACAGCACCGCCGCCAGCCACCAGCGCAGCTTCGTGATCGAGGTCATGGGCCGCCACTGCGGCTACCTGGCGCTGACCAGCGCCATCGCCGGCGGCGCCGACTACGTGCTCATTCCTGAAAATCCCCCGTCCGAAGGCTGGGAACAGCAGATGTGCGAACTGCTGCGCAGCGGGCGGGCCGCGGGCCGCCGCGACAGCATTGTCGTCGTCGCCGAGGGCGCGACCGACCGGGCCGGCCACCCGATCAGCGCCGACTACGTGCGCCGAGTGTTGGAAGAACGGCTTGGCGAGGACACCCGGGTAACCATTCTCGGCCATGTCCAACGCGGTGGTACGCCGAGTGGTTACGACCGCTGGATGAGTACCCTGGTCGGTCATGCCGCCGTCGAGGAACTGCTGGCGGCCACCCCGGACCGCGAGCCGCAATTGATCGGGGTGCGCTATAACCGCATCCATCGCGCGCCACTGATGCAGTGTGTCGAACGGACCCAGGCGGTAGCCCGGATGATTGCCGATCAGGACTACGCCAAGGCCATGGAACTGCGCGGCGGCAGCTTCACGGCGATGTTCGAGATGTTCAGGAAGATGGCCGAAGCGCTACCCAGCGTCACCCTGCTGGCCCGTCCCCGCCGGATCGCGGTCATCCATGGCGGCGGGCTGGCGCCCGGCATGAACACCGCCGCCCGCGCCGCCGTGCGTCTCGGCCGGGATCGCGGCCATGCCATGCTGGGCGTACACGGCAGTTTCGAGGGACTGATTAACGGCCGGATCGAGGAACTCACCTGGGGCGATGTCGAAGGCTGGACCGCGCTGGGTGGCGCCGAGCTGGGCACGACCCGGCAAATCCCCACCACCGAACAGCTCTACGCCGTGGCCCGCGCCCTGGAGACTCATGGCATCGATGGCCTGCTGGTGATCGGCGGCTGGATGGCCTACCAGGCGGTTCATCGGCTGTACAGCGAACGCGAGCGCTATCCGGCGTTCAAGATACCGATGATCGGCCTGCCAGCCAGCATCGACAACAACCTGCCGGGCTCGGAACTGAGCATCGGCGCCGACACCGCGCTCAACGTCATCGTCGAGGCGCTCGACCGGATCAAGCAGTCAGCCATGGCGGCGCGGCGCTGCGTCGTGGTCGAAACCATGGGCCGCCACTGCGGCTACCTGGCGCTGATGAGCGGCCTGGCCGGCGGCGCCGAACGCATCTACCTGCCCGAGGAAGGCATCCGGATCAAGGACCTGCAAGCCGACGTGGAGCACATGGTCGCGAGCTTCCGCGCCGGCCGGCGGCTCTACCTGGCGATTCGCAACGAGTACGCCAACCGGCGCTACACCACCGACTTCCTGTGCCGGCTGTTCGAGGAAGAGAGCGGCGATCTGTTCGACGTGCGCCAGGCGGTGCTGGGCCACATCCAGCAGGGCGGCAACCCCTCGCCCTTCGACCGCATCCTGGCGACCCGGTTGGCGGCGCATGGCATCGATTTTCTGACCGGGGAACTGGAGCGCGGCGCGGCGGCGGGCGCCTTTATCGGCTTGGCGGAAGGCAAGATCACCACCTTCCCGATTAAGCAGATGCCGGACATGATCGACTTGACGAACCGGCGACCGCTGGAACAGTGGTGGCTGGAACTGCGTCCGGTCATTCAGGTCATGTCGCAACCGGGCGCGGGGCATTAGACCGTGCCTCCCACCCAGCGGGCCTATAGCTCTCCTATCTGGTTTGGGGAATCGCCGTTTCAAACCACCCCGGCGCTCCGCGCCACCCATCCTTAGCCAAGGAGGGGAAAATCCACAACTCAAACAGGATTGCTTTGGAATAACCGCGTGGGCTACCGTCGCCCCCCGCCTCCGGCCCGCCGCAGGATCGCATCCAGCGCGCGGGTCGGCAGCAACCGCCGCAACACGGCAAACAGCCAGGTCGGCACGGTCACCGGATACCGGGCGCGCGGCTGGGGGCTTTCCAAGGCGTGAATCACCCGTTTCAGCACCGCTTCCGGCGGCAGGGTAAAGGGCGCGGCTGGTCCCTCCTTCAGCAACCGCGCCTCCATCGCCGTGTATTGATCCCGATGCGGGCTGGTTTCGGCGTGGATGTGCCGTTGATAAGCGGCGTGGGCGTTGTCGCGGAACCGGCTGAGAATCGGCCCTGGTTCGATCAGGCAGACGTGAATGCCCGTACCCAGCAATTCCATCCGCAAGGTATCGGCCAACCCCTCCAGCGCGAACTTGCTGGCGACGTAGGCTCCGCGATAGGGAAAAGCCACCAGTCCCAGCACCGAGCTGTTGTATAGAATCCGCCCCCCACCCTGCCGGCGCATTACCGGAAGAACCTGGTTGGTCAACTCCTGAGTCCCGAACAGGTTGGTCTCGAATTGCTCCCGCAGCGCCTCACGGCTCAAATCCTCCACCGCGCCCGGCTGACCGTAAGCGCCGTTGTTGAACAGCGCGGCTAATCGGCCACCGGTTCGATCCAGAACTGCCGCCACCGCCGCCCGGATGGAGCCGGAATCGCATAGATCCAGCACCAGGCTTTCCAGCCCATCGGTCTGCAAGCGGGCTACGTCCGCCAACTGGCGCGCTGTGGCGAACACCCGCCAGCCGCGCGCCTTCAGGCCACGGGCAACGCATAAACCGATGCCCGACGAGCAACCCGTGATTAAAATAGCTTTATCGTTCATCGCCGCCCCGCACCGCTCGCCAAACAATTTAATTTCACATAAAAATCTATTATTTCAATAGATTGAACAAACATGGCACCACATTTATCCCGCGCTGCAATAAAAATGACATATAGATGAAATATAAAAGCCGCCATGCGGTAGTAATGTCAGATTATGGTTTTTACTCAGTCTTCGGGATGAGGTCGATTCCAGCATGTTACACGTTCATAACCATCGGAGATTTTTCATGCTCAAACAGAAGCTTACTCTCGCCGTAGCGGCGACCTTGGCCCTGACTGGCGCGGCTTACGCCCAGTCCGCCCGCGACTATATCAGCATCGTCGGTTCGTCCACGGTCTATCCGTTCACCACCACCGTGGCCGAGCAGTTCGGCAAGGCCAACGCCAGCTTCAAGACGCCGAAAGTCGAGTCCACCGGCACTGGCGGCGGTTTCAAGCTGTTCTGCAGCGGCGTCGGCGTCCAGCATCCCGACGTCAGCAACGCCTCCCGCAAGATCAAGGCGTCGGAAATCGAAAGCTGCGCCAAGAACGGCGTTACCGATATTGTCGAAATTGTCATCGGCTTCGACGGCATCGTGCTGGCCACCTCGAAAAAATCCAAGCCGATGGCGTTGACCATCAAGGACATCTGGCTGGCCCTGGCGAAGGAGGTTCCGGACCCCACCACCGGCAAGCTGGTGACCAATACGTTCAAAACCTGGCAGGACATCAACGCCGGACTGCCCGCCAACAAGATCGAGGTGCTGGGTCCGCCGCCGACCTCCGGCACCCGCGACGCTTTCGTTGAACTGGTCATGGATCACGGCTGCAAAGAATTCCCCGCAGTCAAAGAACTGGAAAAAGCTGACGAAAAGAAGTTTAAAAAAGTCTGCCAGACCGTCCGCGAGGATGGCGCCTTCATTGAGGCTGGCGAGAACGACAACCTGATTGTGCAGAAATTGGTGGCCAACCCCAATGCGCTGGGTGTCTTCGGCTACAGCTTCCTGGAAGAAAATCTCGACAAGGTTCAGGGCGAAACCATCAACGGCGTCGTACCCAACTTCGAAAACATCGCCGACGGCAAATATCCGGTGTCGCGGCCGCTGTTCGTCTACGTCAAGAAAGCGCATATCGGCGTGATCCCCGGCATCAAGGAATTCATCGCCGAATTCACCAGCGAGAAGGCGGTGGGCGACGACGGTTACCTCAGCAAGAAAGGGTTGATTCCGCTGCCGACCGCCAAGCGCAAGCAGGTTGCCGCCGACGCCAACAGCTTGAAGACGATGACCCCGTAACCGGGCCATTCACAAAACACTGCTCGCGCCTGAAGCTTATGATCTTCAACAAAATAATCAAGTAGCCGCCGCCGGGATCAAACCACCCCGGCGCTTCGCGCCACCCCTCCTTATCCAAGGAGGGGAAAAATACCCGATTAATTTCTGAAAGATCATTAGCTCAGGGCGCGGGTGGCGTTTTCGCATCCCTGGTGATCGCGCCATGCCTTTCTACCTGTTTCTTAGCCTCTTGCTGCTCAGCGCCGGAGCCTACTATCTGGGGCGCAAACGCGCCTTCGCGGTCGCCGGTGGTCAAATTCGCAACCTGCATTCCCTGCCCAGTTTCTACGGTTCCTACACCGCCTTGTGGTGCATTTTACCGGCGCTGATCGTGTTCGCGCTGTGGGTGACGCTGCAACCGGGCATCATCGTTGACCTGGTCGTGGCCGGACTGCCGCCGGAATTGCGCAACCTGCCACCAGACCGGTTGAATCTGGTGGTCAACGACCTGAAAAACCTGGTCAGCGGTAATTTCGTGTCCAGCACCCCCGACCCAGCCATGCTGGAAGCCGCCAACCATTACCGGAACCTGCGCACCATCGGCAACGCTTCGCTGTGGGTGGTCGTCCTGACTCTCGCCACTCTTGGCGTTACCTACGCCTGGCGGGCGATTTCGCCGACGCTGCGCGCCCGCAATCGGGTGGAGCAGGTGGTCAACCTGTTCCTGATCGCCAGTTCGACTATTGCGATCTTCACCACCCTCGGCATCATCCTGTCGGTGGCGTTCGAGTCCATTCTGTTTTTCCAGAAAGTGCCGATCACCGAGTTTCTGTTCGGCCTGCAATGGAGTCCGCAGACCGCGCTGCGCGCCGATCAGGCTGGATCATCGGGCGCCTTCGGTTCGGTGCCGCTGTTCGCCGGTACCCTGCTGATTTCCGGCATCGCCATGCTGATCGCCGTGCCGATTGGCCTGATGTCGGCGCTGTTCCTGTCCGAGTACGCCACCCCGAAATTTCGCGCCCTGGCCAAACCGACGCTGGAAGTGCTGGCCGGCATCCCGACCGTGGTCTACGGCTTCTTTGCCGCGCTGACCGTCGCCCCGTTCATCCGCGAGATCGGCACCGCCATGGGCCTGCACGTCGCCTCGGAAAGCGCGCTGGCCGCCGGGCTGGTGATGGGCATCATGATCATTCCCTTCGTGTCCTCGCTGTCGGACGATGTAATCAACGCCGTGCCGCAGTCGATGCGCGACGGCTCCTACGCCCTGGGCGCCACCAAGTCGGAAACCATCACCCGGGTGTTGCTGCCCGCCGCCCTGCCCGGCATCGTCGGCAGCATCCTGCTGGCGGTATCCCGCGCCATCGGCGAAACCATGATCGTGGTGATGGCCGCCGGGCTGTCGGCCAATCTCACTGCCAATCCGCTGGAGGCGGTGACCACGGTGACCGTGCAAATCGTGACCCTGCTCACCGGCGATCAGGAATTCGACAGCCCCAAGACCCTGGCCGCCTTCGCCCTCGGCCTGATGCTGTTCGTGGTCACGCTGATCCTCAACATCATCGCCCTGCATGTAGTGCGCAAGTATCGGGAGCAATATGAATAAGCCCACTTCCGCCGCCGGCGCGCCGGCTCTTCTGAATCGGGACATCAAAACCATTGTCAATGCCGGCCTCAAGCGCCGCCACGCCGCCGAGACGCGCTTCCGCTGGTACGGGCTGATCGCGGTCAGCCTGGGGCTGCTGTTTGTGGTGCTGATGTTCGGCAACATCATCGGCAAGGGCTATCCCGCGTTCTGGCAGACCTATATCCAGATACCGATCAAGTTTGATCCCGCCGTGATCGATCCTCAGGGCACCCGCGACCAGAAAACGCTGGAGAGCGCGGATTACGCCGCGCTGGTACGGGCCGGGATGCGGCAGATGTTTCCCACTGTGGAGGGACGGCTGGAACTGCGGGCGCTCTATGGTCTGGTCAGTTCCAACGCGGCGCTGGAACTGCAAAGCCGGGTGCTCCAGACTCCGGCCCTGATTGGCGCCGAGCAGGAGATCTGGCTGCTGGCCAGCGCCGCCGTGGATACCCTGGTCAAGGGCAACATTGATCGCGGCCTCGACGAGACCGAACGCCCGATCAAGGACAACCAGATCGGCTGGACCGACAAACTGCTGAAAGCCGGTAAAATCGAGAAGCAATTCAACACGATTCTGTTCAGCAGCGGTGATTCCCGCGAACCGGAAATGGCCGGGATTCGTGGCGCGCTGATGGGTTCCTTCTACACCCTCCTGGTCACCTTCCTGCTATCGTTCCCGATTGGGGTCGCCACGGCGGTGTATCTGGAGGAATTCGCCCCCAAAAACCGCTGGACGGATATCATCGAGGTCAACATCAACAATCTGGCGGCGGTGCCCTCCATCGTGTTTGGTCTGCTCGGTCTGGCGGTGTTCATCAACTTCTTCGGCCTGCCCCGCTCCGCGCCGCTGGTGGGGGGATTGGTGCTCAGCCTGATGACTCTGCCGGTGATCATCATCGCCGGTCGCGCCGCCCTGACCTCGGTGCCGCCGTCGATCCGCGAAGCCGCATTGGGCATGGGCGCGTCCAAATTGCAAATGGTCGGGCATCACGTCCTGCCGCTGGCCATGCCCGGCATGTTGACCGGCTCGATCATCGGCATGGCCCGCGCCCTGGGCGAATCGGCGCCGCTGCTGATGATCGGCATGGTGGCCTTCATCGTGGACGTACCCAAGGGGTTCACCGACCCGGCCACGGTGCTGCCGGTGCAGATTTATCTGTGGTCCGACCTGCCGGAGCGGGCCTTCGTGGAACGGACTTCCGCCGCGATCATGGTGCTGCTGGCGTTCATGATCCTGATGAACGGACTGGCCATCGTGTTGCGCAAGCGCTTCGAGCGGCGCTGGTAAGCACTCCGACCGCCACGCCAACCCTCAAAACAAGGATTACCTTTGTCATGAGCACGACCGCCATCGAAACCAAGACCGTCCTGGACCAGGCGCTGCATACCGACACCGCACCCCGCAAGCAATCCAGCGTCGAGGTGACCGATTACAACAACCGGCAAACTGTCGGCCGAATCACGGTGGACAACCCCAAAATGGTCTGCCGCGGTGTTAACGTCTATTACGGCGAAAAGCACGCGATCAAGAATGTCGGCCTCGACATCGGCGCCAACGAAGTCATCGCCTTCATCGGCCCATCCGGTTGCGGCAAATCCACCTTCCTGCGCTGCCTGAACCGGATGAACGATACGATCACCAGTTGCCGCGTTACCGGCTCGATCAAGCTGGACACCGACGATATTTACGACAAGAGCATTGACGTGGTGCAGTTGCGGGCGCGGATCGGCATGGTGTTCCAGAAGCCCAATCCCTTTCCCAAGTCCATTTACGAAAACGTCGCCTACGGGCCGCGCATTCACGGCATGGTCAACACCAAGGCCGAACTTGATGGCCTGGTCCGCGCCAGCTTGGAGCGGGCCGGTCTGCTCAAGGAAGTCGAGACGCGGATGCAAGATCCGGGCACCAGTCTGTCCGGTGGCCAGCAACAACGGCTATGCATCGCCCGCGCCATCGCTGTCAATCCCGAAGTGATCCTGATGGACGAACCCTGTTCGGCGCTCGACCCTATCGCCACCGCCAAGATCGAGGAATTGATCGACGAACTGCGGGAGAACTACACCATCATCATCGTCACTCATTCGATGCAGCAGGCCGCCCGCGTGTCCCAACGCACCGCCTATTTCCATCTGGGCGATCTAATCGAGGTCGGCGATACCGATCAGATTTTCACCAATCCCAAGCATAAGCTGACCGAGGATTACATCACGGGTCGGTTCGGCTGAACCCGCCTCCACTCACGATTCGACGGGAGTACCCGACCATGACCATTAGTCAAGACGCCCATACCGTCAAGCAGTTCGACGTGCAACTCGCCAATCTCCGCAACATGGTTCTGGAAATGGGTGGGCTGGTTGAGGACCAGATCAAACGAGCTATCGTGGCGCTGGACGAGGAAGACATCACCACCTCGCGTGAAGTGATTGCCCGCGACCGGCTGATCAACGGCCTGCAAGTCAAGGCCGACGAGGACTGCGTGAGCATGATCGCCCTGCGCCAACCGCTCGGCAGCGATTTGCGGATGATCATGTCGTTGTCCAATACCGTGACCGACCTGGAGCGGATCGGCGACGGCGCCAAAAAAATCGCCCGGATGACGGTCCAGATGTACGACAGCGTCAGCAGCCCACCCAGCGCCAAGTTGCTGCGCGATGTGAGTCCGATGGCCGAACTGGCCGGCGACATGCTGCACGATTGTCTTGACGCCCTCGCCCGCCTGGACGTGGAGAAGGCGCTGACCATCATTAACAACGACGACGCGCTGGATCAGGAATTTCAATCCGCGTTGCGGCGGCTGATCACCTACATGATGGAAGATTCGCGCACCATCGGTCACGCCATCAATGTGGTCTTCATTATCAAGGCGCTGGAGCGGATCGGCGACCATTGCAAGAACATCGCCGAGCACATCGTGTATCTGGTCGAGGGCAAGAATATCCAGCAGCGCCGCAACATCGACCTGAACGTCGTGCTGGCGCAAGACGTGCTGGAGCAGTAATCGGCCCGCGCGCTTATCCCCTTCCGCCCCTTCCTGGTGCTTGGCAGTCGATCACGGGACTCGGCTACAGTGTTCCACACCCGTCCCTTAGGGGAGTCAGCCGTTACAGGGTGGGGAGTGAACGCTTACCAGCAATCAATCGGGTATGTTTCCCCTCCTTTTCACGGTGGGGTGGCGCGAAGCGCCGGGGTGGTTTGACCCCGGCGGCTACCGGATTATTTTGTTGAAGATCATCAGCCTGCCAAGCTGGCTTCCAGCCGGCTCCACACTACAACCCCAACTCTCCCCACAGCGCATTGACCCGCTGTTTCACCGCCGCGCTCATTGCCAGCGGCCGGCCCCATTCGCGCGTGGTCTCGCCTGGCCATTTGTTGGTGGCGTCGAAACCGATCTTGGAACCCAGCCCGGACACCGGCGAGGCGAAATCCAGATAGTCGATGGGCGTGTTTTCGATCATGACCGTGTCCCGCGCCGGGTCCATCCGGGTAGTCATGGCCCAGATCACGTCTTTCCAGTCACGGGCGTTCACCTCGTCGTCGACCACGATCACGAACTTGGTGTACATGAACTGGCGCAGGAACGACCAGATTCCCAGCATGATCCGCTTGGCGTGTCCCGGATATTGCTTGCGCATGGCCACCACCGCCAACCGGTAGGAGCAGCCTTCCGGCGGCAGGTAGAAATCCACGATCTCGGGAAACTGCTTCTGCAAGATCGGCACGAACACCTCGTTCAGCGCCACGCCGAGAATCGCCGGTTCATCGGGCGGCCGGCCGGTGTAGGTACTGTGATAGATGGGATTCTCGCGGTGGGTGATACGGTCGATGGTGAACACCGGGAAGCGGTCCACCTCGTTGTAATAGCCGGTATGGTCGCCGAACGGCCCTTCCAGCGCGGTCTCGTCGGGGGCAATATGACCTTCCAGCACGAACTCGGCGCTGGCCGGCGCCTGCAACTCGTTGCCCAGGCATTGCGCCAGTTCGGTGCGGGAACCGCGCAGCAGCCCGGCGAAGGCGTATTCCGACAGGGTATCCGGCACCGGCGTCACCGCGCTGAGAATGGTCGCCGGATCGGCGCCCAGCGCCACGGCCACGGGAAATGGCTCGCCGGGCCGGGCCTGCCGCCAGTCGCGGAAATCCAGCGCCCCACCCCGCTGCGCCAGCCAGCGCATGATGACTTTATTGCGGCCGATCACCTGCTGGCGGTAGATGCCCAGATTTTGCCGCGGCTTGTTCGGCCCCCGGGTGACCACCAGGCCCCAAGTGATCAGCGGCCCGGCGTCTTCCGGCCAGCAGGTCTGGATCGGCAGCCGAGACAAGTCGACGTCCACCCCCTCGATCACCCGCTCCTGGCACGATGGCCGGCTGATTTTCTTCGGCGCCATGTCCAGCACCTTCTTGAAGATCGGCAGCTTCTCCCAGGCATCGCGCAGACCCTTGGGCGGTTCGGGTTCCTTCAGGAACGCCAGTAGTTTGCCGACCTCGCGCAACGCTTCCACGTCATCCGCGCCCATGCCCAGCGCCACCCGGCGCGGCGTGCCGAACAAATTGCCCAACACCGGAATCGCGTGACCCCTGGGATGTTCGAACAGGATCGCCGGGCCTCCGGCGCGCAGTACCCGGTCGCAAATCTCGGTCATCTCCAGTTTCGGGTCCACGGCGACCGGAATGCGCTTGAGCTCGCCGAGCCGTTCCAGTTGAGCGATAAAATCGCGCAAGTCCTTATATTGCATCAATAACATCTCGATGGGATTGCGAAACAGCCGAACGGGTCGGCAGGAACGGGCATTCTAGCAGCGGAGTAAAGTGGCGCACCGGGTTTCAGCGACTAGACTTGTGAAGCTTCGGCAAGCTTGCGAAACCTTTAGCCCGGCCAGCGCGGGATAGCGACACCGATCCCCAACAACGCCGTTGCTCCTTCGGCGCCCTAGCTCACCCCAGGAGGCGACATGAAGTTTCTGCTCCGCCTATCGGCGGCCATCGACGCCCTCAACACGGTGATCGGCCGCTGGATGATTTGGCTGATCCTGTTCTGCACCCTGATCAGCGCCCTGACCGCCACCCTGCGCTACGCGCTCGACTGGGGTTCGAACGCCCTGCTGGAAGCGCAATGGTTCATGTTCGGGCTGGTCTTTCTGTTCTGCTCGGCCTGGACCCTGCGGGAAGGCGGTCATGTCCGCATCGACATTCTGTATTCCAAGTTTCCACCCGTGGTCCGGGTGTGGATCGACATCATCGGCGGACTGCTGTTTCTGCTACCAGTCTGCCTGTTGATCGCCGTGGACTCCTGGAACTTCTTCCTGATCGCCTACCAGACCCGGGAGGCTTCATCGAATCCCGGCGGACTCATCTGGTGGCCGATCAAGCTGGCGATTCCGGCCGCTTTCATTCTGCTCAGCCTGCAAGGTCTGTCCGAGACCATCAAAAACATCGCGGTGCTGACCGGCCACCGACCCCTGCCCAAGTTCAGGGGAGGACACTGACATGGACGAATTCCTGATCGCCAACATGGCGCCGATCATGTTCACGGCGCTGATCATGTTCCTGCTGATCGGCTATCCGGTCGCGTTCTCGCTGGCGGCGGTCGGCATGGCCTTCGGCCTGCTCGGCATGCACCTGGGCCTGCTCACCCCGAATCTGTTGCAGGCGTTTCCCGACCGGGTGTTCGGCATCATGAAGAACGAAATCCTGCTGGCGATTCCGTTCTTCACCTTCATGGGGCTGGTGTTGGAACGCAGCGGCATGGCCGAGGATCTGTTGGACACCATCGGCCAGTTGTTCGGTAGCATTCGTGGCGGGTTGGCCTACGCGGTGATCTTCGTCGGCGCCCTGCTGGCCGCCACCACTGGCGTGGTCGCCGCCTCGGTGATCGCCATGGGCCTGATCTCGTTGCCGATCATGCTGCGCTACGGCTACGACAAAGCGCTCGCCGCCGGGGTGATCGCCGCCTCCGGCACCTTGGCGCAGATCATCCCACCCTCGCTGGTGCTGATCGTGATGGCCGACGTGCTCGGCCGCTCGGTGGGCGACATGTACAAGGGCGCGTTCATCCCCGGTTTTATCCTGACCGGGCTTTACGTGTTGTGGGTGCTACTGAACACGATTTTCCGACCGCACCTCGCCCCGGCCCTGCCGCTGGAAGCCCGCACCCTGCGCGGCTGGGCGCTGGCCTGGCGGGTGGTGGTGGCGATGATCCCGCCGCTGTTGCTAATCTTCCTGGTGCTCGGCAGCATTTTCATCGGTTGGGCCACCCCCACCGAGGGCGGCGCGCTGGGCGCGGTCGGCGCGCTGGCGATGGCGTTGGGCAAGGGCAAACTGAACCGCAAGCTGCTGGTCGAGGCCATGACCGCCACCGCCAAGATCACCAGTTTCGTGATCTTCATCCTGATCGGCTCCAGCGTGTTCAGCCTGGTATTCCGCGGCGTCAACGGCGATCTGTGGGTGGAGCACCTGCTGCTCGACCTGCCCGGCGGTCAGTTGGGCTTTTTGATCGTGGTGAACACCCTGGTGTTCCTGCTGGCGTTCTTTCTCGACTTCTTCGAGATTAGCTTCATCATCCTGCCGTTGCTGGCGCCGGTGGCGGAGAAGCTGGGCATCGACCTGGTCTGGTTCGGCGTACTGCTGGGCGTGAACATGCAGACCTCGTTCATGCACCCGCCGTTCGGCTTCGCCCTGTTCTACCTGCGCAGCGTGGCCCCGCCGACGGTGCGCACCAGCGACATCTACTGGGGCGCGGTGCCGTTCGTGGTGATCCAGGTCATCATGGTGGCGCTGATCATCGCTTTTCCGTCGCTGGTGACCATCGGCCTCGACCGCCCCCTTCACTCGGGCGAGCCAGCGCAGGTGCGGATGCTGGCGCCGCAAGATGACCAAGGCGGCGCCGGCGCCGACTCGCAGCCGGAGGATACCGCTGACATGTTCAAGCGGATCGCGCCCAAACCCTAGCAGTAGAACCTGTTCCCCCTCATCCCCAACCCCTCTCCCGCCAAGGGAGAGGGGAGCTTGACTGGCCAAGGTTACTTCTTGTCGCGCATCCGCGCCTGCATGAAGCTCGCCAGCGCGCCCTCGGGGAGCCCCATCCAGATGTCGGAAATCTGCTGGAAGGCGTGTAGGGAATCGTAGAGCTTCTTGAAATCCGGGTTTTTGGCGGATTCCTCGGCGTACAGCTTCTGGGCCGCCTCGTAGGCCGCCTTCAACACATCATCCGGATAGCGCTTGAGCTGGGTTCCGTTCTGCACCAGCCGTTGGATGGCCAAAGGGTTCTTGGCGTCGTAGGCGGCCATCATCCGGAGATTGGCCTCGATGGCGGCGGTCTCGAACGCCGCCTGATAGGGCTTGGGCAACTTCTCCCACTGCTCCTTGTTGACGTAGAAACTGATCTGAGGCCCGGTCTCCCACCAGCCAGGGTAATAATAAAACTTGGCGACTTTGTAGAAACCCAGCTTCTCGTCGTCGTAGGGACCGACCCACTCGGCGGCGTCGATGGCGCCGCGCTCCAGCGCCGGATAGATTTCGCCGCCCGGCAGGGCCTGCGGCACCGCGCCCAGCGCCGAGAACACCTCGGCGCCAAAGCCCGGAATACGCATTTTCAACCCCTTGAGGTCTTCCAGCGATTTGATTTCCTTGCGGAACCAGCCGCCCATCTGAGTACCGGTGTTGCCGCCGGGGAAGTTGACGACGCTGTATTTGGCGAAGAACTCGCGGGTCATGGGGAGACCATCGCCGTAATAGTACCAAGCATTCATCTGCCGGGCGTTCAGGCCGAACGGGATGGCGGTGTCGATGGAAAACGCCTTGTTCTTGCCGTGGAAGTAGTAGCCGCAGGTATGGCAACACTCCACCGTGTTCTGCTGCACGGCGTCGAGCACGCCAAAGGGTGGCACGATCTCGCCGCCGGCGAAAACACGGATTTCAAACTTGCCTTCAGTGAGTTCGGCGATCCGCTTGGCCAACACCTCGGCGCCGCCATAGATGGTATCCAGACTCTTGGGGAAGCTTGATGCAATCCGCCACTTGATGGTGGGTAGCCCCTCCTGTACCGGCGGCTGAGCTACGGGTTGAGGGGCTAGCGGCGGGGATTGCGACTGGGCGATGGCAGGTACTACCACTGTACCGGCGGCGGCCAGACCCAGACCAGCTTTCTTGATGAACTCGCGACGCTGCATGTTCTACTCCTCCTGATTGTTGGTGGTTGTTGGCAATGATCGGCGCTCCACGGGAACGCCAAGATACCCATTGGGGTTTTACGCTTCCCCTAAAATTTATCAGACGCCTGGCCAATTGCACCCCAACGGGCGCGGCTTTTTGACAAGCGCGGGGAACCCGCTTATATTTCAGACGTTTTTTTAAGGGTGCGTACCCTACTCACCAGCGATTCATGCCGCGCCAGCGCACGGGAGGTTCCCACATGCTCACATCGAAACACGCCATCATGTGACGCCTTCCGAGCGGTCTCCGGAAGGCCCTGGTTGTCTTCCGAGCCGGCTTTCCGATCTGGAAAAACCCTGGGTGACAACCGTCATCCAGGGTTTTTGCATTGAGGAGCCGGGCTCCTCATCACCGCGAGCAGCAGTCATGCCGATCAGGAAAATCATCACCAAGGGCCAGGTTCCCGTCAAAATCTACACCGACGACGTAGATCCACAGGCCATCAACCAGTTGCTCAATATCGCGCAACTGCCCTTCGTCCACGGCCATGTGGCGGCAATGCCCGATGTCCACGTCGGCATCGGCGCGACCATCGGCGCGGTCATCCCCACCAAGGGCGCCATCATTCCGGCGGCGGTCGGGGTCGATATCGGTTGCGGGATGGTCGCCACTCGTCTCAGCCTCAAGGCCAGCCAGTTGCCGGACAACCTGCGGCCGGTGCGCCACGCCATCGAGGCGGCGGTGCCGGTCGGGTTCGACATGCACCCCGAAGGGCATGGCGCTCCCGCCTCGACTGTCCGCGCCCTGTCCGGCGGCCTGGACCGCATCGTCAAAAAGCATCCCGGCATTCTCAAAATGCAGCGGAATGTCGAAATCACCTGGGCGCGGCAACTGGGCACCCTGGGTGGCGGCAACCACTTCATCGAACTGTGCCTGGACGAGAACCAGGACGTGTGGGTGATGCTGCATTCCGGCAGCCGAGGCATCGGTAACATCATCGGCCGCTACTTCATCGACTTGGCGCGCAAGGACATGGGCAAGCACCTGGCCAACCTGCCCGACCGCGACCTGGCCTATCTGCAGGAAGGCGCGGAACACTTCGACGACTACGTGACGGCGGTGCAATGGGCGCAGGATTACGCCATGACCAACCGCCGCGAGATGATGCGGCTGATTCTAGGCACCCTGGCCCGGCAACTGCCGCCGTTCACCGCCACCAAGGAGGCGATCAATTGTCTCGCGGGGGAAACGATGATAATGACACGGAGTGGCAACCGTGCGATTTCCGAGCTTTGTGGCGGCGAACACGAACTGTTAACCTCTGGCGGGCAATGGATCAAAGCCCCCCTCAAGAGTTTCGGTGAACAGCGTCTCTTCGCTGTCACGCTCAGTCGGTCAGGCGTTCTCAAAACGATTTATGCCACCGCAGGGCATCGCTGGATTACTCGCAATCAAATCGGAACACAGACGCACAAGACAACGACTGAACTGTGTGCGAAGGATCGCCTACAAAGTAGCTTCCCGCCGCGTGCGGATGCCATAACTGTGGATAGAGAGTCGGCGGCGAGAGGCTTCGTCTATGGCGATGGCTCTATTCAAGGGCGGTGGGCGGTGGCTAATTTCTGTGGCATGAAGGACGAGGCCATGCTTCCCTTCTTCGCCGATAAGGAACCGCCGCGTCAATATGCGCACTTCAAACGCATTCTCCATCTACCTACCGAATGGAAAACTGAACGCCCACCGCTAGACTCGACGCCCAACATCCTTTACGGCTGGCTCGCGGGTTATTTCGCGGCAGATGGCGATGTTGATCGAACAGGGCGTCCAACGCTGGCTTCCGCCAATCGATCTAATCTGGAATACGTCCGTCAACTCTGCACAATCATCGGCATCGGAACATTTGGCATTCGCACTCGAATGCGAAAGGGTTTCGGTAAAGTGGAAACGCCACTCTATCTACTTGGGCTGATGAGAGGCGATCTCTGCCCAGGATTTTTCCTCATTGAGAGTCATCGCCTGCGTTTCATCGACGGGCGTGATGCTGCTGAGCGTCGCGGTTGGAATGTGGTCAGGGTTGAGCCGACCGATAGGGTCGAAGAAGTGTTCTGCGCAGTCGTTGAGGGAACCCATTCCTTCGCTCTCGAAGACAACATTCTCACTTCAAATTGTCACCACAACTATGTGGCAGTTGAACGCCACTTCGGGGAAGACCTGTTCATCACCCGCAAGGGCGCCATCCGCGCCGGCGCGGGCGACCTGGGCATCATCCCCGGCAGCATGGGCGCCAAGTCCTACATCGTGCGCGGCAAGGGCGAGCCGGATTCGTTCTGCTCCTGCGCGCACGGCGCGGGACGGCGGATGAGCCGGAGCCAGGCCAAAAAGAAGTTCGATCCACAGGATCTAATCGCCCAGACTGCCGGGGTGGAATGCCGCAAGGACGCCGGCGTGATTGATGAAATTCCCGGCGCCTACAAACCCATCGACGAGGTGATGGCCAATCAGTCAGACCTGGTCGAGGTCGTGCATACCCTCAAGCAGGTAGTGTGCGTCAAGGGCTGACCACCCTCCAGCACGGAGAACATCGTCATGGAGAAAATCATCCAGGGCCACGCCGCAACCCGGTCGCCGCCGCGCCGATCCTGCGCAAGGGCGGCGCGCACCAGAAGTCCAAAACGGCGGAGCGGACTCAGGTCCGCACCCAGTTGCGGCGGGAAAGCGCCGAATGGCGACCACCACCCGGCTGATGAATTTTCAGAAACGAACCCGATCTTATTTCCCCTCCTTGGCCAAGGAGGGGTGGCGCGTAGCGCCGGGGTGGTTCGGGTGCGCTGGTCACCAGCGCAGCAGCACCCAGGCCGGGATCAGCATCCCGCCCTGCAAGTCGTTGTAGCGGGTTTCCAGATTGCCGTCGCCGTCGGTATCCACCAGATAGTAGGACGCGCCCTTGGTGGGATTGACCTTGATCATGTACAGCACGCCCCCGGCGCGATACTCCTCGACGGAACCCCGATCGCCCTGTTGGCGGATGGTCACTTCCGGCGCCGGGACATTCTGTTCCCGCGACGCCTCCGGTGGACCGTCGGCAATCGGATCCAGGCGGGGGGATCTGGAGGCATCCTGGGCCCAAACCAGGCCCGACGTCAGGAGCAACGCAATCAATAACCGCGAACGCATGGCTGATCCTTGAGAGTGGTTGGCGTGATCAAATGCGCCGGTCCGCCCCCACGGGCAAGCCCGACGCTTCCGAATCATTTCCCAGCCCCGGCGATTTGTCCAGTGAAGGGTATTTCACCGCAGCCCGCGCCCGCAGGTTCTCGATCAACCGGCGGATATGCGGCATGTGGCTGCCTTCCCAATACAGTTGGCCGCACTGGCCGCACTCCCAGAATGTTTCGACGTAGCAGCGGGTTTTCGGCGGCAGACGTTCCCAAACCTGGCGCGTGGACGCCGCCGCCAGCAGGCCGTTGCAACGGACGCACCGCTGGAACGGCTGGATCGCGCGGTAGAGGTCCAGCCGATCGAGAATTTCCTCGATCTGCCGGCGTGGATCGGTCGCCCGCACGAAAAAACCGTGCGTCACCACTGCCCGCTTCAACAGGTCGCGGTCGCGGGTCAATAGAATTCGCTGCTCGGCGCTGGCCAGACGCGCCAGTTCGGCGTCGGCGTAATCGTTGCGGTAGAGCGCGTCGAATCCCAGTAACCGCAGATAGCGCGCCAGCTTGCCCAGATGCACGTCCAGCACGAAGCTGATCACTCGCAACGGATGCGGCCGGACCCGGCTCACCGTCTGGATATCGAAGGCTTCAAACATCGGATAGACGCTGATCTGGTCGCCATCCCGAACGATATGGGAAAAATCCACCGAATCGCCATTGACCAGGATCAAATCGATTTCGGTATGCGGGACGCCCAGCGCTTCGATCATGTCCTTGATCGAAGCGCGCCGCTGGAATTCGTGGCTGAAACAAACCTTGCGCCGTTCTGGCGCCAGGAAATCGTTCAGTTCCTCGTAAAACCGGATCGAACACCGGCACTGGCAATCGGACGACATTACGGCCCTACATGAAGTCTTTGTTTTCAAACCGGGAGTGGCCATGGCGGCGGTTCGCTGGCTGGATCCTCGTGAATCAGCACGTCGGCGTTGGGAAAAGCCGCCACGATCACCGCTTCCACCTCGTCGGCCACCCGGTGCGCCTCCACCAGCGGCATCTGATCGTCCAGCATCAGATGCAACTGAATGAAATAGGTTTGCCCGGAACGACGGGTGCGCAAATCATGCACCCCGCGCACCTGCTCATGCCCACGCACGATCTCCTTGATGCGCGCATGCACCTCGGCCGGCAGTTCGTGATCCATCAGTAATTGCACCGCCTCATGGCCGATGTGGCCGGCGCTGTAGAGAATGTACAGGGCGATGCCGATGGCGAAGACCGGATCCGCGAGCGGCCAACCCAGCATCGCCAGCCCCAGCGCCAGAATGGTGGCGGTGTTGGTCAGCAGGTCGGTGGCATAGTGCAGCGCGTCGGCCCGGATCGCCGTGGACTGGGTGCGGCGGATGACATGATGCTGGAACGCCAATAGCGCCACGGTCGCAACAATGGCGAACAACAACACTCCGATGCCTACCACGGCATCTTTCAATGGCTGCGGATGCAGCAGTCGGTCTACCGCGTTCAGGATCAGAAATACCGCCGAACCGGCGATGAACGCCGCCTGCACCAGTCCCGCCAGTGGCTCGGCCTTGCCGTGACCGAAGCGGTGTTCGCGGTCGGGCGGTTGCAGGGAATAATGTACCGCCAGCAGGTTGATGACGGACGCCGCCACGTCCATCATCGAATCCACCAGCGAAGCCAGCACGCTGACCGAACCGGTCATCAACGCCGCCGCCAGCTTAACGGCGATCAGCACCGTGGCCGTGGTCACCGAGGCGTAGGTCGCCAGACGTAGCAGGCGGCCGGCCTGGGCTGGATCGATGGTCAACCGGGTTTCATCGTTCATGGTTAAATGCCGTAACTAAAGAACTCTATTCTACCCGGCTTCCATCGCCACGCGGGGCGAACTATTGGCCGAAATAGTGACCCTAATGTCGTTAGCTTACATCCACCGACCGCGGCCCCAGGATTTGGGACCACGAATGTTTGGAGCCAACGAGATCTTGAACTTACATGCGATGCTGGGTTATTCCGTGCTATCACCATCCATCGTGGTGATTTACTTTATGCTCCAAAAAATTTCCAACCGGAAGGAACCTCGCTTCATGCTCAAAACCCTGCGCCGCATCGTCCAGGATGTCAGCACCGCGCCGGATTTGCCCAGCGCCCTGGCGATCACGGTCAACCGGATTCGGGATGCGATGCAGGTCGCCGCCTGCACCGTCTATCTGGCTGACGAGGACAATCAATCTCATGTGCTGATGGCAACCGCCGGTCTGAACCCGCAAGCCGTCGGTCGGGTCCGGCTGAGCCGTCGGCAAGGCCTGGTCGGGCTGGTCGCGGAACGGCAGGAACCCATGAATCTGGAGGATGCGCCACGCCATCCCCGCTTCCACCCAGTTTGCGAGGTTTGCGAGGAGGGTTTCCACGCCTTCCTGGGCGTACCGCTGATCCAGTACCGCCGGGTGTTGGGCGTCCTGCTGGTCCAGGATGTGGCCGTGCGCCAGTTCCAGTCCGGCGAGGTGGATTTCCTGGTGACCATCGCCGCCCAACTGGCCAGCATTCTCAATCACGCCATTCTCAGCGGCGCCACCCAGGAACTGCTCAACCCGCTGACCACCGGCACCCGCGCCTTGCAAGGCGTGCCCGGCGCCCCGGGCGTCGCGATGGGGACCATCACCATTCCCCATCTGCTGGCCGACCTCGACGACGTGCCGGATCGCCCGGCCCGGGACATCGCCACCGAGGAAGCGGCCTTCCACGCCGCCATCGCCGCCGTCGAAGCGGAGTTGCGCGCGGCCAGCGACCGGCTGGCGCCGCTGCTGCCGCCCACCGAGCAGGCACTGTTCACGGTCTACCGGATGATGTTGAGCAGCGACAGCCTGATCGGGGACACGCTCGACGGCATCCGGGCCGGGCGCTGGGCGCCGGGCGCCTGGCGCGACGCCGTGCTGGTCCGGGTCCGGCTGCTGGAACAGGCCGAGGATCCCTATCTCAGCGCCCGCGCCGAGGACGTCCGCGACCTGGGTCGGCGAGTGCTCAACAACCTGCGCGCCGCCCCCTCTCACGCCCTGGAACCGGCCGCCGAACGCTGTGTGCTGGTGGCCGAAGAGATGAGCGTGGCGCATCTGGCGGCGGTACCGCTGGAACAACTGGCCGGTATCGTCTGCCTGCGCGGTTCGGCCCTGTCCCATGTCGCCCTGCTGGCGCGGGCCATGGGCATCCCGGCGGTGATGGGCCTGGGCGACCGGCCACTGGGCCGGTTCGAGGGCAACGACATCATCGTGGATGGCTATCAGGGCCGGGTCTACGTCAACCCGGACCCAACCACCCGCGCGGAATACCAACAGCTCATGACCGCCGAGGCCGAGCTGTCCGCCGAACTGGGCGCACTGCGCGACTTGCCGGCCGAAACCCGGGATGGCCACCCCATTCCGCTGTACGCCAAGGCTGGGCTGCCGACCGACATCGCCGCCGCTCGCAAGGTCGGCGCCGAGGGCATTGGCCTGTATCGCACCGAGTTCGCCTTCATGGTGCGCGAATCGTTCCCCAGCGAGGAAGAGCAGTGTCAGCTTTACCGGCAAATGCTCGCCGCCTTCGCCCCGCACCCGGTGGTGATGCGCACGCTGGACATCGGCGGCGACAAGACCCTGCCCTACTTCGCCATCGAGGAAAACAACCCGTTTCTGGGCTGGCGCGGGATGCGCTTCACCCTCGACCACCCGGACATTTTCCTGACCCAGTTGCGCGCCATGCTGCGGGCCAACGCCGGGCTGGACAATCTGCGGATTCTGTTCCCAATGATCACCACCGTCGAGGAGGTGGACGAGGCGTTGCAACTGCTGGCGCGCGCCGACCGGGAATTGCGCGAGGATGGCCATGCCGCGACCCGCCCGCAGGTCGGAGTGATGATCGAGGTGCCCTCCGCCGCCTGGCAGGCCGAACAACTGGCCCGGCGGGTGGATTTTCTCTCGGTGGGCACCAACGACCTGACCCAATACCTGCTGGCGGTGGATCGCGACAACGCCCGGGTCGCCAGCCTGTACGACAGCCTGCACCCGGCGATGCTCAAGACAATTGCCCACATCATCGAGAGCGGTCGCCGCACCGGCCGGCCGGTGAATCTGTGCGGGGAACTGGCGGCCGATCCCGGCGCCGCCGTGCTGCTGCTGGGGATGGGAGTGGACAGCCTGAGCGCCAGCGCCGTCAGCGTGCCACGGGTCAAGTGGGCGATCCGCAGCTTCACCCGCGGCGAAGCCCGGGAACTGGCCCGGCAGGCGCTGGAACTGGACACCACCCGCCAGGTCCACCGGCTGCTCAACGCCGCCCTGCGGCGCGTGGGCCTGGGCGAGATCGTGCGCGAGCCGGCCTGAAGCGCGGCGGTTAGCGCCGGTCCAGCAACGACTCCATGCTCATCAACTCGGCGATGGGCTGGGGGCTGACGACGAACACCTGAAACGGGCTGCGCTGCAAATAGGCCGCCGCGAAACTGACCGAGATGGCGGCGGAATAAATCAACAGCGCCACCAACTGGGTTCGCCAGTGGTCGAGATGCACCAGCGCCACGGTCAACAGCGTGAACGCGCCCAGACAGGCCACGGCGAACCATTTCAGCGGATCGCCGTGCCGCTGGCTCTGGGCCAGCCGCTGGTAGCGGGCGGCCTGCACCCGCTCCACATCCTGCACCATGGCCGCGTGGACGCTGCCGGGCACCCCC